>CAKPHZ010000005.1 GCA_934162265.1 uncultured Bacilli bacterium | reverse complement strand
TTCTTAATTATTTTAATCATATCACATCACACCTTTCTTTGCAATAACGCACAAAAAAATCAACTATTTCTAGTTGACTTAATCATTAACGTCACATTGGTGCGACGATTTTATCTTATGGAGCAGGTGATGAGAATCGAACTCACGTCAGGAGCTTGGAAGGCTCTTATTCTACCATTAAACTACACCTGCATCAAATAAATGCTTTGTCTTTTTGCTTAAGACATTTATAATTATAAAGGATAAAAAAGAAAAAATCAAGTATTTTTAGTTAATTTATGGAAAAAAATTAAAATATACGATATAATTTTAGATAGGTGATAGATAATGTTTGAAAATTTAAGTGATAGATTACAAAACGTAATGCATAAAATTAAAGGATATGGAAAAATAACCGAAGAAAATATTAATGAGATGATGAGAGAAATTCGATTATCTTTACTAGAAGCTGATGTCAACTATAAAGTGGTAAAAGAATTTACTAATACAGTAAAAGAAAAAGCTTTGGGTACTGATGTTAATCAAAAACTTTCTCCAGGAGAAGAATTTGTTCGTATTGTTAGAGATGAATTAACAGAACTATTAGGTGGAGAAACTGCTGAACTTGTGATAAATAAAAATCCAACTATTACAATGTTAGTTGGTCTTCAAGGTTCAGGTAAAACAACAACAATTGGAAAACTTGCTAATTATTTAAGAAAAAATCACAAGAAAAAGCCTTTATTAGTTGCTTGTGATGTTTATCGTCCTGCTGCTATTGATCAATTAAAAACATTGGGAAAAGAATTAAATATTGAAGTTTATACTGAAGGAAAAAAAGATCCAATTGAAATTTCAAGAAATGCAATTTTGTACGCAAAGGAAAATGGATTTGACTATATTTTAATCGATACAGCTGGTAGACTTCAAATTGATGAAAAATTGATGGATGAACTAGTAAATATTGAAAATGAAATTCATCCTAATGAAACTTTATTAGTTATCGATTCAATGATGGGACAAGATGCAATTAATGTGATTACAGGATTTCATGAAAAGTTGCCATTAACTGGAGTTATTTTAACTAAATTAGATGGTGATACAAGAGGTGGTGTTGCCCTATCTGTTCGCCATTTGACTAATTTACCAATTAAGTTTATTGGTGTTAGTGAGAAAATGGACGGTTTGTCTGAATTCCATCCCGATCGTATGGCATCTAGGATTTTAGGTATGGGAGATATTTTATCCTTAGTAGAAAAAGTGTCTGATGAAATCAATGAAAAAGATGCTGAAGATATGGTAAAAAAGATGTCAAAAGGAACTTTTGATTTGGAAGATTTTTTAAATCAATTAAAACAAATCAAAAAATTAGGTCCGTTAGAAAATTTGTTAAAATTATTGCCTGGTGCAAAGAAAATGGGATTAAATAATGTAAAAGTAGATCCTAAGAAAATGGCTCATACAGAGGCAATTATATTATCTATGACTCCATATGAAAGAAAACATCCAGAAATATTAAAGGCATCCAGAAAGCAAAGAATTGCTAAGGGTTCTGGGACAACTGTTACTGAAGTAAATCAACTATTAAATCAATTTGAAGAAATGAAAAAAATGATGAAAATGATGGGAAAAGGAAATTTTAAACTACCATTTTAATTGAAACTACTACTTCCCTATTCCTTTTATCATACATATAAAATACTGAAAGAGTTCTTTTCCTAAAAGAGAAAACTTTTTTAGTATTTTTTGTTTTTTCTTTGTAATCATAAGTGGTTATATTTTCTCTTTTTTTCCGTACATATTTTCAGGTAAATTTCTTCTTACTATAGAAATATTTTTTAGTTGGTTTGGATTTTTACTCATCATAATACTGCCATGTCCTAATAAATTGATTAAGTAAAAATCTTCATTTAAATTTTGATAGTGTTTTTTTAATACTTGTAAAATTTCTTCTACTTCATCTATTGCTCCACAAGGAAGAACTTTTTTAGTGTATGGTGCACCATCGATATAACAATGTGTGTGAATCATATAATTGATATTAGGTAGCAATTGATATAATCGAACTTGGATTGGTGTATCTACTGAAGGTTTGTTCTTTCCACAATAATATATTTTCTTATTTTCTAGGTAAACAGGAACAAAATCATCAATTGCGATAAATTCTTTGTTCACATTTCTTTTGCTTACAAAAATATATTTATCTCCTCTAAACGACGGAAACCCTTTTGGACAGCGAAATGAGGCGTTGCCTAAAAATCTTTTGACCTCCTTTGTCTGAAATGTAACTTCTGCTAATTGAATAGCGTAATCTTTTACAATATTCAAAAACTCCTCTTTAATAGGAATTATTGGATTTTTTTCTGATTGATACATTTCTTCTTTAAATAGATTAAAGAACCAAGATAAAGCTCCTATATTTTCTTCACTTTCTGTTGTTGATTCTCTGGTAATACTTTTAATAAACTGTAATCTATTTTGTAATTCTTTAGCGCATTCTTTAATACTCTTTCCTTCATACCAAACATTACCAAGAGGATCAAATAATTTCATCTTATATAAATTATTGACTTTACTAAATTCTATGGTTAAATTTGATTTTAATTCAAAAGAATGTTGAAGTAAATCTTGAAATGAATATTGATTATTGATATTTCTTTTGGAAGAAACTAGCATAGTTTTGGCATTCACATCTTTTACTTTTCTAATTTTAGGAAGTTCATTGGGAACATTTGCCCACCATATCACAATATTATAGTAAATAGATGATGCTAATATTTGTTTTAATTGATTGTAATATCCTCCATTGAAAACAGTTGTGCATGGTAAATATTCTGCAAATTTGCTAACCATTTTAGAGGACTTCCCACCTTCTAAATTCCAATCACCACCAACAAATAAAATTTTATCTTTCATTATTCATCCTCCTTACTAATTTCTTAGCAATCTCTTCTTTGCTGATTGCTTTTTCTATGACATTATTTTTATCAATAATATATGCTACATGTTTTCCTTTTCTAATTGTGGATAAATCGTTAGCAACAACTAAATCACAATTGTTTTTATCTCTTAATTTTTTAGCAGATTCTACTAGTTCTTTTTTAGAAACACCATCCAATAATTTAAATCCTATTAAATATGTTTCTGGACTTAGTTTTTTGATCATAGATATTATTTTTGGCGTTTTTTTTAAGACAATAACTAAGTTATTTTCATTAGAAGAAATTTTATTGGATTGAATGGTTTCTATATTTAAAAATGCTTCTTCTACATTCCTAGTTGTTTTTATTTTAGATTTTATTTTTTCTATTGTTGTTATATAATCTGTTGTATAGTCAGATACTGCCATAGAATGGATAAAATAATCTATCTTTTCATTTTGAAGAATGACTTCGATAGTATTTTTTAATTCTTCTGTCCCTTCTATTTCAATAATTTCTACTTTTGGTGAGGATGGTCTTAATGCATTTTTTGGACATATATAATATATTTTTACTTCATCATGATTTATTGCTAGCAATTGATGAGCTATCATCATTCCTAATTTTCCACTTGATGAATTAGTAATTTTTCTTACATTATCAATTTTTTCACTTGTTCCTCCTGCTGTTATTAATATTTTTTTCATTTTATTTTTCCTCCTTTACTAAAACTTTTATATAATTTGTGATTTCTTCACTTGAGGGAAGTTTTCCTTTGCCATTATCTCCACAAGCCAGATATCCAGTTTTTGGTTCTATAATTTTATAACCATATTCCTTTAATTTTTGTAAATTATTTTGAACAATTTTATTTTCATACATGGCATTATTCATTGCTGGAGCAAAAACTACTGGTGCTTTGGTTGCCATGATGGTTGTTGAAAGCATATCATCTGCTATTCCATTTGCTACTTTTCCAATGATATTTGCAGTTGCTGGTATAATTAAAAATAAATCTGCTTTTTTGGCTATACTAATATGTTTTACTTCAATATAGTCTGGTCTTTCAAACATATTAGTAATTACTTTGTTTCTGGATAAGGTTTCTAATGTTAATGGATTGATAAATTCACAGGCATTTTTGGTCATTATCACTTCTATATTAGCTCCTTGTTTTTTTAAATAATTAACAATTCCGCAAGCTTTATATGCAGCAATTCCTCCTGTTATTCCAATTACGATATTTAAATTTTTAAACATTTGTATCCTTCCTTTCATTTTTAGTTTATTCTACTTTTTGTTATAAGTAAAATATATTTATGTTATAATAGCAATAAGGAGTGATTATAATGAACATTGATTTAGAATTATATAGAGTTTTCTTTGTGGTTGCTAAGAACAAAAATATGACTAAGGCAAGTATAGAATTAAGTATTTCACAACCTGCTATATCTCAATCAATAAAGAAGTTGGAAGCTCAACTTGGCGGAAGTTTATTTTTGAGAAGCAATAAGGGAATGGAATTAACAAAGGAAGGAAAGATGTTTTATGAATATATCAAAGGAGCACTTCAACTAATTCGTAATGCTGAAAATGAATTTACCTCTTTTCAATTTTTAGAAAAAGGAGAAATAAAAATTGGATGTTCTTCTACTTTAACTAAACTTCTTTTGATAGATACTTTGAAACAATTTCATTGTGACTATCCAAACATTCATATTTATATTACTAATGATTTGACTGATAATTTAATTTGTGATTTAAAATTAGGAAAACTTGATTTGGTTATTTTTAATGAAGGAGATGCTGAGGAAAAAAATGTAAATTTAATAAAAATTAAAGAATTAAAACAAGGTTTTATTTATCATCCAAGTTTTTTTCAAGATCATATTAAAACTTTTGAGGAGTTACAGAAATATCCTATTATTTTACAAAAAGAAAAATCAAATAGCAGAAAACTATTTGATCATATTTCTTTACAACATGGGGTAAAGATAATCCCTAGGATGGAAGTTGTTAGTCAAGATTTAATCACAGAATTTGTTCATATTGGTTTAGGGATTGGGTTTGTTATTTTAGATTTGGCAAAGAGAAATTTTGACGACTTGGAAGAATTAAAGCTAAATGAAAAGATTCCTAATGTTAATATTTATTTAGCAACTAATCAGGCTATTTTGCCTACTTTTGCTAGTAAAACTTTTATTTCTTATTTAAGAGGAAATCTTAATCCATAAATTTTTATTATTTATAAAACTATTTTTCATTTAAATACATAATATCAATATCTACTAGAGTATTAATTCCTTCAATTTTTCCATCATTACATATTTGCCACATATTATATTCTTCTTTATCTTTACTATCGGTTGTGTAATGGGCTAACCATGTATTATATTCTTCTTTGTACCAAACAGTATCAAGATAATACTTACTAGAATATAGCATTGTTTGGTAACCTCTGGTTTCTAATGGAGCAAAAAAAGCATTTGCAATATTATTTAAAGTATGAAAACTAAGATGATAACTTGTATATTGACTCCAATTTTCCCAATCAAAAGCAATGGGAAGAGATAAATTATATTCTTTTAGATTTTTTACTACCCATTCTGCTTGTTTTCTTGCTTCGGTTGTGCTTGTTGCATGAGAATAAAAATAAACACCAACTTTCATATTTCTCTTTAAAGCTTCTTCAATGTTATGAGTAAATTTAGGATCGAGTTCTATTTTCCCTGATTTTTTAGATTGGCCCCCTATTTTAATCATGACAAACTCTACTCCTTCTGATTTAATTTTGTCAAAGTCAATTTCTTCTTGCCATTTAGATAAATCAAGACCTATTAATGTCTTTTTGCTTTTATATTTTTTGTAGACGTCTTTAAAGTTAGTTCTTGTTATTGTTTGAGAATCTTCTTTTGGAGTGGTATCTTTTTTTTCGGAAACCACTAAGGAAAATGATTTACTAGTAACATTATTACTTTTGTCTGTAGCTATGATTTTTAAAGAATACTTTCCTACTTTGTTAAAGTTATAATCTCCTGTAATTTGACAAGTAACATTATCATCATAATCATCAGCACAAAAGATTTTATTTAGTAAATTATATTTACTTCCTTTTTCAGCAAAATAAGTACTATTCACGACTACTGTTGGTGGAGTTACATCTTTAATTTCTACTAAAGCATATTTATTTTCAATAAAGCCATAGTGATTATAGTAAGAAATTTGAACTTTTCTTTTTCCGACAGTATTTGTATCGACTAAAGAGTTAGTTAATAATTTCCCGTTTAGTTTTTCAATTAAATCTTTCGTATGTACAGTTTCTCTGAAATTATAACTAATATTTTTCTTTAGAATCAAATCTTCCGTATTTGTAAAGTGAAGGTATAAAATTAAAAAACATAAAAAAACTAAAAATGTGAATAGAAAAACAAGCAATTGTATTCTATATTTTTGGATATTGATTTTCATTTTACCACCTCAATATGTTCTATTATATCATTTATATTTTTGATAGTAAATTATTATTTTTAAGTTGAATTATCCTTTTACTTTGTTTTTTTATTTTCTCTATTCTATTACTTATTGTATTTAATTTTTGCTCAAAAAATACTAAAACTAAATTTTAATTTTCTTTTTTCATTACTTTTTTTCCATGACCTGCTAATGTAGGGACAAATTCTTTATAGTGATAATTTTCTTCTTTAATTTGATTATAAAAGTGTTTTAAATGATAATACTGAATTAGCATTAGTGTCATAATATAGTACTTTTCTACAGCTTTATCATATTTTTTTTGTAAGATAGATTGATGAATATTTTTTAAAGCATTTTGATATAGTCCTATTGCCATTTCTTTTTTGTCCTTATCTTGTAAAATTTTATTAGCAATTATTGGACCAACAACATCATATTCTTTTAAAGTATCATAATATTTTTCATTTTTTTGTAGTACATTATCTCGAAAACTTCTAAAGTCATCTAAAAGTTTGTTATGATTATTTAATCCCAAAATTTGACAACAAACTGTTGTAATAAAACAGCCACTTGATTCTTCTTTTCGGTAAATTGGGCATTCATCATAATTATAATCTCTACAATACTTATAATACTCTGTTTCTGCTACTCTTTGATTGGTTTTATTACACCAATAATCTCCACTAAATATTCCTCCGTTAAATTGATAGTAACTACATGCCACTGTTATTCCTTCTTTCTTGGTACTTATCATACATAAAGAAAAGCACTTTGTCAATCAGAAAGTGCCGGTAAACAATAAGAAAATAAACTATAAAAAATTAATGCGAATGGTTTCCCAATTAGGATAATGAAGAGAAATGTTTTCCAACTCATTTTACTCAATCCTGCTATGTAGCACAATAAATCATCAGGAAGTCCTGGTAAAAAAATTCCCCAAAAAAATATTGCAGTAAATCGATTATTTTGAATATACTTTAAATATTTATTAATTGTTTCTTCAGGGAAAAATTTTTCTACTACTTTTATCCCGTAAATTCTAGATAAAAGAAAGGCAATAAATGATCCTAAAGCGAGTCCGATATAGTTATAAATAAAACCTAATACTGGTCCGAAAGCTAAAACACCAGCAAGACAACTTGCTCCACCAGGTATAACAGGAAATACAACTTGAGCAATTTGTAACAAAATAAAAAATATACAAGCAAATATGCCAAACTTTTTCATGTACTGAATTAGAATGGTTTTATCTTCTAATATTCCTAATTTAAAGGCATAAATAATAAATGCAATTAATAATACTGTTGTAATTAATGTAATGATATTAAAGATTCTTTGTAATTTATCTTTATTCATATTATCGCCTTTCTTTCTAAACTAATCTATCTATATTATATGAACTTTTAGAATAGCTTGTCAATTCTTTCTTTCTCTTTTTCTTAATTTACATTTTTTTTGATTTAATTTGTCTTGCTCTTTTGTTAAATTAATATACTCCTCGGTGATATCTTCCTTTGCCATAGCACTAAAAAGATCAAAATCTATATGTTTAAGACTACCGTATTTCTGGTAGGCCAATTGATAGATTATTTTTTTGATTTCTTCTATCTTTTGCTTACTGATATTCCAATATTCTAATTCTTCTATTCTTTTAAAAATAGCAGCAAAACAAATCATATATAATGATTCTTGATATTTTTTCTTTTGGATAAAATAAACAGAATTCATGATGCCATCAGTAATTTTAAAAATATCAAATATCTTGTCATTGGCTTGATAATTAATTGAAGAGACGCCTCTACTAATATCTCTTCGATAAAAGTAGTCATTGTTACCCACTTCTAAGATACTTTTGGCTTTTATTCCTAGAGTCGTTGTAAATAAAATATCTTCCCATTTACAATTTTCAATAAATTTTTTCCCTTTTAAAAAAGATTTTCTAAATAATTTATTACAAACTGATGGACTTAAATTTGGTAATTCTGTTATTTTTTGCTTTTTTCTTATTAACCAATTTCTTCTAGTAGAGGAATAGGACAAATCTTGATTTAAATAACGATTATCTTTAACAAATGTTATTCTCGTTTCTATAATATCGGGCAATTTATTTTCTTGAGCTAATTCATACATTACTTGATACATCGTTTTGCTGACATAATCATCACAATCAACAAATCCAACATATTCTCCATTCGCAATAGCTAATCCTTTATTCCTAGTTGCTCCTGTTCCAAGATTTTGTTTATTTTGATAGACTTTTATTTTAGAATTTTTCTTTGCGTAATCTTTCAATATAGAAAAAGAATGATCATTTGATGCATCATCGATTGCAATGATTTCTATATCCTCTAGTGTTTGATGAATTAAAGAATCCAAACAATCTCTTAAGTGCAATTCTCCGTTATATATGGGAACAATAATACTTACCTTATTTTTACTCAAAAATATCACTTCCTTAAAAGTAGTTTTATTATACTACAATTTTTTATCCAACTCAAAAAACTAACTGCTAGTTAAACTTTGTACTTCCCTGTTCTTATTTTTAACTTTGGGTTGCATTAGTTTTAAATAATTTTTATTTATGTTAAAATTAGGTAAGAAAATTGATGGAGATGGTAAAAATATGAACAAATATGATTATAATGATATTATTACTAAAATTAAAATTTTAGAATTAAAATTAAAAAGAAACTCTATGGAGAAAGAACATTGTACTACTTTAAAAAAGTATAGTTTTTCTTTTAAGGAAAGAAAAAGATGGAACGAAAAATATAATCTTTTACGAGAAGAAGAGGAAGTAATTTTTGCACATTTGTATACAATTTATGATGAATTTACTCAAATGATATCACTTAAAAAAAAGCAATAAAATTATGCTTCTTTTTGATTATTTGCTGTATACTCATATAACATAAATCTTCCATCTTTATGCAGAAGTTTATAATTTGGAGATGCCGCTAAGATTTGGTTTAAATCTGTATCTTTATAGATTAAAATATGAGTTATTCCATATTTTTGAAATACTCTACCGTATTTTTCGGTAATTTTCATGGATTCGGTAAAGATATCTGTTTTATGGTTAAATGGTTTGGTATATAAATCACTTCTTGAGTCTACAAATACTTTTATATTTTTATAAATTAAGTAACTTCCAAAATCATACTCGTTATAGAGTTTGACTTTTTTCATGTCTAAATTCTTTTGCATATAGTCTACCATGGTTACTGGGTAAGTATTGGTATCCATAAATTGTTCTTTACTGTTAATATTATAAACAATTCCTGAAGTAATAATAATGGTTATTAAAACGATAAAAACACTATACCAAGGTAATTCAAAATCTAAAGTATTTTTGCTGTTGATTAATCCAATATTAGAAATTAAACGACATAAATAAAACATTCCTACTACCGCTAATAGCGCAACATGCCTTACTGATAGAAATGACATAAATAGTAATCCTAAAATCATAAATAAATCAGAAAGACGGATTTTTACTTTAGTAAAGATTAGTGGAATAAGTAATATAAATAAATATCCCATTACAAAAAAGTTTTCTATTAATATTAATGGTTTATGCTCATTAATATACTGCATTGTATTTCCTTGTAATATTTTGATAAAGTAAGTATATGGTACATCTCCAATAGGTGTTAATAATCCCAATGGTAAACTGATTAAAAATACTAATCCCAAATATTTGATATTTTTATCCTGGATAAGGTCTATTTTCTTCTCAAAAATTCCCAATTTTGGTTTATTTTTGATTTTGTTTACTATTTTTGCTATAAAATATTCTGCTAAATATGGTAGCATTAAAATGAAGTAAAACGGCCATACAGCTGCATGAAGGTTAGCAATTAAAATACTAATTAGGAATAATCCTATTATATATCTTTTTTTGCCTTCTTTTAATAAATTTTCTATTAAAATAATTTCTATTAAAAATAATAAATAAGTAATTAGTTGCGCTCTTGCTGTTATAAATCTTGCTAACATAATCATAGCCAAAATGCTAAATAATAAACTAATAAAATAGCTTTTATTTTTTTTGATATTTAATAGATAGAAAGTAATTCCAATAATCATAAAAATTAGTATTGTAATTTGATATAATCCCTGAAAACCTCCTATTTTATATAGTTTGTAAGTAATTACATCATATAACCAATGTGGGTAAGTGTATGTTAATTTATGAATGGAAAAGTGATCTTTCATATCAATTCCATTTTTTACAATTGACTCTCCTACTTTAATGGTATAAAATGTATCATTTTGAAAATTTCTTGATGTAAATGCTGCACATATCATTAAGATAATTAAAATACTCACTATGATTAGTGATTTTTTGTTATTTTTCATTGTTTTCCTCCCATAGTTTTGCTGGGTAAATTCCCTCTTTAATTAAGCCCTTTATATATTCTTTTAATTTATCCATATCTTCTTTATAAGTCATTCCATGAAAGGAAGATGTAGTCGATAAGACTTTCATATCTGAATTTCCTTCATCTATTGTTTTTTGGACAATCGATGGTAGATAGAATTCTTTTGTTTCCAGATTTTTTTCTTGAAGAAGAAACTCTTTGAAGTATTTTGTTGCGTCTTTAAAAATTTCTCTAGTGAAACCAAATAAATTTAGAGAGACTAAAGTATCTTCGGCTAATTCTTGTACTTCTTCTCCATAAGAAATAATTTTATTTTTTTGTCGTTCAATTTTTGTGCATTCTGTTACCTTTTTTAGGTAACCGTTCTTTAATTCACAAACACCTCTTGATACACTACCATTGTCACTTAAAGTATTTTTTAATAAATAAGCTACCATAGCATAATGATTTTTTTTATCTGACTTTACTTCCTTTAAAAAATTTCCTAATTGCAGGAAAGCATCTCTTCCATAAAAATCATCAGCATTAATAACCATAAATGGAGCATCCACTTGATTTCTACTTGCAAGTAATGCTTGTCCTGTTCCCCAAGGCTTGGTTCTTTTTTGTTCTATTTTAATTGGCGTATCCTCCAAATCTTGATAGGCATAACAAACTTTGATATATTTTTCTATTCTTTTCCCAATTGTTTTTCTAAATTCTTCTTCCATCTCTTTTTTTATGACAAAAATTACTTTATTCACTCCGGATTTTTTTGCATCGTAAATTGAGTAATCAATCAAAAACTCCCCGTTTGGTCCTACTGGTGTTAATTGCTTTAATCCACCGAAACGGCTTCCCATACCAGCCGCCATTACTACTAAATTCACATTATCCCTCCTATTACTTTAAAAACAATTAAGAATAAAATTAATCCTATTAGAAAATAAGATGGTTTGGAAATGATGATTCTTCTTGAATCATGACTTTTCATTTTTGTTGTATAAATGCCATTTTCTTTTAGAGTAATTCCTAATACCTTTTTTTCTGATAAATTCTCTTTAGAAATCACAGTAAAAGAAGTACAATCATCTAAATCAAGATAAATAATATCATTAGGACATTTTAAAAAATAAATTATCATCATGATATCTCCAATGGAACTTGTGATATTTAAAATGGATAAAAAGATAATTTCATAAGAGTGAATAATTATTCCAATAAATAATGTTATCCAGCCTAAACATACTACTGGTAGTGATAATGCAATTAAAATATCTTTTTTGCTAATATTTTTCTTACACATGCAATAGAAGATTCCTTTTTCCAATGATATTCCTAGTGTAATATTTTCCAACTTTACCTCTTTTATTCGTAAAAAACCTATTCCATGAAAAAGTTCATGAAGAATTAAATAAAAAAACATTGCTAAAAATAATTCTATTAAATCTAAATGAATGCTAAGATTTTGATTTTTCTCTAATAAATATATAGGAATTGATATCATTACAAAAAGAATGACTGCTAAAATATTTAACCATTTCATATCAAAGGTATATGTATAATAATTTATCTTTTTCTTCATATCCTAATCACAATATCATTATATCATAGTCTATCCTTCCTTAGGTAGGAATTTAATTAGTAGTAAATAAATACTGTCATTTAAATCTTAAAATTAAATTTTAAAAACTGGAGCTCACTTTGACAAGATTTTTAAATTTAATAAACAAAAAAAATCAAAAGTAGATAGCAGATTAATAGAAGCTACTTTGACTCTTGATTTTTTTCATTTTTATGGTAATGTTTTTTAAATATTAATTTGATATACTTAAGATAAAGTTTTCTTCTTCGTTTCTTGAGAATGATTAACAGTATTTTGATAAAACTCTCCAATTATCTTGATAAAAAAATCTAAATTTTCTTTTAATGCATCATTGTCCTTATAATATGGATTATTTAGGATATTAGTATATGTTTGATACATAAATCTAGATCTTTCTTTCTTTGTTAATATAGAAAGAATTGCTTCTAAATTTATTTTTTCTCTTAATGCTGTTAAATTTTTTGTAGAAAAGTTTTCATCAAAGATTTTTGATAAACTTTCATTAATCCAATTACTACTTTGCATTTCGTAATAATATTCAACATCCAATGGATTATGATGAAACAAAAGACATTTTTCTCTTTCTGACATGGTAAAATCTTTCAGCAATTTAGGATTATCTAACAAATGCTCCGATAATTTAAATTCAAATAAGATTCCATAGTAACAACGAATCAAATTTTTCTTTTCTGATTTTGTTGTTGCCTTTTGAAAATAATAATCTATTCTAGAAAAAAAATGTTTAAGGTATTCAACATCATATTGTATTTCAATAGCTATTTGATTTTCTAACTGATTAGTATAACTATCCATTTGCATAGAAAGAAAAGGATTTAAATATTCTAAATTTATAAGATACTTTACCATTCGATCTGAGATAGCTTTTTTTGTTTTAACATTATATTTTTTCCTTGATATTAGCAGTTCAATTGTTTGACAATATTGATTAAAATTATCAATCGTTACACCTAAATTTTGATAAATTTGATTTTCTAAATCAATACACATTTTTAACATTTCTAGATCGTTTTGGTATTTTTCTTTTTGATTTTGATACCTATCTTCAATTAATTCTTGATATATTTTCCAAATTGTAGCAGCAACACTAATCCATTCTTCTATTTGTTTATTGTTTTTCATTCAGCACACCTCTTTTTATGTAAGTATTCTAGCATAAAATAAAAGTAATGTAAATTATAAACTTTTCAAACATTCTTGAAAATATTGATCGTGGATAATATCTGAATTTTTGAAGTACCCTTCAAAATCAAAATTCAACTTTTTATTATTTCCCCTAATGTAATATACCATTCTAAAAGCATAGTTAATTATTCGTTTTAATTCTCTTTTATCCATCATTGATAAATCAATATATGCTAAGTTGTTAAAATTTTTATCTATGCAAAAGCGCATAAAACGATAACTGTTGCTAAGAGGAATTGGATATTTTCCATTTACTAAGAATTCTTCATTATGAAATTCGTAATCTTTTTTTTCAATAAAAAATAAAATGTTTTCTACTACACTTTTTGTATGATTTAGTTGAAAGAAATCAATATACCAAACAACAGGTACTTGATTTTGAAAAAAATAACTCAACATTTTTTTGTTTTCAACTAAATAATGATTTAAGTGTTTGCCATCTGCTAAAAAATCTTCTAATTTAAATTTGTAATTTATCTCTTTTATTTGTTTTAAACTTAAATCAATTAATTTATCTTGTTCTTCTTTGTTATTTACTTGACTAACTGCTATCCAGCGAAAATCGATTTCAATCAAATAATTCATGAAAAGATAATTTTCAAAGAAAAGATGATAAAATGGGTATTTCATAATATCAATCGTTTGGTTAGTTTTTTTTAATCTTTTTGTTAAATAATTAATAATATCATTTCTTGTTTTATCTGGTAAGTGCTGCCAATTAATGTAAGAAATATTACTAATCTTATCTGATATTAAGTATTCAATAAAATCTATATTTTCATTTAAATGCTCAGCTATTGCAAAGTTTGTTTCTACTTTTTCTAAAGATTTTGGATCTTTTTTTAAAGAAGCAATAATTGTTTTCGTTAATAGATTTTTACTGGTTGGTGTAGTTTGATTTAAAATTTCCTCTGTTAGATATTCAATATAACAAATATTATTTTCAATTAAGTATAAAATAAAATCAAAATTATTTTTTAATTCCTGAGAAAGTGTGTGATCTTTTTTTAAAAAAACTTCTAAAGGTGCATTTGTTTTTCTTGCTTTTACTAAAGATAATTGAATTAATTCTCTTTGTTTAGATGAACATTTTTCATTATATACTAAGTATTTTACATTTTTAAAATCATTAGCTATTGCGTAGTGCATAAAATCTATATTTTGACTTAGTGCTAGAGGGAGTTTTTCTGGATAGATTAATAAATTTTCAATATGAAATAAATTGTTATTTTCTTGAATAATATTTAAATAATAGGATATTAAATAGTCTATTTTCTCTTGACTTAATTTAAATTTATCAATTAAAGAAATGTTATTAGGATTTAATTCTATAACCAGTTTGTCAAAGTAATAGCAATTGTAAAAACTAACTTCTTCATTATTTTGGTAATATCTAGATTCTTTTGTATTAAAATAATTATCAACTGGAAAGGTTTTATCTAATTTAGTAAAATACTTATCTAAAACTTTTCTTTGGGTATTTTTACTTAATTGAAAAAATTCTTTTGGGTGACAAGATAGATTTATTGGATCTTTTAGAATTTTGTATTTTAATAGAAATATAAACGACTTTATCATTTTTTTGCCTCTTTCTATTCTATAATCATTTTACCAAAAAGAAGAAAAAAAGAAAAGTATTTTTTAATCTAACTTGTTAATCTCGTCATTAAAAACATCTCTAGCATTTTTTAAAACACGAATGAAATCTTCTCTAGATAAATCACGTTGACTATTTTGGTCTGTATCTTGATTTGTGAGATTAGAAATATTTTTCCAATCTCTTCTAAAATTTTCACTTCCTGATGTGCATAATGTCTGTCCTATTAACATAAAAAAATTTCCTAAGGCATTTTGTTCATTACTATTTAATCGATCAATTAATACATAACCAATTAAAAAAGCTGTAATAGTAATCAATTTAGAGGTTTCCCTATTTTGCTTATTCATATTACAGTATATGTTGTTTTACTTATTCTTAGTTTAAATAATTACGAAACTTTTTTAACTCTTCTAAAAGTTCTTTTTCATTGTATTCTTCTTTTTCTTGTTGATTTTTACTAGATGATAATAATTCTTTATAGCTGATGATTGCTGTTTCTTCTTGTTTTTTTTCATAATCAGTAAGTTCTATTGTTTGTGGTTTGATTTCTTGTTCTAATTGTTGAGATAAGTTTTTCATATAATCCATTTTGGTATTGATGTTAGATTGAGTATTTTTCTGCTTCTCGATATTCTTGTTTTGTTGAATAAAATCACTAAAATTTAATTGTTCAGAACTAAAATTAAAATGACTTTGATTTTGAATACTATCTTGTTGGGAAAAAAGTTCTTTTTGTGGGATAGTGCTAATTTTTGAGTTTTGATTTTCTATTTTTTGGATTTCACTAGGATTATTTTCTGAAATATTACTCTTTTCTATTACTCTTTGAATATTTTGAAATTCTTTTTTTAATGACTCCTTGGATTCGGGAGAAATATCTTGATTAGAAATTTTTTTCATGCAATATCTATCTTTTTCCTCATTTAAAGATTTTGAAACTTTGTTTTTATCTTTTGATAAATTTCTTTTTAGTTCTTGATTTTCTTGCCATAAATGGGCAGAAAAAAAGAAGAAAAGAAAAGTTGTAAATAGTAAAAAAATTTCTATCATCTGAATCACCCTACTTCATAAATTGTAAAACACTGGCAACATATATTGTTGCTGTTTCTACTCTCATTATTTGATCTCCAAATGAGATGGGAGAATATCCAGATGATAAAAGAACTTCTTCTTCTTTTTCTGTGATCCCCCCCTCAGGACCAATTACGAATATCATTGTAGCACATTCTTTTAAATTCTGTAAATAGTTATAGCTTAGTTTTTCACACCTTTTGGTGCTGCAAACGAATTGATTATCGTACGATAACTTACTTAATTCATTAATGGAAATAGGAGAATAAATTGTTGGGATAGTATTTCTTTTGGATTGTTCTGCTGCTTCTTTAGCTATTTTTTGCCAACGTTCTTGTTTTTTGATAACTTTTTCTCCTTCTAATTTTACAATACTTCTTTCCATTTTTAGAGGAATAATTTCTTTTACTCCTAATTCTGTTAATTTTTGAATAATTAAATCAAATTTTTGCTCTTTTACTAAGCCTACTGCAATGGTTAGTGAATATTTTTCTACGGAAGTATTTTCTTGTAAGGAAATAATTTTTACTCGATTAGAATTAGGATTAATAATTTCACAATGATACACTTGTTCCTTATAGACACACTCTATTTTAGCTCCTTCTTTGTAACGCATTACATTCTTAATATGATGCACATCAGAATTTTCTAATGTTAAAAATTTTCCTTCTTTTTCTTTTACAAAATAACGTTGCACTTGTTCCCCTTTTAAAGCTTATCGCCAATTTTCCTTTGCAGTAACTTATTTTTTAGTATTTTGGTTTGTTCTTCTAATTCTTTTGCAGTAAGAGTATTCAAATGTTTTTTAAGTCCTTTTAACTGAGAACACAACCTTCTTCTTTCTTCTATTAAAGATTCTGAATTTAAATCTTCTGGTGTGATTGTTACTACTTCATTAGAATCATTAAAATATCTTGTATCATTAATTTTTATATCTTCCATCGAAATTAATTTAAATCTAGTACCAATAATCCTTTCAATATCTTTTATTTGAATACCAACGGCATATAAGAAAGCATTTTCATCAAGAAGCAAGTTTTTTACTTGTAACATTGCTAAATCTGAAACTACTAAATGAGTATTTTTAGTAAAGTTTACTGTGTTGCTTTTTAAATTTAAATACTCTAAAAAATCTAAATTTGATAATTTTGCCTTTTCATAATCAATAATTTCTAATTCCCTAACATTTTTATTTGCAATTAATTCTACATTCTTTCCACGATAAAAATAACATTTAATTTCCTGTTCTTTATTATCATTTAATAATTTTAAATAAAAATCTTTAGCTTCGTACGCTGTTATTGAAGAAAGTGCTCTTTTAAAGTTTGGTTCTAGAACGATAACTTCTCCTCCACAAAATTTAATGTTTTTTCCAGAAAAAGTACAATTCTTAAAAACAGCAGTTTGCCCTTCACTTAATTCAAATTTTTGACTACACATAGAAGTAAATTCTACGTTGTAAAAGTAAATATCTTCAATGTCTTCATTTAACTCAAAATGATTTTCTGGATCATATCCTCTATTTTTATTAATTGTGCGATAGACTTTGTAGATATTAAAATTATTTAAATATTTAAATACTTGTTCTTTATTCTTTTTGGTGTAAATAATATATGGTTTTTCTTTTTTCATTTGTATCCCCTGTTCTATTTTTTCTCTAATAACTCTTTTAATTCTTGTTCTAATTTGCTAATATCATTTGGACTCATAAATGCAAAAACAGTATTATCATATTGACTTAAGATTTTAGCATCATTAATTGTAATAGCATGGGCTGTTGATAGGTTATCAATAATCAAGTTTGAAGTTACGTCTTTATAATCTTCTTGTTTTTCTCTAGCTGGATGAATTGGTAAGATATAACTTTGATCTGCTTCTTTAAATACTTCTACCAAATCTTTAGCAAATTCTTTTGTTCTGCTAAAAGTATGAGGCTGAAAGATAATGACTAAGTGCTTTTCTGGATATTTTTGCTTGATTGCATCGATGGTTGCTTTTACCTCGTTTGGATGGTGGGCATAGTCATCAATAATAATATTATTTCCTACCTTTGTCTCAGTAAATCTTCTTTTTGCTCCATGGAATTGTTTTAAATTACTATTTACTTCTTCGAAAGATAAGTTTTCTTCTTTGGCAACGGTAATTACAGCAAGGGCATCTAATAACTGGTGATGACCAAATAATGGTAAATCAAAATGTCCATAACCTTCAACATCAAAGGAGATTCCTTCTTTACTATAGATAACATTTGTTGCCTGAACATCATTGTTATCATTTAATCCAAAATAAATTACTGGTTTTGTTAATTTCATTGTTCTCGTATAAGGATCATCTCCATAAGCGATTACTACCTTAGTAGCTAAATTTGCATAACTTGTATAAGCATCTACTACATCATTAATATCTTTATAATAATCTACATGATCTAAATCAATATTGGTAATTACTGCGATTTCTGGATGATATGCTAAGAAATGTCTTTGATATTCACAAGATTCTAAAGCAAAATAAGTATTGTTTTTATTTCCACATCCTGTTCCGTCTCCGACTAAATAATTAATTCCTTCTTTTTGAAATGCTAGAGCCATCATATTGGTTGTGGTTGTTTTTCCATGGCATCCTGCGATACAGATGGTTTTAAATTTCTTTGTTAATTCTCCTACCATTTCGTTGTACTCATAAATTTTTAAATTTAATTCTCTTGCTTTTTTTAGTTCAACATTCTCTTCTTTAATTGATGCGCCTTTAATAATGGTATAATTTTCTTTGATATTTTTTTCGTCGTATGGATAAAATGGAATGCTATTTTTTATTAATTCCGATTCTGTAAAGAAATGCTTTTCAATATCACTTCCTGCTACTTCATAAGATAATTGTTTTAAAATAACTGCTAAAGCACTCATCCCTGTTCCTTTGACTCCAATAAAATAATACATTATCTTCCCCTACCTTTCTTTGGTTCTTCTTCATCTAAATAGTATAAATTTTGAATATCCATTTGTTCTTTAAATGACTGATATTTTTCTTTTTTGATTGCTTGATATAAATTTTCTTTTAATTGATTAATAATAAGTTGAATTTTACTTAAGGAATAACTTGCGTAAGTATTTCCTAAGTAATGGACATAACGATTTAGAATATTAATTCTTAGTCTTTCTGCCTCTAGAATTGTATTTTGTATCTCTCCACTGCTAGAGTCATCTGATGTATCAAATTCTTCTAATTTTTTTAGAAAGTATCTTAGTTTAATTTCTACTTTTTTCTTTACTAATTTTTGTTGTAATGTTTTGTTGGTAAAAATAATTTTGTGAACTTCAATGGCGTCTTCTATCTTAGTTTGGGGCGTAATGGGGTAACCTTTTATTTTATCGTATTCTAGATATAAAATTTCACCTGTTTTTTTGTTTTTGTGTAAATAATAATTTTTCCCCATTGCTATTCCTCGTTTCGTTTTTTAGTTAATTCTTGTCTTTTTTCCTCTCGCCATTTTTTTATATTAGCATGGTGCCCACTTAATAATACACTAGGTACTTCCATGCCTCTAAAGCTTGCTGGTTTAGTATAAACTGGATAATCTACTAAATCATCAGTAAAAGTTTCACTTTGTAAACTTTCTTCATTGATTACTCCTGGGATTAGTCTTGTTATAGCATCAGTTATTGCCATTGCCGGAATTTCTCCTCCGGTTAAAACAAATTCTCCAATGGATATTTCTTCATCAACAATTGTTTTTATTCTCTCATCAAATCCTTCATAGTGCCCACATAATAAGATGATATGTTTTTTTGAAGCATATTCTTTTGCAGTTTGTTCTTTAAAATTTTTTCCACTAGGTGACATCATAAGGACTAGAGTATCTTCTTTTTTTAAGTCTTCAATCGCTGCAAAAATTGGTTCACACATTAAAACCATTCCTGCTCCGCCTCCGTATTGATAGTCATCTACTTGTTTGTTTTTAAAAGAAGAATAATCTCTAATATTATGTACTTGTATTGTTACCAAATTTTTATCCATTGCTCTTTTAATGATGGATTCATTTAAAAAGCCAGTAAACATATCTGGAAATAAGGTTAAAATATCTATTTTCATGTTCCACCTTCTAACTAATTCTATTATATCATTATTTTAATTTGTAATAATATTTTTATCTATTTGTTTACAAAAAATACTGATCAGTACTTTGATTTTATAAATATTAATCAAAAAGACCAGTTATATCTTCAATCATAATTTCTTTTTGTGGAATAATTTTCTTTATTATGCCTTTTACATAAGGAATATAATATTCTTTTTCTCCTTTTTTTATTAATAATTTATCTTGTTTCCCTATAAGTACTTTTTTTACAATACCTTGTACTTCTCCATTCATCGTAATAGGAAGACCAATTAAATCTTCGTCTAAAAATTCATTGCTTGCTAATTTTAAATCTTCTCTTTTGATGTATACAGGAAGTGATTTATATTTTAAGACTTCATTAATGTTGGTATACCCTTTCATCGTAATCATATCAAATGATTTATGTGGTCGGTAAGTATTAATGATTTCTTTTTCATGTTTTTTTCCAATATAAATGGGAAAATCTTTTATGAATACTTTTTCTTTATAACGAAAATCAGATAAGATTCTAATTTCCCCTTTAATTCCATGGGTATTTACTATTTTTCCTAAATAAATATATTCCATAATATCACCTACTTATTACTAATTTCATAAAGCAAAATAGACGCTGCTACACTTGCGTTTAAACTTTCACAATTTCCATTCATTTTAATATATAAAAATTGATCACATAGTTTTTCTATTATTTCGCTAATCCCTTGTCCTTCATTACCAATCACTAAAGCAAAGTGAGAATAAATTGCTGCTTTTCTTACATCTTCCCCATTGGTCACTTTTGTGCCAATAATTTTATAATCTTTTTGCTTTAATTCATGAATCATTTTTTCTGTATCTGAGATGATAATAGGAATATGAAACATCATTCCTTGACTTGCTCTTACTACTTTTGGATTATAGAAATCTACGGTATCTTTACTGCAAATAATTGTGTCAATGTTAAAAGCAACTGCGCTTCGAATTATCGTTCCTAAATTTCCCGGATCTTGTATTCGGTCTAATATTAATACCTTCTCTCCAATTTCTTTAGT
The DNA here is from genome assembly GCA_934162265.1 of uncultured Bacilli bacterium. Taxonomy (GTDB): domain Bacteria; phylum Bacillota_I; class Bacilli_A; order RF39; family UBA660; genus RUG11198. Next base: position 37,887 of record CAKPHZ010000005.1, on the reverse strand, counting down.
ATTTTCTTTCTTTTTTACAACTGCCATTACTTTAGGTGGAGTTGAGGTAAAACTTAATTTTTTTAATATTTCTTTGGAAACATAAGTAATTGGAACATCCATAGGAAAAATTTCATTTTGTTCTACAATTAATTCTTCTAATAATCCTGCTCGATATGCTTCAATGGCTAAGTGTTTTGTTTCTACTAAAAATAATCCTGTTTGATCTCGATATTTTTTTTCTTTTAGTTTTTCTAATTCTTTAATATGTTCATTATGTATAGAGGTAATTAACATTCTTTCAACTCCTTAATTTCTTTCTTATTTCTTTATAATTGGGACAATATTTTTCTACATAGTGCCAAAACTGCGAAGAATGATTAGGAACTAGTAAGTGACATAATTCATGAATAATTACATAATCTAAACATTCTATTTCGTAGCGTAATAGTTCATTATTTAGAGTAATCGTTTTTGTCTTTGTATTACATACTCCCCATCTTGTTTTCATTTTACGATATTTTAATTTAGGAAAAGAAATTTTTTCTGTAAACATAGCATAACATTTTTCTAAATGAAGAGAAAAAAGATTTTCTTTATATTCTTGTAAAAATTTTTCTAATTCCTTTTGATTAACTGAGTAAATTTTATCTTCTTCTAGTTTTGGTTCTTGATATTTAGAATCAAGAATAACTTGATATTCTTTTCCTAATAGATAAAAGTGTTTATTTTTTTCTTTGTTTTTTAAAGAATGATCAAGCATTCTTTCAATTGATTTTCTATTTTCTTCTATTAATTTTGTAATTTTTATTCTAGGCATTAAATAAGAAGTAGTAACAACTATATTTTCTTCTTTAATCCGAATATAGGTATTTTTATTTTGCTTTCTAATGATGATAATGGGATATGTTTTCCCTTGATAAATTAATTCTTTCATATTTTATAAGTATCATATTTTGGAAATCTTGCTATTTTTTTGATTAGAGCATATATTTTTTCTTTATCTAAATTATTATATTTTTTTACTTCTTTATTATAATCATCAAAGGAATATTTTAGTCTTTCTTCAATGGTATTCGCTTTTTCTTTTAGAGTGATATATTCTTTATTTTTCTTTAATGAAGAATAAACATTATCTAGTTTAGAAAAATCTCTATAAGTATTTTGTGCTTGTTTTAATTGCTTTAACTCACCGTCTGTATTCTTTAAGTTATCTAATACTTCGACAGTTTTCTTTAGCGTACTGATATAGTCTTGTTCATGTTCTAAATTATTTTTAATAAAGGTTACCATTTCCAAAATAGCATTCCTTTCTTCTAAGATGTAGCCTTTTACATTATTATATTTTTTTAATATTCTTGTCTTTTGAATAATAATTTTATTATAGAAATATAGTAGGATTAAAATACTTAAAATGATGATTCCAAAAATAATAACAATTATTGTATAACTATCCATTTCTTTTCCTCCCTACCATTAAGTATACACTAATAATGATGATTTTGCTAGTTTATTTTTTTGTTTTCATGCATATATTTTACTATGAAAAATAAGTTTATTCAATCTACTATTATCCTTATTATTGGGGGATTTATTAGTAAAATTTTAGGAATGTTGATTAAGATTGTTTTAACAAGAACTATTACAACTAAGGGTATTGGTATTTATTCTTTAATTTTACCTACTTTTAATTTATTTATTACTTTGTGTTCTTTAGGGCTACCGGTTGCTATTTCTAAACTTATTAGTGAGAGAGAAAAGAATCATAAAAAAATTGTTTTATCTAGTGTACCATTTATTCTTATTTTTAATTTTTTATTGATGATTTTATTATTTTTTATCTCTCCTTTTTTGAGTAAGAACTTACTGCATAATCAGATGACTTATTATCCTTTGATGGCGATAGGATTAACCTTACCTTTTATTTGTATTTCTTCTATTATTAAGGGGTATTTTTTTGGTATGGAGAAAATGTTTCCTACTACAGTTTCAAATATTATCGAGCAAGTTGTACGGCTTATTCTTACTTTAACTGTCGTAAAATATTTGATGAAGTATTCTTTGGAGAGTGCAATTATTGGGGTTGTTCTGATTAATATTTTAAGTGAAGGAGCTTCTATTTTAGTTTTACTTGGATTTATCCCTCATGGGAAAACTATTCATCTTTCTGATTTTAAATATGATAAGATAATTTTAAAAGATTTACTTGATATTAGTCTACCTACTACAGGGAGTCGTTTAATTGGATCTTTATCTTATTTTTTAGAACCTATTATTTTGACTTTTGCGTTAACTAAAATTGGATATACAACAGATTATATTACAGTTGAATATGGGATTATTAATGGGTATGTTTATTCTTTGTTATTACTTCCTTCTTTTTTTACTATGGCGATTGCTAATGCCCTTTTGCCTGTTGTTTCTCATTCTTATAGTAATAGGAATTTTTCTTATACTAAATATAAGATAAAACAAGCTATAGGGATTTCTTTGCTTGTAGGAATTCCTTGTACTATTCTTTTTATGTGTTTTGGCGAATTTTTTTTAAAATTTATTTATAATACAAGTGAAGGACTTTCTTATATTAAAGTGATTGCTCCTATCTTTCTTCTTCATTATATTCAAGGGCCTCTTACTGCTAGTATGCAAGCTATGGGAAAAGCAAAAGAGGCGATGATGGGAACTTTTTATGGTTCTGTTATTCGCCTCTTATTACTTTTAATTTTATCTTTCTTGCATATTGGAATGTGGGGATTATTAACGGCAACTTTAGTTAATATTACCTTTATTACCATTCACCACTTCTATTATGTTTTTCTTAAAAATGATTTTTAAATTTTACTGTTTACATATTTTTCAATTTGATTACTAGATTCTGCGATGATGTCGTTGAATTCATCCATTCTTCTTAAGTATTCTTGATAAATGGGTCTATTGTTTAAGTCTTGTACTTTGCTTTCTATTTCTTTATCGATTTCTTTATATTTTTCATCATGATGATATTCTAATTCTACTGATTTTTGTTGTAAGTTTTTGATTTCATTTACTAACGATACAATTTCATCATCTTGTTCAATTACACTTCCAATATTTAAGTAACTTTGGTACTCTTTTGATTCTTGAATAGCTTGGAAGAGTTCTTGCATTTTATTTTCCATCTACTACTTCACCATCCAAACTCCAAGTTTTTACTTCTGTTATTTTTATTTTAACAATTTTTCCTATATATTTTTCTGAAGCTTTTACGTTTACTAATTTCATTGTATCCGTATATCCCATTAGTCTTCCTTCTTTTTCACTTTCGCCTTCAATTAAAACATCTACTATTTTGTTTAAATATTTTTGATTATTTTCTAGAGCATATTGATTAATCTTTTTGTTTAGTTCTGCTAATCTTTCCTTCTTTTCTTCCTCTGTTGTTTCATCTTTAAAGTTACTAGCAGGTGTTCCTTCTCTTTTAGAATAGATGAAAGTGTAAGCTAAATCATATTTTAATTCATCTACTAAATCTAGGGTTTCTTGAAAATCTTCTTTAGATTCTCCTGGAAAGCCTACAATGATATCTGTTGTAATGGATACATTTTTGATTTTATTTTTAATTTTATAGAATAATTCTCTATATTCTTCTTTGGTGTATTTTCTTCCCATTTTTTGTAATATTTTGGTTGATCCACTTTGTAATGGTAAGTGAATATATGGCATGATATTATCATATTTAGCAATTATATCAATCATATCATCGGTAAAGTCCCAAGGATGTGAGGTAACGAAACGAATTCTTGGAATGTTTGTTTTGGCCACATCTTCTAATAAATTTGCCATTCCATAATGAAGATTTAAGTCTTTTCCATAGGCATTTACATTTTGTCCTAATAAGGTTACTTCTTGGTATCCTTCTTTTACTAAATCTTTGACTTCTTTTAAGATATCTTCTGGAAGTCTGCTTCTTTGTTTTCCTCTTGTATAAGGGACAATACAATATGTACAGAATTTATCACAGCCATACATAATATTAATCCAAGCTTTATATTTGGAATCTCTTTTAACAGGAATTCCTTCAATTACTTCTCCTTCGATTGAAAATACTTCGATATCTTGTTGCTTTGTTGTTAAGGTATTTTCTAGGTAAAGAGGTAATTTGTGAAAGTTATGAGTTCCCATTACGATATCTACCCAAGGAAACTTTTCTTTTAATTCATTGGCAATTCCTTCTTCTTGTGCCATACAGCCACAAAATACAGTAATAACATCTTCTTTAGTTTCCTTTAAATGTTTAATTCTTCCTAACATGCCATGTACTTTATTGTGTGCATTTTCTCTGATGGCACAAGTGTTTAAAATAATCACATTTGCTTCTTCCATATCTTCTTTTTTTGCGTAGCCCATTTCTTCCATGATGGCAGAGATATTCTCGCTGTCATGAACATTCATTTGGCACCCATAAGTATAAATGCAATAATTCTTTCCTACTCCTAATGCTTTCATACTAGGAGATAATTGATATTCATCTCTTTTTATTTCTACTTCTTTATTTGTTCTTTTTCTTGCTTCTTTAATATTTGGTAAATTCATTACTTCACACTCCTACTTCTTTTTTATTAAATTTTTACTTGATAAATAATTATAGTGACTAGAAAATACTTCGTTTTCTTTTTTCTTTTGGTTAAGGTAATATGCTAAATCACGGAGTTGATATTCCCATTTATAAATATTTTGATTGTTATTTAACTGATTAAAAATCAAGTCATATAGTAAATACTGGTTAAAGGCATCTGCATATCTTCTTGCAGGGCTGCTAGAATGAGAATAACACTCTAGATTTTGTCCTTTATGATAAACAGGTTTATCTGTATATTTGGCTTTTGTATAACTATCTTTTATTTTTTGATAATATTCCTTACTTTGTAAAAAGATTGGATCAAGATTTTTTAGTTTTAATAATTGTTCCTGAATAAAGCTTTCACTTGGTAAATCTATTTTTCTATATAAATAAGGCAAACTACTATCTTTAAAGTATTTTCCGATTTGATAGTTTGTTAATACCATGGTTTCATGTACAATATTGGCACTAGGAGAAATATTTGTTTTTAAAGATTCGTGATTAGGATCAAAATTTAGGGCATTTTGATATTCTCGGTAATAATCACGAACAATATTTCCTTTTTTCCTTACTTCAGCAAACAATACTAATCTTTTTAGCATTATGGCTAAAGAAGTATTTTCTTCTCCAAAAATAATTTGATCGGCTGTTTGATAATTTAGTCGATGTTTTACTTGAATTTTTCCTTTCACAAAAGAGAAATCTTCTTCAATTAGTGAAAAATTGCTATCTAAATGAAAGATATAACTAATTACATTACGATGATTATTAGGAATAAGAGAACAGATTCCATCACTAATTATTTCTGGATATAAAGAAATTTTTCTATCTCTTAGATAAATTGTTTCTGCTCTTTTTTTTGCTTCCATATCTACAATAGATTGATACGGAACAAATGATGGAATATCGGTAATATGAACATACAAAGTATAAGTGCCATCTAAATTTTTTTCCAAATAAAGAGCATCATCTAAACAAGTTGTACTCTCCCCATCGATCGTAATACATTCTTGATGTAAAAAGTTTATTCGATTCGTATTATCCATCTTAAAAGTATTCATTTCTTCTAAAACAGAAGAAAAAAAGTCAAAATTAACATGATATCTCTTTTCTATTTTATCTAAAGTAACCTGATAATTAGGGTCAAATAATTCAATCAAACGAATAATATGCTCTTTATACTCTAACTTGGATTTTTTAATAAAATCTAGATAAGAGTTTCTGTTATTCATAATTTCTTTTCGATAAGAACTTGCTAGAAAAATTAAAATCACGTGATAATAATAAGAAATTTCTTCATAGTTTTTTTCATCTAAATATAAATATTGTTTTAAAATAATATCAAAGATATTTTCTCCTTCTTTATTTTTACTAGAAAGTATTCCTTGATTTTCTTTTAAAAAGCTTTCAATTAAGGGAATATTTTTTTCTTGAAAGATTTGGAAAGATAAGTATTTTACTTTTTCATTAGGAACCACATCTGCATTTCTATTGACTGCTAAAAAGATTTCATGAATTTGATTTAATGGCTCATGAATGGCAATTTTATCTTTTAGTTTTAGTGCATTTACTTTATTATCTAAATCGATAATTTGGCCTGATAGAACTTTTAATTCTTTGCTACTTTTTATGGATAAAGTTGATTCTATTAAATGAATTAAATATTGTACTCTACTTTTATTTTGTTCATAATGACGCATTAAGGTAAAAAGAGCATTAAATATTCCTTCTGTTGTATTTTTATAATCTTCTTCTAAAAATTCTATTAATCCTTCTAAATCATTTTCTACATTTAAAATGTACTTTTTTATTTCTTTACTATTTACTGGTAAATTTCCCATAAAACTCCCCCTACTACCATATTTTATTAAAATTTCTTTTTCAAGACACTAATAAATGCTAATTTAATCTTCTTTGATTTCTTCTGTACTTAAGACTGATAAGAAGGCTTCACTTGGTATTTCTACATGACCAATCTGTTTCATTTTCTTTTTTCCTTCTTTTTGTTTTTCTAGTAATTTTCTCTTTCTAGTAATATCTCCTCCATAGCACTTTGCTAAAACATTTTTTCTCATTGCTTTGATATCTGCTCTAGCAATAACTTTACTTCCAATAGTTGCTTGAATAGGAACTTCAAACATTTGTCTTGGGATTAATTTCTTTAAGTTATCCACGATAATTCTTGCTCTATTGTAAGCAAAATCTCTATGTACAATAACCGATAAGGCATCAACAATTTCTCCATTTAATAAGATATCCATCTTTACTAAATCACTTGGTTTATTGCCAATAATATCATAATCCATAGATGCATATCCTTTGGTATAACTTTTTAGTTTATCAAAGAAATCATAAACAATCTCTGAAAGAGGCAATTCATAATGAATATTGACTCTTGTTTCATCCACATATTCCATAGATAAATATGTCCCTCTTTTATTTTGACAAAGTTCCATAATATTTCCGACATAATTATTGGGAACAAAAATACTTGTTCTTACATATGGTTCTTTGATTTCTTTGATTTTTACTCTTTCTGGAAATTCACTTGGATTATCAATATGAATAATTGTTCCATCGGTTAATGTAATTTCATAAATTACGGATGGTGAGGTTGCAATTAATTCTACATGAAATTCTCTTTCAATTCTCTCAACGATAATTTCCATATGTAATAAGCCAAGAAAACCTGTACGAAATCCAAAACCTAGTGTTGTTGAAGACTCTGTTTCAAAGACTAAACTAGCATCATTAATTTTTAATTTTTCTAGGGCTTCTCTTAGGGCTGGATATTTTTTTGAATCAATTGGATAAAGACCACAATATACCATTGGTTTCATTTTTTTATAACCGGGTAAAGATTCTTTACAAGGATTATTGGCTAAAGTGATGGTATCTCCTACTCTAACATCAGCAATATCTTTGATACTTGCACAAACGTAGCCTACTTCTCCTTCTCTTAAGGTATCTGTTTTTACGTTACTTGGAGTATGAAATCCTAATTCTGTTACATCATAAGTGGAATTCGTCGTTTTCATCATGATTTTATCATTATGATGAAGTTCTCCTGATACTACTCTTACATATGCAACGACTCCTTTATAAGGATCAAAATAACTATCAAAGATTAAACATTTTAAATGATCATCTTCTTGTTTTTTTGGAGGAGGAATTTTAGTGATAATTTTTTCTAGTAATTCTTCTACCCCTTCTCCTGTTTTTCCAGAAGTAAAAACAACATCACTAGAGTCAAAACCAAAAGTATCTACTAATTCTTGGCGTCTTAGTTCTGGTTCTGCATTAGGAAGGTCTATTTTGTTTACAACAGGAATAATTTCTAAATCATTATCTAGGGCTAAATATACATTTGCTAGAGTTTGGGCTTCTATTCCTTGGGTTGCATCTACTACTAAGATTGCTCCTTCACATGCTGCTAAACTTCTGGATACTTCATAACTGAAGTCAACATGACCTGGGGTATCAATTAAATTTAATATATATCCTTTATAATTTAGTCTTACTGCATTTAATTTAATGGTTATTCCTCTTTCTCTTTCAATATCCATATTATCTAGAATTTGTTCTTTCATTATTCTCTTATCTACAGCATTTGTTTTTTCTAAGATTCGATCTGCTAATGTACTTTTTCCATGATCAATATGGGCAATAATACTAAAATTTCTAATTTTTTCTTGATTCACTCTATCACGCACCTTTTTTTAATTATAACAAATTGATAGTAAAATAACAATCCAAACTATGCTAAATAAATAAACGAAATAAAATTTTTTCTTTTTGGTTTTATGATGAAATAGATGCATTCCTATTAGCATTCCAAAACATCCTCCTAAAAGAGAGATGGTTAATAATACTTTTTCAGGAATTCTCCACTTGTGGTGAATAGATTTTATTTTATCTAATTTACACAAAAAAAGACTTAAGAGATTAATGCTAACGAAATAAATCATGGAATTCCTTTGGAACACTTGAGGTGAATGTTAAAGTTTTATTCGAAATTGGATCTAGAAACGAGATTTTATCATGATGAAGGGCTAATCTTTTTAGAGGGTTAATTCTACTTCCATATTTTTTATCTCCTAAAATAGGATAACCTAATTCTTTTAAGTGAACACGAATTTGATTTTTTCTTCCTGTTTTTATTTCTACATTAAGCATTGTATATTGATGATTATTTTTGATAGGAAAATAATCTGTAATTGCTCTTTTTCCTCCTACTTTAGTAGAATGTGTAAAAGTCATTTTATCTTCATATAAATAATTATCAATATGTCCTTTTTTTGTCATCACCCCTGGTACAATTGCAATATAATTTCTTTTTTTAACAATTGTATTCCAATCTTTTTGGAGTTGTTCTTTTAATTTTTCTTCTTTAACAAAGATAACTAGACCTGAGGTTTCTTTATCAATTCGATTGACAATAAATGCATATTCATGTTTATGATTTAAGTATGCTCTTACTCTTTTATAAAGGGTATCTTCTTCTTTTTTGGTTTGATTAGAAGTACTTATTGTTAATAAGCCTGCTTCTTTATCTACAACTAAATAATGGTCATCTTCATAAACAATATGGATATTATAGTTTTTTTCTTCTTTCTTCTCTATTTTTACGATATCATTTTCTTTTAATAAATAAGGTAATTTATTGATTTCTTTTCCATTTACTTTAACAAAGCCTAACCTTACATAAGTTTTTGCTTTATTTTTAGCATATCCTAAGCTTGATAAGTATTTTATTAAATCTATATTTTCTTCTTTCTTTTTTTCCATTTCTAACACTTCCAGTTCATATTATAACATAATTTATCCCTATTTAAAAAAAATAGCATACGCTATTTTCTTAAAAGGATATAAATAATGGTTATGATAGAAACCAATAAACTTAAACTAATTAGGATAAAGAATGAAACTATTCCTCTACTATGTGTAGTTGTTACTTCTTTTTCTTGTTGTTGTTCTAATGCATTTAAAACTTCTTCTAACTCTGGGAAAAGGTCTTTTTCTCCCGATAAATATCGAATATATTTTCTTAATACTTCTTGCATTTTTTGATATCCTATACGATTCATGTTATTAAAGATAAAATCATCATAAGGATATGTTTTCTTTTCCTTATACAAGTGATTTTTTCCATAATCATGAATATGGTAAATCAGTTTGAATTCTTCATATGTTTTGCCTTCAGATGCTTTTAAAAAACTATTAGCAGCAGTTTCTAGGGTACCTCCATTTTGTGTAATCCAGTTTTCTATTCCTACTCCACCTAATCCACCTTGATTTGGATCTTTTCTCTTTGGCTTATAGCAGCCAGCTTGTTTTAAAAGTAGTTTTGCTAGTATGATATTTGCTGTTACTTCATCTCCTACTGCTGGGTTACTTTTATAAATAGTATCCATTCTATCTTGCAAAGCCATTTCTGTGGAATATTCTACTTTATCATTTTTTTGAATAAAAGTAATATCTAATTTTATTGTTCCTAGTCCTGGAATGGTTGCTTCTACATCTCGGAATTCATCAGATGGTACTGAAGCAATATTTAATGCTTCACATATTTTTGTACGGAACTGATGCATTTTTTTGTCATCATTAATAATATTAGAATCTAACCTAAAAATATAATCAAAGTCAAAGTCATATGGAACATTTGTTCCTCTAACTGATGATCCAGTTTCTAACACTTCTACACTTCCAGGTGTTAAATCAATTCCTATTTTGTTTTTAGCTTGTAAGGTTTTAGTTGAATTTTCATCCATAGGAATGGACTGAATAATATCAGATAGTGCTTGATATACTTTTTGTGATTGAATTTTTGTTTCTTGTTTGTTACTAGCTAACAATCCTTTTATTCTTTCTGTGTAATCACTATATTGGTGCTGTTTTAAATGATACTCTTTACTTCCATAATGTGATAATCCTTCCATCTTTTGTTTTAATTCTTGATACTCTTCATCAGTAAAAATAATTTTTCCAGAAAAATCTACAATAGGAATATAAAAGCCATTTTTTACCACTTCATTTTTTAAGATTGCCAAATCATTTTGATGATTTTCATAATACTCTTTCTTTTGAATTTCTAATGCAGGTAAAATATAGTTTACTTTCCCATCTTCAGAATATGGATTGCTTGGATCAATTGTTAAATCTTCTTTAAATAAAATATAATCTATGTCTGATGAAGCAATTCCTGTCCGTGCTCCCCAGTGTGTTTCATATCCACCTTTCTGCGTACTTGTTCCAAATACTTCTACTTTAGATGGATCATATTCTTTACCTGTCAAATTTCCATCTTTATCACGAGTAATATTTAAATTTGGATTATCTTTTTTTAAAATGACATAAATATTTCCAAAGCCAAAGCCTGTTGGAGTTCCTTTGATATTATGATAAATATCCGTATTTTCTTCGGTAATTAAAGTTAAATCGACATCTAACGGAGTTGTATCAGAATCACTTTTTCCTAAAAATGTTCCTAAAAATTCTTTGCACACATTGCCATTATTTAAAGAACTTTCCACGCAATCAATATTACCTATGGCTCTAACAAAATCTCCAGGTTCTAAAACTAACTTTTTTCCTTGTTTTAATTCTTCTGATTTTTTCTTTGAAACCTCTTCTTTTTCTCGGACAGAATTTATCACAATGTTCTTAAGTTGTTCAAAACTTTCAATTTCTGCTTGATAAGCAAAACTTCTAACAATTCTATCGGGTAAGTCGTACCTGCTGGTCGGATTAAATTTTCTAGAAAAGTAAGCAATTTTTTCCATAGTAGATAAATTTTCAAAAATCTCTTCTGATCCTTTTTCAGTATTTTCGTACAAGGCGGCTAAATGATTAGAAAAAACATCTAATATTTGTTTTGATTTATCATCTAAATCATTAAACTTTATTATTCCTTTAGATATTCCTAAAAATAAAGTATTTCCATATTCAATATTATTTAGATACTCTATTAGGGAACGATTATTTGAGCGACTAGCAATTCTTAGTAAATCATTGAATACAATTTGAAAGCGAATATCTTTATCTGTAGCATTTTTTGATACGGCTTTCATTTTTCTTGTTTGAGTAGGATGAAGAAGTTCGGGAGATATCCTGCTTTCTTCAGTAAAATCAAATACTTCTGTTCCATATTGGTTTTTTTGAAATTCTGGGTACAATATTTGGAAACATAAAAATTCTTTTCCAAGCATAGGAAGATTATTTTTTTGAAATACTTTTTCTATTTTATCAAATTTTTCTATGGGATTAGTACTCGATAAAATTGGTAGTATTAATTCTGGCATTAAGCTAGATAATTCCAAAGAATTAGAGTTTTTAAATCGATTAAAAATCTCAATAATTGGTTCGTTTTTTAATTCTTGATTTTCTAAATTTATGGAATCAAGTAGTTCTGCTATGGAATAAGTACTCAAGATTTCGAACTCAGGAGCTGCAGTAATTGTATTGCTGAACTTTTGAGACATCGATTTATTGTACATACTTATCTCATTTTTTAGTGCTTTAATTTTGTTTTTGTCGCTCATCCCAGCTATGATGCCATATCTAGCATAACTATTATTAAGTTTTGATAGATAAGTGAGTTGCTCACTTTCTGATAAGCTACTTATTACTGCTGCCTTAAATAAATCATCTACAAGAAAACCATCCTTTTCTAATTTTGATAAGACTTCTACTCGCTTTTTCTCGCCAAATAATTTTATTATTGCTCCAATTTGTTGAATATCATCTCTCAAAATTGTTACTCCAGTAATTTTTTGCTCATCAGTTGATAATGTGGAAAGAAACGTTATTATTTGATTTTGATTTAAAAGGTTGCCTTGATAACTTAAAGATAATTTATTAGCTAAATTAAATATATCTCTATTTACTCTCTTTGAAATTTCATTAATATATTCATCATCAGTTACTTTTAAATTTCCAAAACTACTACTAAAATATATATTATGTTTATCATGAGCCTCTTCTGTTATTAAAATTGCTAATTTAAAATCATTAGACGAGTTACTTAATGCAATTATTCTAAGATATGGATCGTCAATTTTAAAAAGAAATTTAAATTTCATTTCGTCATCTGGTAAACAAGAAATTACTGCTACTCGCTGATTTTCAGGCATTGTTTCGATATTTCCTACTTTAGCCATTGCTTGATTTGAATCATATAAACTAAGAAGAACGTTATCCATCATATTTTCATCAATGTCTACTTCGTTCTCAAGTTCAGCTTCAAGTTTATATAATATTTCGTCATCTTTAAATATACGATCTTTTTCTTCTAACGTTAAATTGTTTCTAGCATAAGAAGGATTATTTTTACTTATCGCTTCTTTTAAGACAACTAGTATATGCTCTACCATATATAACACCTACTTTATTATTTAATTAAATTATAGCAAATAATGTTAAAATTTTAAACTATTAACTTAATTTTTTCAATGAAAAAGCATCTTTATCAGTATTATAAAGAAAATAAAAAAATTATCAATTAATGTAAAATTTCTGTCTAGTCTACTTTCTTTTTTCTAGTTATTTTATATAATATAATTAAGATTAACCTAGAAGGAAGGAAAAATGGTAATCTAGCGCCAGACCTATATTAGGTGACGAGGATTGTAGTTTATCGAAATTTCGGCGGATGCTACAAAAGAAAGATATATACAAAAAACAAAATCAAAATTGTAACAAAAGTATATCTTTAAGAAAGGAATTAAAATTTTTATGTGTGGTATTGTTGGATATATTGGTAAAAGACAAGTGTTACCAATTCTTATTAAGGGGCTTAAAAGGTTGGAATACCGTGGTTATGATTCTGCTGGAGTGGCTTTTTTCCATCAGAAAGAAATTAAACTTCAAAAAAGTGTAGGAAGAATTCAAGAATTAGAAAAAAAATTAGATTATTCTCTTTCTAGTCATATTGGTATTGGGCATACAAGATGGGCAACACATGGGAAAGTTACAATAATGAATTCGCATCCTCATCAAGTTGGCAAAATTACTATTGTTCATAATGGAATTATTGAAAATTATTTAACATTAAAAAAAGAATTAGAAAGCAAGGGCTACTTATTTCAAACAGAAACAGATACAGAGGTCGCTTGTGCTTTAATTGATTGGATAAAGAAAAGTCATTCTTCTTTAAAAATGGTTGATGTGTTAAATGAAGCTATGAAGAAGTTGAAAGGTAGCTATGCAATTGTGGTAATGGTTCAAGATGAACAAGATAAATTATATGTAATGAAGAAAGAAAGTCCTTTAGTTATTGGAATAGGAAAAGAGGAATATTTTGTTGCTTCGGATTTTTCTGCTTATTTAGATGATACAAAGGATTATATTATTTTAGAGGATAATGAAATTGGTGTTATTTCTATGGATAATGTTTCTATTTATCAAAATGGCATTTTAAAAGATTATATCGTTAAAACATTAAATGAAGAAGTTGAAATTGCAACTAAGGGCGAACAAGAGCATTATATGATGAAAGAAATAAAAGAACAAAGTCAACTGATTCAAAAATGGAATACCCTTTATTTTGATCAACAAGAAAAACTACCCGATATTACTTCTTATCAGCGTATTCACATTGTTGCTTGTGGAACAGCTTATCATGCTGGACTTATTGGGAAGTATCTGTTAGAAAAAAATACTGATTTTGAAGTGAATGTTTATGTTGCTTCAGAGTATCGCTACCAAAAGAACTTTTTTGATAAAAACACATTAGTTATTGCCATTTCTCAATCTGGAGAAACGGCTGATACATTAGCTTGTGTAAAAATGGCAAAAGAAAAAGGAGCAACTACTTTAGGCATTATTAATGTTTATAATAGTTCTATTGCTAGAGTTGTTGACTTTGTTATCTATACACATGCTGGTTGTGAAGTTGCTGTTGCTTCTACTAAGGCTTATACTTCTCAGGTATATGTTTTAGGATTACTTGCTTTAGAATATCAAAGCAAAAAAGAAAAGAAAAATACTTATCAAGAATTACCAGTTAAGATAAATAAATTAATGGAATATGATTACTCTACTATTGTAAAACATCTTTACCAAAAGAAAGATATTTTCTATTTAGGAAGAAATATTGACTACGTGAGTATGTTAGAAGGTTCTTTAAAATTAAAAGAAATTACTTATATTCACAGTGAAGCTTTCCCAGCTGGAGAACTTAAACATGGGCCTATTTCTTTAATTGAAGAAGATACTCCTGTTATTGCTTTAATTACCCACAAGGAAACTGCTGCTAAAACAATTAGTAATATTAAAGAAGTGAAAGCAAGAGGAGCTTATGTTGTTTTGATTATAGAAGATGGAATCGTAGATTCTATTGATAAAAATTGTTATGATGAGATTATTTATTTGCCTAAAACAGATGAATATACCTGCCCTATTTTAAGTATTATTCCTCTCCAATTAATTGCTTATTATACAGCAAAAAAGAAGAATCTAGATATTGATAAACCTAGAAATCTTGCTAAATCTGTTACTGTAGAGTAAATTATGTTCTAACTTATTATTTTTTATATTATTATATTACAGTAAGGAGGTAAAGAGAATGGAAAGATATTATAATTCAAGTGAACTATCAAAAATTTTAAAAGAAAAAATAAAGCAATTAGGAATTAATCCAAAGATACAGACAAACCCTGCCTTAGATAGTATTTTGGATAAAATTCTGCCTGATTTAGAACAAGTAGATAGACAAATTCGTGTTAATGAACAGGATGGGAGAATTTTGCTATCATGGGTTCAAAACAATAATGGTATTAGTTATAAAAATAGTTTTAATGTACAAAAAGACTATAAAAATGATCTTGTGATTAGTTCTTTTAAAGAAGGTACTCCTCCACAATTAGGAGAAGCTTTTCGATTTGGTAAAATAGCTGATCAATATGGCTTTTCTACTAGTGATAACCAGTTACAGGTCGCACATAGCAGTTCATCAATTAATCCTGGTAAAGAAGGATATTGTGATAGTTTCTATCATGCCGAACTCATCAATTATGATGAGTATGGTATTATTTCCGAAAGGCAAACTCAATCAGGGAATACAGAATTATTAGGCATTTTTGATGTTTGCGATTATGAAAGTATGCTAGTTTCACCAAATAGGGTAATAGCCAGCAATTTTAATGCTCCACTTGTTGATTATTCGAAAAAAACTTATCAAAAAAGAGAAAACATAGATACCGCAATGACAATTATCGAGGACAAAAGAAATGGATTAAAATACGAAGCTAGTCTTCCTATTATGCATGGACAAGGTTACTCTTTAAAAGATATGATTGTTGGCTATGGAGGAAACTTACCAGACAGTGTTAGTATTTTACCAAAAAGTAAGGAAGAAATTGACAAAATGATTCATGAGGAAAAAGATCCTAAAGTTCAAGAAGGATTGCAAAAATGGTCAAAAGGTAGGGAAAATTATTCCTACTATTCAAACGAATGTTGGAGAAATTTATCCACTGGTTATTCAAAGTAATTTTAATAAAAAAACAGAATCAAATTTAAAAGACTCTGTTTTTAATTTAACCCAAATATATTTCTTAATAATTTGTATTCCTCAATACTAATTTTATTTAAAATACTAACATTACTCATATCTATATTAGCTAATCTAGTTACTTGTAATTTTAGACAAATATTTTTTAACATCTTATTTTCCTCTAATGTATAGCCGTTTACCATTTTTGCATGAATATCTTGCTCTAATATTTGATAATTTTGATAAATATTTTCTGGATTGCTATCATCAAAAATAATACTGCAATCTTCATCATGAATATAAAGTGGTATACTTCTATCATGCATTAATAGTTCTTCTTTTGTTATTGAAGGAATTAGTTCTTTCTTTTTCTTTGAGAAAGATAAATGAACTTTTTTCTTTGGTTTTTCTTTTTTTAATCTTTGTTTGAATAAATTAATTTTATCTTTACTTTTTTCCTCCACTTCTTCTTTATTCTCAAAAAAAGCATATCCAATATAAGTAAGGCAAAGGCAAATTAAATATAATAGAAATATGATCATGCTTAAATCGATGAAATTTACTGCATTATCGACGTCCATTACATAAAGGGCAGGAATTTTATTTCCTAATACAATAGCAATAGTTGAACCTAAGATAATTATCATTGTGATAAATAAAACGTAATTTAGAGCAGAATAAACTGGTTTTATTTTTTTATTGAGTGTAAATAAACTGATGGCATTTACAATAACAATAACAATTAAATAAGTTTTTACTGATAAGTATTTTAATTTAAAAATATTTATTATTAGCCCATTAATATAAGAGAATGTTAAAATACTGATAAGGAAATATGCTACTGTAAAAATTGTCTTGTATTTTTTTTCTAAATTCTTTTTATCCATAAATAACATTACTACAATCCAAAATAAGATTTCTAAAATTAAATAACATGGATTTATCGTGAATAATTCTTTTAGCATTTTTATTACCTCCTAATTAGAATAGTTTTTTAACATTCTTTTAAATAAATCATATGTTTCTGTTGAATATTTAGTAATTAAACGATATTCTAAGTTTTTATCAATTGTAATAGAATTGTTTTGATTATGTTCTTTAATATCTTTTAACATTTTATTAAATATTCTATAATCATTTAATGTATAAGTATTTTTTTCATTTTCTAATTTTATTTGTTCTGAATCTTCTTGAATATATGGTAAGTTATTATTTAAAATTTGATCTAGAACAGTATTGCTATTACTTACTGGTGTAACAATTTGTCTTTCTTGTTTTTTAGGAATAAATGAACTTAAGTCAAAACTGTTTTCTTGTTCATCATTTCTATTGTTTACTGGAGTTGCAAATTCATGTGTTGGATATGATGTCATAAATGGTGGAATTGTATTTGTAATAGATTCTGTTGTTTGTTGATTCATTGAATGATTTGGCATTGTAGGAATAAAGTGATAACTTGGTGTAGTATCTGTATTTAAATTCTCGTTATTTTCAATCAAACTAGTATTCATAGCAGGTACTGTTGAAGTATTTTTCTCCCCTACTTCTTCTGGAATAGATATTGTGGCTTCTAATGTATTTTGACTTTCTGTTTGATCTTCTTTTTGTAATTTTTTCTTTTCTTGTTTTAATAAAATTCTATCCGAGATTACTGTACTTAAGTATACTAATCCTAAACTAAGTAACCAAAAGACAAATACCATAATACTTAATTCTAATAAAATAATTAAATTTTTATTGGAAAATAATGAAGTTTTCTTAAAAATATCTATTTTATTATTTGCAATGAATTCTAAAACTAAGGCAAATAGAAAATTGATAATAATAAAGAATACCCCATGAATTGTTTTATAAGTACTTTTATGTTTAATATTAATTAAGCTTCCTAAAATAGAAATATTCATAAAGAAATAAACGAATAAATAAGCATATGTTGAAGGAAAATAGATATTGGTAAATAAATCATCCATAATGCTATCAAAAACATTTCCTAATACTTTTCCATTATTGAAAATGATGTAAGAAATAAGAATAATTGTACTTATTGTTGATAAAATAAAGCAAGTTTTCTTGGAAATTTTTTTCTTTAAGAATAAAAATGTAGCAAGAATAATAATTCCTAAGAATATTAAATTTATCCAAGAAGTATTTATTATAGAAATTAAACTAAATAATTTTTCAAAAATACTTGTGTACTTCATTTTTATCCCCCCTACTGAACACTTTCTAATTCAAATATATAAATGGTTTGTTTGGTTTCATCATCCTTTGTACAAGTGATTAAAGTTAAACAGGTTTTACTTTCATCACGATAAATTGTTACTGTTCCATCTTTGGTATCATTATATATATTGACAACTTTATAAGTATATTTTTTATTTTCATAAGTAATTGTTGCAGTATCACCTACTACTAATTGATATAAATTCCCAAAGTAACTATTGCTGTAATTTCCTGAATGGCCAATAATAATGGTATTTCCATTTTTTTCATCTGGATAAGATGATGAATCTAATACTTTTAAGTTAAATTTTACATTGTTTAGTGATGATTCTTTTCTATAAAAACCTTTATTAAAACTAATTTTAGGAATTTCTAAGATACCTGCATAAGTCTCATAATCATTATTTGTTGTTACTGGTTGCTGTGGTTGTGTTTGTTGCTCTTCTTTTTTCTCTTCTTTTTGTTGTTCTTCTTGTTTTTTTGCTTCTGCTTCTTTTTCTTCTTTTAAAAGTTCTGTTAATTCTAGATTTGTTGCACTAAATACTTTTTCTCTTTTTGCAACAACATAATCGTTTAATAATAATGAAATTCCTACTATAATTAGAATAAGACATAAAAGTATTTTATTTTTTAACTTTTTTGTATTCATTACCATCACCTTCCCCATAATATTTATTGGGAAACTACTTAAAATTCATTTAACCCTTTGTTCTCTTTTTGTATTTCCCTTGATTTGGTTAACTATTTTAACACTAAAAAAACTTGTTGTCAAGGCATTTTTTTAACTTTTAAGAAACTATTAGCAATCTAACTTGACAATTGCTAAAAAAGTGCTATAATAGGTGCATATAATGAAGAAAGGAAGTGTTATGTATGCAAAATAATTATCAAGAAGAACAAGTAAAACCACTTGAAAAATATGGTCGAGATATTACTAAAATGGTTGTTGATGGAAAAATTGATCCAGTTATTGGTCGTGACGAAGAAATTAGAAGTATTACTAGAATTTTATCTCGTAAAACCAAAAATAATCCTGTTTTAATTGGTGAAGCTGGTGTTGGTAAAACAGCTATTGTAGAAGGTCTTGCTAGTCGTATTATTAAAGGAGATGTCCCAAATAGTTTAAAAAACAAAACCATTTGGGAATTAGATATGGGAGCTTTAATCGCTGGAGCAAAATATCGTGGTGAATTTGAAGAAAGATTAAAAGCTGTATTAAAAGAAGTGAAGAATAGTCATGGAGATATCATTATGTTTATTGATGAAATTCATATGATTGTTGGTGCTGGTGGTATGGAAGGTGCAATGGATGCTGGAAATATGCTAAAACCGATGCTTGCACGTGGCGAAATTCATTGTATCGGAGCAACTACTTTAAATGAATATCGTAAATATATTGAAAAAGATGGTGCCCTAGAAAGAAGATTTCAAAAAGTTCAAGTTAAAGAACCAACTGTTTTAGATACTATTACTATTTTAAGAGGTTTGAAATCAAGATTTGAAGTTTATCATGGAGTAAATATTAAAGATCGTGCTTTAGTTGCAGCGGCTACTTTGTCTGATCGTTATATTACTACTCGTTTCTTACCTGATAAAGCGATTGACTTAGTTGATGAGGCTTGTGCTACGATTAAGGTACAAATGGAGTCTGTTCCAACTGAACTTGATGCTTTAACAAGAAAAATTATGCGCTTACAGATTGAAAAAGAGGCTTTAAAGAAAGAAAAAGATGATATTTCAAAAGCAAGAAAATTAGAAATTGAAAAAAATTTAAGTATTTTACATGAAAAAGAGCAAGAAATTAGTCGTGCTTGGGAAGAGGAAAAAAAGATAAACACTGCCATTAGTAAGAAAAAAGAAGAAATTGAAAAAGCAAACTATCAATTAGAGATAGCTGAGGCAAATTATGATTTAGAATCAGCTGCTAGATTACGTCATGGTGTAATTCCTAAATTGGAAAATGAACTTCAAGAATTAAATAAACAAAATAAGAATGATATTTTGTCTGATACTGTTGATGAAGAAGATATTGCCGCTATTATCTCTAAATGGACAATGATTCCCGTTCAGAAACTTGTTGGTAGTGAACGAGATAAATTATTAAACTTAGAAAAAAATATGAACGAGCGTGTTATTGGTCAAAAAGAAGCTATTCATTTAGTCAGTGAAGCAATCATTCGAGCAAGAGCAGGAATTAAAGATCCTAATCGTCCTATCGGTTCTTTCATATTCTTAGGTCCTACTGGGGTTGGAAAAACTGAAGTTGCTAGAACTTTAGCTTACGAATTATTTGATGATGAACGACATATGGTTAGAATTGATATGAGTGAATATATGGAGCCCCATTCTGTTGCTAGATTAATTGGCTCTCCTCCAGGATATGTCGGCTACGATGATGGCGGACAGTTAACTGAAGCTGTTAGAAGAAATCCTTATTCTATTGTTTTGTTTGATGAAATTGAAAAAGCACATAAAGATGTCTTTAATATTTTACTTCAAATTCTAGATGATGGTCGAATTACAGATGGTCAAGGAAGAACTGTTGATTTTAAGAATACCATTATTATTATGACTTCTAATTTAGGAAGCGAATACATTTTAGAGAAAAAGGAAAATGCTAATGAGTTGGTAATGAATGATCTTCATAAAACTTTTAAGCCAGAATTTATTAATCGTATTGATGAAATTATTATTTTCCATTCTTTATCTAAAGAAGTTGTTACTCATATTCTAGATAAAATTATTCATGAAATTGAGGTAAGACTTCATGATAAGAGAATAAAGATTTCTCTTACTGAGGAAGCTAAAAATTTAATCATTGATAGTGCTTATGATGAAAATTTTGGAGCTAGACCAATTAAAAGATTTGTCCAAAGAAATATTGAATCTTTAATTGCTAATGCAATTTTACAAGATAAGATTAAATATAATAGTACTATTACGATTGATGCTTACGATGGAAAATTTCTTTTAAAATAACAAAAATATAGAGTTTTAAAGGGCTCTATATTTTTTTGTCTTGATATAAAATAAGGGCTGAAAAACAATAAATTTGTTCTTCTCCATAAATTGCATTAGATACATTAAACTGAATATTAATAATTTCTCTTTCTTGTTCTTTTAAAAAATTATTGATATCTTCTTCTAAATCTTTTTCATGAGATTCATCAAAAATTTTTACCTTCATCTCCTATCACCAAAAGTATTATCTCAAGAAAAGGTTTCTTTTTTTGTCGAAAAAAGTTGATTGCTTTCACAACCAACTTACATTTGATAATAAACTTCTTTTTTTTCTCCAGTATCACTCTGATACTCTATCCATACTTTTAAATTTAATTTTAAAGAACTAATATTCTTAGTAGACTCGATTGTCCCTTCTAATTCTACTTCATTGAAATCTTTATTTCCTGGCAGTAATTCTTCTTTATCATCAAATAATCCTATTGTTGGAAATACTGCTTCATTGCTATAATTATTTACTACCATTGCTTTTATTTTGTGCATATTTTCTTTAGGGTTTATTAAGGTAACTTTATAATCAATAGTCTGTTCATCTTCTCTTTCAATATCAATAATGATATCTAAGGGAAGATCTTTTGAATATTCTTTTGTGCTTAATAAGTTATTTTTATAAGCAATATAATCATTTTTTTCTTGTTCTTCTTGATTTTCACATCCTGCAAAGAGAAATAGTATTAAAATAAGACAACAAATTTTTCTCATGTTCCACCTACTTGAATATAGTATACTATAAAATTAATTTCTTGTTAAGTATTTTATTTCTAGTTGACACTAATTATTTTTGATTTGATTTTTTAATTCATTCAAATATTCTGCTAAATGTTCAGCTTCACTGCCACCACCTTGGGCAAATTTAGGGCTTCCTCCCCCATTTCCTTTACATTTTACAGAAAGTTCTTTAACAATGACACCACAATTTACTTTATCGCTATTGGATTTAGAAATGATATTGACATGATTATCTTTGACATTAGCGAGTAAGACAAAGCAGTTTTCATACTTATTAATAATAGCATCAGCTAAGCCTCTCATACTATCAATATCATAATCTTCTAATATGACAATACTTGTTTTTATTCCATCAATAACTTCCATATTTGTAGTAAAGGCAGTAATATCACTTACCGTACTTTGCATTTTTAGTGTTTTATATTTCTTTTCTAATTCTTTTATTTTATCTTTTAATTCTAGTAATTTATTTTTATATTCTACTACTCCTTCATAACTTGATAATTCTTTATCTTGAAAATCAAATTCAAAATCTAGTGTAATATTTTGTTCTTTAGCTTCTACTAAAATATTTTTAGCTTTAGAAAGTAATTTTTTTATCTCAGCTTGATAGGGATCTACTACTAGATGAAGTAAATCGTTCATATTTTTACTTGTTGTACCTTCAATTCTAAAGGTATCTGCTCCTTTGTTTTCTATAGAAATAATGGCAATTTTTCCAATCATACTCGTATTTGGTACATGTGTTCCTGCACATAATTCTATTGAATCTCCAATCGTTACTACACGAACGATATCTCCATATTTATCATCAAATAATGCCATAGCTCCTTTTTTCTTGGCTTCTTCGATTGGTAAATATTCAATAATAGTGTCAACATTTTGAGCAACTCTTTCGTTTACTCTTTTTTCAATTCTAATAATTAGATCATCACTTAATCTTCCGTGATAAGTAAAATCAAATCTAAAGGTATTTTCATCTACTCTACTTCCTGCTTGATGAACGTTGTTTCCTAAAAATTCTTGAAGTGTTTTTTGTAACAAATGTGTAGCGCTATGATTTTTCATGATTGCTTCACGACGCTCTTGCATAACATGAGTTAAAACTGTACTTCCTTTTTTTAGGGTTCCTTCTAAAATTTTAACATGTAATAAATGCTGTTTATTTGGTGCTTTGACTACTTCATCTACTTCTACTTTACAGTCATCATTTTTTAAATAACCAATATCGTAAATTTGTCCACCAGACTCTGCATAAAATGGATTTTCTTCTAGAAAAACATATCCTTCATCAGTAATAGAATCTACAAATTGATTATCTTTCATGATATCCATTACTATCGTTTTATTTCCTAACTTTTCATAGCCGACAAATTTACTTTCTTTTTGATAATTCATTAGTTGCTCATTTTGAAGATTCATACTACTAACTACTTTACGATTTTGTCTTGCCATTACTTTTTGCATTTCCATATATTTATAGAATTCATCTTTATCTACACTAAGTCCTAGTTCATTTGCGTATTCTATCGTTAATTCTACTGGGAATCCATAAGTATCATATAATTTAAAAGCATCTTCTCCAGAAATTTCTTTTGAAGTATTATTTTTACATAACTCCTCTAGTCTTTTTTCTCCAGAAATTAATGTTTTATGGAATAAATCTTCTTCTTTCGTAATTTGTTCTTTAATAATTTCTTTATTTGGTAATAAGTCTGGATAAATATTTCCGTATTTTTCCATTACGATATCGACTAATTCTGCCATAAAGGTTTTATTAATGTTAAGTTTTCGACTCATCATAACAGATCGTCTTAATAATCTTCTTAAAACATATCCTCTTCCATAATTTTCAAAAGTAGCTCCATCAGATAGGGCAAAAGTTAATGTACGAATATGATCAGCGATTACTTTAAATTCCTTTTGTCCTTGGTAAGGAATTTCACTGATTTCTGCTATTTTATCCATTATTGGTAAGAAAAGATCGGTTTCATAGTTGGTTACTGCACCTTGCATGATGCAAGCCATTCTTTCAACACCCATGCCTGTATCAATATTTTTACTTGGTAATTCTTCATATTGATCACGAGGAACACCCTCTTTAGCATTATATTGACTAAAAACATTATTCCATATTTCAATATAGCGATCATTTTCTAAATCTTCTTTTAATAATTGAATTCCTTTTTTTTCTGGATCAAATTTTTCTCCTCTATCATAAAAAATTTCACTATCAGGTCCACTTGGTCCTTCTCCTATTTCCCAGAAATTTCCTTCTAAAGGAATAATATGAGTTGGATCTACTCCAAGACTAATCCATAAATCATAAGCTTCTTTATCTTGAGGATATACTGTCATATATAGTTTATCTTTATCGAAGGCAAAGTATTCTTTACCCGTTAATAATTCAAAAGCCCATGTTAATGCTTCTTTTTTAAAATAATCTCCAACGGAAAAATTTCCTAACATTTGAAAGAAAGTATGATGCCTTGCTGTTACCCCTACATTCTCAATGTCGTTGGTACGAATACATTTTTGACAACTTGTTAATCTTCTATTTTTTGGTACAATACTTCCATCAAAATACTTTTTTAAAGGTGTTACTCCAGCATTTATCCATAAGACACTGGGATCATCCTTAGGAATTAAAGAAGCACTTTCTACTTCTAGATGTCCTTTACTTACAAAAAAATCAATGTATGTTCTAATAATTTGTTCTCCTGTCATTTGTTTCATTTTTTCACTTCCTTAAATTTGTTTAATGATTTCTTCTAATCTTTTTTCATATTCTTCTAATGTTCCATTATTTAATATAAAGTAATCGGCATAAGCAATTGGAGGTGCTTTGGCGATATTTTCGATTTCAGCTAAATCTCTTTCTTTGGCTTCTTTTTTTGTGAGTGGTCTAATTTCTCTTTCTGTAAGGCGTTTATAACGAATTTTTTTATCGGTAATGATAGCAATCGTTTTCATGTCTTTACCTAATTCTTCATTTAAAATTTTATATTCTTCCCAAGAATATAGTCCATCTAAAACGACATTGTTTTCTATAGATAATTCTTTAATTTTGGGAAGTAATATTTTAGCAAATGCTCCCATTCCTAAATCTTCTCTTAATTTTTCACGCATCATTTTTTCATTTTCAGGGGTTACTTCTAATCCTTTTTCTTTTAATTTTTCTAATGTTACGCCTCCAAAATAAACTTTTTGGAATCCTTTTTTTTCTAAAATATCAGAAGCGATACTTTTTCCACTTCCACACATTCCTACAATGGCTACGATTTTATTCATATTCTTCCTTCTTTCTCTAAATTTTTAATTATTTTTAAGACATCTAATTGTAGTTTTTCTAAAGAAGTATTTTCAGTTTTATAGTCATAGTTACAATAATTATCTAATGCTATTTCGGTGATATCTTCTTGTTGTTCTTTGGTTAAAATACTTAAATAGTTTTTTCTTTTTACTCCAATTGTTACTACGTTTGTAAAATTTTCTTTTACTTTGTTGATTTCTTCTTCAAATCGTACATCTGGAATAATTACCACATCCATAAAGTAAGAATAAAAAGATAAATCTTCTAATTGTCTATTGATAAAAAAGTTAGGATTAGAGAGTTTCTTTTTGATTAAATCTGAACTTAGTTTTTGAAGTAAATCTCTTGGCTTATCTTCATCATTAAACTCTTTTCCTGTTACTTCAACAATATATCTTTTTAAGTATTTTGTATAAGGAGATAAGATGACTTTCTTCTCTTTTTTTAAAAAATAGTCTTTTAAATAGGAAGCAACTTCTCCTTTACCACTTCTTGCTTTTCCTGCGATTAAGATGATTAATGTATTTTTTTTATTAAAATTCATATTGCACCTGAACTTTCTTTTTTATTATAGCAAATCTCAATTTTATTGTAAATTCTTAATTATTTGATTTCTCTTAAATTCAATTGATGAAATAGTTTATCTAAAATAAAATAAAGTACTGTTGTATATATTAAAGTCATTGGAATACTGTGAAGTAAGATTTCTAATAAATTGCCAAAATTATATTGATCATAGCCTACGGCAAATAAAAAGAAGAAGCTTGCGATATGGTAAATAAATATTCCTATTAATGTACTAATATTGATTGTAAGGTAATTATAGGGAAAATAGAAATGAAATAGTTTACTAAAATAATAAACAACAATAAAAAGACAAATATTTAAAAAGACAGCATTGGTATAAGTAATTCCCATTAAGAATCCTGTTATGATTAATACGGCTAAATATTTTTTTTCATTTTCAAAATAAGGTTTTATTACTAATAATGCAATTAAGATATATATTGTTGTAAATAATGATAAATCATGATAAATATATCCTGCATAATTTGAAGATATTGTTTGAAAAAGAAAGGAAAAAAGTAATGTTATGATACTTGCTACCATCATGAAGCATCATTCCTTTTTAGGACTGTTACAAAGTTAATATCATCAAATTTTGCAGATGGTTTTACATTGATAATCTTTGATAAATCATAATCATCGGTAGTAATCCCTTCTACTTTTCCAATTAAAATTCCACTTGGGAATACTCCTCCTAATCCTGAGGTGTATACATAATCTCCATTATTTACTGTTGCTGTATTACTAATTCCTTCTACGGTTAGTAATCCTTTTTTATAGTCATATCCATTAATTATTCCTGTTAATTTGGTATCTCCATTCGTTACTGTTACAGAAATTTTATTATTCGTATCATTAGTAGTAATTAACTTTACGTCTGAAGAGAAAGTAGAAACATTGGTAATTTTACCAATTAATCCTGTTGAATTAATCACTACCATTCCTTCTTTAATTCCATTATGGCTTCCTTTATCAATTGTTAGCATATTATACCAATAAAAAGAATTTCTACTGATTACTGTTGCATTTAAGTAATCATAATCAGTTAAGACATGATCAATATTTAGTTCTCCTTTTAATCTTTCGATTTCTTGTTTTAACTCAATATTTTCTGCCTCGGTTGCTTCCATTTTTTCAACATTTGATTTTAAGATTTGATTTTCTTTTTTTACTTCTTTTAAGGAAGTAAATTCCTCTATCATATTCGAAAATCCATTAATTGGTTTATAAAATATTTTTTGTACTTCTACAACAATATCTTTGGTAAATGCTTCAAAAGTATTTAAACTTCTATCTTTTTTGATGGTATAAAATAATACTGCTGATACGACTACTACGATTAAAATTACTAAAAATAAACGTCTATTTTTTAAATTTTTTCTTTTTTTCATTTTCAATCACCTTTGCTTATTTCATTATATAATAAAATGATTAAAAAAAAAAGGATTGCGGTGCAATTCCTAAAAATATTTTTGTTGGTTATCACTTTATGATTATTTTTTCATACACTACTTTAGGTGATTGATGATGCGAAATAATTTAAATCGTTTTTTTAGAAATTGTATTGGTTTTAAATTTTATGTTGCGATTATCTGCATTATTATTTTACCTATTGTTACTGTTTATCAATTAATTTTAACTTTATTTATTCCTTGTTTTTATAATGTATTAATTTTACTTGTCCAATATTTATTATTACTTTCTTTATGGTTTTGGACTTTATTTTTGTAAAATACTTCATTTTCTTTTTTCTTTGGTTAAAGAAAAGGATATTATTTTTTCTTTTGGATGAAATATTTTATTAGATAGACTAAAAAATATACATAAAGGAAAAATAATACCCAAATTAATACTGTATTTAATATTCCTGTAGAATAATAATTAATAATTGCTTCTAAAGATGCTGGAATATAATTATTTACAAAATCTGTAATTCCTTGTATTTTTACTAATTCAATCAATTTATGGAATAATCTAAAAATAATATCTATAATTCCTAGAAAATAAACTACACTTTTAAAATCTTTAAAAAATAATCCTACTATAATAATAGCAATAACTAATAAAATTAAAACAATATCCATATTACTCTCCTCTTCATTTTCATATTATTCTTACTCAGTATATCATAAATTAATAAAACTAAGAAGAGATAATAAAAATAAATAAAGTAATTTGACACTTTATTTATTTAAAAATTTATAATATTTCTTAAACTCTTGGGAATTATCTAATGAAGTATTATTTAATGATTCAATTAATTTCTTTTGATCTCTTGTTAACTTTTCTGGAATGATAACTTTCGTGATAACGTACATATCCCCTTTTCTTTTGGTACTAACATTAGTAACCCCTTTTCCTTTTAAGCGTAATTTTGCTCCAGATTGGGTACCTGAAGGGATAGATAAGTTAACATTTCCATAAAGAGTTGGGACTTCTTTTTTGCATCCTAAAATGGCTTCTGTAATGGTAAGAGGAAGTTCAATATAAATATTATCTTCATCTCTTTGGTAAAATTCATGATCTCTTACTGTAAACTCGACATATAGATCTCCTGGTTTTCCTCCGTTTGCTCCAGCTTCTCCTTTTCCTGCTACTCGAAGTCGATTATCGGTATCAATTCCTTCTGGGATAGTAATCGTTATGGTTTTGTTCTTTTTTACTGTACCTGTTCCTCTACATGTTGAGCATTTTTTCTCAAAACTTGTTCCTGATCCTTTACAATCTGGACAAGTTGTTTTGGTTAAGAAACTTCCAAACATGGTTCTTTGCTCAGAAGTTACTGTTCCTGAACCTCTACATGTTGAGCAAGTACTAGGATTAAAACCACCTTTTCCATCGCATTCTGGACAAGTATCTACAATGTCCAATTTTAAATCTTTCTTACATCCATAAACAGCTTCTTCAAAATCAATGGTCATCCTATACAAAACATCATTGCCTTTTCGTGGTCCATTAGAACTTCTTCTTGATCCTGATTGTGTGAATCCAGAGAATCCTCCAAATCCACCCATACCACCAAATAAGTCTTCAAAAATATCTGACATATCTCCAAAGTCAAAGTTGCTAAATCCTCCTGCTCCCCCTGCTCCTTGTTGGAAAGCAGCATGACCAAACTGGTCATATTGTTTTCTTTTACTTGGATCAGATAATACAGCATAAGCTTCTTGACATTCTTTAAATTTTTCAGCAGCATCTGGTTCTTTTGATACATCAGGATGATATTTTTTTGCTAATTTACGAAAAGCAGACTTAATCTCAGCATCAGTTGCATCCTTAGAAACACCTAAGACTTCATAATAATCTTTTTTATCCATCTATATTCCTACTTTCTTTTGTTATTTTTTTGATAAAGAAGAAGTTCTAGTTACCTAGAACTTGTTTCCTTTATTATTTTTCTTCGAAGTCTGCATCTACTACTCCATCATCTTCTTTTTTAGAAGTTGATTCTGTAGAAGTATTTTCTTCTTTTTCTGCACCTTGATTTGCTTTTGCTGCTTCTTCATATACTTTTGATGCAAATTGATTTGCTTTTTCTAGTAATTTATCTTTTGAAGATTTGATTTCTTCAAGATCTTCTTTTTCGATAGCTTTCTTTACTTTATCCATTAATTCTTCAGCTTCTTTTTTATCAGAATCACTTACTTTATCTCCTAAATCTTTAATGGCTTTTTCGGTCATGAAGACTACTTGTTCAGCATCATTTTTCGCATCTGCTAATTCTTTTACTTTAGCATCTTTTTCTTTATTTGCTTCTGCTTCCTTCATCATTCTGTCGATTTCTTCATCTGATAATGTGTTTGTTGCTGTAATTGTTATTGATTGTTCTTTTTGTGTTCCTAAGTCTTTTGCTTTAACATTAACAATACCATTAGCATCAATATCGAATGTTACTTCAATTTGAGGTACACCACGAGGTGCTGGTGGGATATTGGTAAGTTGGAAGTTTCCTAATGTTTTGTTATCACTAGCCATTGGTCTTTCCCCTTGTAATACATGGATATCTACGGCTGGTTGGTTATCAGCAGCTGTTGAGAATACTTGACTTTTGCTTGTTGGAATTGTTGTATTTCTTGGGATTAGGACAGTCATTACACCACCTAATGTTTCAATACCAAGTGATAATGGTGTTACATCTAGTAAGACAATATCATTGACATCTCCTGTTAAAACACCACCTTGAATAGCAGCTCCCATAGATACTACTTCATCTGGGTTTACACCTTTAGAAGGATCTTTTCCTGTTTCTTTCTTAACTAAATCTTGAACCATTGGAATACGAGTTGATCCACCTACTAAGATAACTTTATCAATATCACTCTTTGATAATTTTGCATCTTTTAAGGCTTTTCTAACTGGCTCTAGAGTAGAATCTACTAAATCACTGATTAAGGATTCAAATTTTGCTCTAGTAATATCAATTTCAAAGTTTACTGGAGCTCCATCTACTTGTGCAATAAATGGTAGAGATACTTGTGTTGAAGTCATTCCTGATAAGTCTTTTTTAGCTTTTTCTGCAGCTTCTTTAATTCTTTGCATTGCCATTTTATCATCTGATAAATCAACGCCTTCTTCTTTCTTAATTTCAGATACGATATAATCTACTAGACGATTATCAAAATCATCTCCACCTAAGTGGTTATTTCCTGATGTTGATAATACTTCAAAAACACCATCTCCTAGTTCTAGAATAGATACATCGAATGTTCCACCGCCTAAATCATAAACTAAGATTTTTTCGTTTGTATTTTGTTTATCAAGTCCATAAGCAAGAGCTGCTGCTGTTGGTTCATTGATAATTCTTTCAACTTCTAATCCGGCAATTTTACCAGCATTTTTTGTTGCTTGTCTTTGGGCATCATTGAAGTATGCTGGTACTGTGATAACAGCTTTTGTTACTTTTTCTCCTAAGTAAGCTTCAGCAGTTTTCTTTAAATCTCCTAAGATCATTGCACTTACTTCTTCTGGAGAATATTCTTTTCCATTAGCCTTTACTTTTTCACTAGTACCCATTTTTCTTTTGATTGAAATAATGGTATCTGGATTAACTAAAGCTTGACGTTTTGCTTTTTCTCCTACGATAATTTCTCCTTTTTTAAAAGATACTACTGATGGAGTTGTTCTTCCTCCTTCAGCATTTGCTATAACGTGTGCTTCTCCTCCTTCAAATATAGATACACAACTATTCGTTGTTCCTAAATCAATTCCTATTATTTTACTCATAATTATTCACCTTTCCTTTTATTTATTATCATGACTTTCTTCGTCAATAATGACTATTTTTTTCTTCTTCTTTTTATTGCTATTCACTTTTTTATCACTTGTCTTTAATTTTTCATAAATGAAATAAGCAAGTAAAGCAACCAAAATAAATGGTAATGCCCAAATCATAAAGCGAATAGCAAAGTAAGATAGTAATATTGCTATAATGAGATAAATGATATCTTTTATCTTTTCTTTATCCATTTATATCTCCTTACTCATTTACCTTTACCATAGCAGGTCTTATTACTCTGTCTTTATACATATAACCTTTTTGTAATACTTCTAAGACAACACCTGCCGGTTTAGACTCATCATGGTCAGTTAGGACTGCATGATGATATTCAGGATCAAATTCTATTCCTTCAGCACTAATTTCTTTTACTTCAAATTTATTTAAAATTCCTACTGTTGTAGTATAGATTAATTTAAATCCTGCTAAAAATTTAGATACTTCATCAGATAAATCATTATCATCCATCGAGATTGCTCTTTCGAAGTTATCCACGATAGTTAATAATTCTTTGATTAAATCTTCATTTTTATACTTTAATACTTTCTCACTTTCTTCTTCTTTTCTTCTTTTATAGTTTTGCAATTCAGCTTGATTTCTTAAAAGTGCTTCTTGCATAGAACCAATTTTTTGATTCAAAACTTCTATTTGCTTTTTACCATCTTCTAGTTCTTTTTGTAATTCTATTGTTTTTTCTTTTTCTTTACTGCACTTGCATTCTTTTTCTTTCACAGGTACTTCTTGATTAGTATTTTCTTCCTTTAATACTTCTTGTTCTTCTGGTGCAGTAACCATTTCTTTTTCATGATGACTTTTATGTTTACTCATTTCCGCCTCCTAAATGACTTTTGATATAATCTAGTAGACTAACTACTTTATCATATTCCATTCTTTTTGGTCCTACAATTGCAATTGTTCCTTCTTCTCCATTTACATTATATTTTGTTTTTATAACAGATGTATCATTGGTAATTTCTGATTCACTTCCAACATAGATATGAATACCATTGTTTTCTTCTTCCTTAATAGAACTAACATCCTCAAATTTAGAAAGAATCTCTTTTACTTTTTCAATGTTAGAAAACTCTGGTTGTTTTAGAAAATTATTTTTTCCTACGAAATGGACATCATTATTACTACTTGTAAATTCTGAGAAGGCATCATAAAAGGCATTGTATAATACTTCGTGTTGTTTAACATACTTACCAATAATTGGTTTTACTTCGTACTCTAGTTTTTCAGAGATTTCATTAATAGGTGTTCCTACTACTAATTTGTTGATTAACTCTACTGTTTTTCTAACATCTTCTGTAGAAATAGTACTTGGTAAGTATAAATTTTTATGTTCGACAATTCCTTTATCTGTAATAACAATTGTTAGAATTTTATTTTCTTCTAATGGAACAATTTCTACTTGCTTTAAGCGATTAGCCTTAGCACTAGTTCCTAATACTATTGAAGTGTAATTGGTAATTTCTGATACGATTTCGATACTTTTTTTGATTGTATCAGATAAATCAAGAGATTGATTTTTAAAAATAGTTTGTAGTTTTAGCATATCTTCTCCTGTCATATTCTTTGGTTGCATTAGGTTATCTACATAATATTTATATCCCTTTTCACTAGGAATTCTTCCTGATGCAAAGTGATTTTTTTCTAAATATCCTAAATCTTCTAAGTATACCATTTCATTACGAACGGTGGCACTAGAACATTTGATGTTTTTACAAATATGAGAGGAACTTACTGGTTTCGCTGTTTTGATATATTCTTCTACAATGATTCTTAAAATTTGATTTTCTCTTTCAGATATCATCTTTTACCACTCCTTAGCAATTCCTTTTTCTGAATGCTAGATTCATTATAATATATTATATTAGCAATGTCAATAAATAATTGCTAATTTTTTTAAAAAAAGAAAAATACTTATTCATCTTGAAGATTTTTTATAGATTTTCAAGCTAAGTAAGTATTTTATTTTCTGAAAATAAATTTAATTTAAATGTTATCCTCTATTTTTTAATGTTTTTAAAGTTCTCCCTAAGCCAACTAGAGACAGTAAGCCAATTATACCAAAAATAATAATTCCATCAAATGTACTAGGATTCGTTACTTCTGTTTTAGAATCTTCAGTCTTTTGGGAAGTTTTATAATTGATTAAATAAGTAGAAAATTTATCTGTTTCAAAAGTGACAACATGATTAGTTGGGTCATATGCAGAATCAAGTACTTCAATCTGTTC
Organism: uncultured Bacilli bacterium; assembly: GCA_934162265.1. GTDB lineage: Bacteria > Bacillota_I > Bacilli_A > RF39 > UBA660 > RUG11198. The sequence continues at coordinate 4,444 of CAKPHZ010000005.1, read as the reverse complement.
TTTACCATCTGCATCAATATGACATCTAATAATTTGAAATTCATAATTTAATTTATCATTTGTTGCAATGGTACTTACATCAATTCCAAATGGAATTTTATTAGATGTTTCAGTAAGATTAGCTATTACATTATCTTTATTGTTTACTACTACACCTAAGTCTAAGACTTGTCCATTTTTAAAATCTTTAAGAACATCTTTTACTTTTTCAATTGCTGATTCTTTTTCTTTTTCGGTAATATTCTTTACTACTGTTTTAATTGAAATATCGGCTAAATCTACATTATTTAATTTTTCTATTGTATTATTATTGATGATTTTTTTGATTTCTTCATTCAAGGCATTTTCTTGTTTATTTGATAAATTAGTTGAACCTTCGCTGCTAGAAACTGTATTATAATTAATTTGAACATCTATAGTGTTTTTAGCCGGATAATTAGAAGAATAATCTTTTACTACTTTTCCAGATACAATTACTCTGGAGTCACCTACTCTTCCTTCGGAATTTCCTGTTACCATATCTTTAATTACTTGATTATCAACAGTAACTTTTCCTCCTCTAATTACGATACCAGCTCCTCCTTTATTTGCAGTTATCTTTGTTCCTGATTTAACCGTTAATGTTGTGTCATTGGCATTATATATCCCACAAGATATATAACCGGGACTACTAATATTACTAATTAAATTTCCACCATTTACATGGACAGTATTGCCACCTGCTCCTGCTGTTCCATTATCTCCCATAGCACAATTATCTTTTGTTTCAATTGTTCCTTTATTAATTGTAACATTGGCACCGTTAAAATACACAATACCCATTTCTTGAGCAATAACTTTTCCACCATTCATTAAAAAATTTCCACTGTATGCTGCCACTCCATCGTTTTTTAAAGAACGTATCGTTCCATTCTCTAATGTAAATTGACTTCCTTCATTTACAGTAACAGTTCGATTACCTTTACTGCTGCTAACCACTTCCCCATTTCCTTTAGAATCTGTAATCGTTAAATTTGCTTTACCTTTTACAATAATCGTTGAAGTTAATGTATTTCCATTCAAATCAATTGTTACATTTTTACCATCAATTGTAATTTTCTCTACTGTTATGGCACTATCGATTGTACATTCTTGATTTTCCGAAATACATTTCGTCAACTCTTCGTTAGTAGTAACTTTTTCAGAAGCTGCATTGACAGAAAATGGTACTACTAACGAAAGAAGCAAAGCTAGTTTATAACTCCTTTTCATTTTTTTCCTCCTCTATGTTAATAATCATAACATATCTTTTTTAGAATGTAAACTATCCTGTTTAATTTAAATGACAATTATTGATTTTGTAAACTAGCTTTAGTATAATTAATATGGTGAATTTTTATGAATAAGAAGAATCAAAATATTTCCCATTATGATTTGCCTATTAAGGAAGAATATTTAAAGAATATTGGAATAACAAAACATAAAACAAAAAGAAAAAGAAGGCTAAAAAAATGGGTACTTTTCGTCTTTGTTATCATTTTTTGTATTACTTTTCTTTTCTGTCTTTTTATACTAGTAAATTGGAATCAAGATAATCAAAATACTGCTAATGTTGTTAAAGATATTGATGACACTATAACACAAGTGGATGAGAAGAATACAATGAATGTTAATGAACCTAAAGATAAAGAAAGTGATTATTGGTATTATATTAAAATTCCTTTAATTCAAGTAAAATTTGATGAATTAATTAAGAAAAATAATGATACAGTTGGTTGGATAAATGTGAATCATACAAATATTAATTATCCCTTTGTACAAACTTCTGATAATGAGTATTATCTTAATCACTCTTATGATAAGTCAAAAAATGATGCAGGATGGGTTTTTCTTGATTTTAGAAATCACAAGAATTTGTCAGATAAGAATAATGTTTTATATGCACATAGCCGCTTGGATAAAACAATGTTCGGTTCTCTTAGTAATGTTCTTAAAAAAAATTGGTATGCCAATAAAGACAATCATGTTATTAAAATTTCTACTCCTAATGAAGATAGTTTATGGCAAATTTTTTCTGTTTATGTGATAAAAGAAGAAACTTATTATATTACTACCTCGTTTAAAGATGATGAGGAGTATCAAAATTTTTTGGATACCATAAAAAAAAGAAGTAAATATAATTTTAATACTTCTTTAAATACTAATGATAAAATTTTGACACTAAGTACTTGCTATTCTGATACGAAAAGAACAGTTGTACATGCTAAATTAATTAAAATGTCAAAAAAATAATGATAACTTATTTTCAATTACCATTATTTTTAATACATATTAAAGTAAAATACTTACTTAGTTTAAACCTTAAATAAGGCAAAAACTAGAGAAGTATTTTTTTGATTTATTATTTTGTAATATTTTTTAGAATAACAGTCTTTGTTCTAGACATTTCCCTTAAAGTTGTCATTATTCCTTCATTTCCAATTCCAGAATATTTCCATCCACCAAATGGTTGTTCAAAACTTCTAAAGAAACTTGCTCCATTAATAACAAATCCACCACATTCCATCATTTCACTTACTTTGATGGCTTTATTCATATCTTTGGTAATGATAGATCCTGATAATCCGTAAATAGATTGGTTAGCAATTTCTACTGCTTCTTCTATTGTATCAAAACCTATAACTGAGATGACTGGTCCAAAAATTTCCATATCTTTTGCTACATCCATATCTTTGGTAATGCCATCAAGTATAGTTGGTTCATAGAAAGCACCATTTCTTCTTCCTCCGTAGACTACTTTTGCTCCTTGTTCTACTGTTTTATTGACTTGACTTTCTACCTCAATAGCTGCTTCTTCACTAATTAGACAACCAATATCTGTATCCATTTCACTTGGATATCCTACTTTTAAAGTTTTAATCTTTTCAATCATTTTGTCAATATATTGTTGTTTTACTGAATTTTGAATTAAAAATCTTTTACTAGCACAGCAAACTTGTCCTGTATTATAAAGTCTTCCCCATACTGTTTCTTCTACAGCTAAATCTATATCTCCATCTTCACATAAAATGAAAGCATCGTTTCCTCCTAGTTCTAGTGATGAGTGTGCTAAGTGCGAAGCACATCTTTCTGCTGCATCAATACCAGCTGCTGTTGAACCAGTCAAGCTTACAATAGAAACTTTTTTATTTGAAGTTAATGCTTCTCCTACTACTTTTCCTGATCCATGTACAACAGAGATAACTCCTGCAGGTACTCCAGCTTCTACTAATAATTCAACATATTTGGTTAGAGTCAATGGATTTACACTAGCAGGTTTTAAGATTGCTGCATTTCCCATTAATAATGCAGGTGGAATCTTATTTATAAAGATATCACTTGGGAAATTAAATGGAATAATTGCTACCATTACTCCTAATGGTTGTTGAATTGTATATTGAATTGTATTTTCTTGTCCCTTTTCTGTTCCTCTTGGGATCATGTTCCCATAGTCATGTTTAATTTTTTCTACATATGCAGGTACCCCAATAGAGATATTTGCAATTTCATTATATGCTTCTTTAATAGGTTTTCCTGTTTCATCAGATAAAGTTTTTGCTAAAGAATCTTTATCTCTTTCTACTAAACTAACAAATTTTGATAAAATTTCACATCTTTCATGAATAGATAATTTTGCCCAATCTTTCTGTGCATTATAAGCATAATCTACTGCTTCATTTACTTCTTCAGCTGATAGACTTGGTACAGTATCAATAAGTTCATTAGTTGCTGGATTTTTTACTTCAATAACGCTTCCATCTTTTGCGTCGCGCCATTCTTTTCCAATTAAACTTTTCATTTTTCCTCCTCTATTTAATACCCTCTTGGTATTATATTTTTAGTATACCGTTATCCTTTATTTTTTTCAAGTAAAATTCTAAAATTTATCAAAAAAGAAAAAAAGTGTAGATTTTTATTGAAAGGGCACAATTAATGTGCAATAAGTTTTAGAAACATATATAATATCTTCTTAAGCAATTTGTTTGTCATTAAGGAGGCATTGAAAATGACAAATTATTCTCATCTATCTTATGAAGATAGAAAAAATATTGAAGATGGATTAAATCAAAATAAATCCATAAATCAAATTGCTAAAGAATTAAATAGAAGCCATTCTACTATTTTAAGAGAAGTTGATAGAAATAGAAAATATTCTGAACCAACATCTTGGAATAATTATAAAATAAATCATCCAGATTTAGATTTATCTTGTGAAAGATTAAATCATTCTCCTTATGTTTGTAATGGCTGTAAATCCAGAAGTGGTTGTAGAAAAATCAGATGGACCTATTATGCTAGAGAAGCTCAAAAAGATTATGAAGATTTAATCAAATCTTGTAGACAAGGCGTTAATCTAACTTTAGAAGAAATACACTCTATTAATGAAACTATAACTCCTCTTGTTAAAAAGGGACAAACAACTAAT
>CAKPHZ010000004.1 GCA_934162265.1 uncultured Bacilli bacterium | reverse complement strand
AATCCATTTAGTATGCCTAAAGGAGGAATAGAAGCCTTAAAAACCGACAATTTAGATGATATCGTAGCGTACCAATATGATTTTGTATGCAACGGATACGAAATGTCTAGTGGAGCTTTAAGAAATCATGACTTAGATTGCCTAGAATTAGCCTTTGAAAAAGTAGGATACTCTAAAGATATTGTTAAAGAAAGATTTTCTTCTTTATACAATGCCTTTAAATATGGCGCTCCCCCTCATGGAGGAATGGCTCCAGGAATTGATAGAATGATTATGCTTCTAAATGATGTTGATAACTTAAGAGAAGTACAAGCCTTCCCAACAAGTGCCAGCGGCATTGATAACCTAATGGGTTCACCTTCTGAATTAACAGAGGCCCAATTAAGAGAATTACACATTAAAATAAGATAGCTTTAAAAAAGTTGTCTTATTTTTTCTATTTTCCACCAAAAAGATAAATAATGAAGAAAAATAAAATGAAGTATTTTATTTAAATAATATAAAAATCTTTTTACTTCCTAGTAAATATTATTCCTAATACAAATATTTTGTGCTATAGTAAAATTGAAAAAAAGGAGAATGAATGATGTCTAAAGATGTATATGTAACAAAAGTACAAGAACTATTAAAAAAAATAAGCGAATTAGAACAGAAAAATAAAGATCAAAACGGAAAAAAAGAAACAATAAAAAGAAAATATTTATTAAATATCTTAATGATAAATTATTTTTTATCTGAAGAAGAATTAACTTTATTTATTAATTATTTAGATGAAGAAAAAATATCAAAAAGACTATCTAGTTTATATAAATTAAAAGATATTTATTTACTAAATAATATAAAAAACTATCAAAAGAAAAAAGAAATAATCAATGAAGTAATTCAAAAAATTGCTAAAGAAAATAATATTTCATTAGATTTACGAAAAAACAAAAAAGTATTACGACAACATCTAGAACTAGAAAAATATCAACAATTAAAAGAAAAAGTATCCATAGCAAATCTAGAATACAAAAAAAGTAAGTTAATCTTAAAATACATCAATAAGTTAATCAAAATAGAGAAAAAACAAGAAGAAATGAATAAACAATCTAAAGAACAAGAAAATATAAAACAATTAAAAGACTTTACTGACTATTTTACTTACCAAACAAACTTAAATCAAAAATTATCTGATTTATTAAATGAATTATGTCATGGAATTTATTTAAAAAAGTATGGTGAAGGATTAAATCATTTTATACCAGAAGATATTACTAAAATATTTAAAGAAATAAATAAATTACCAGAATTTGCAAAAGAAGAAGTATGTTTACTGGGAAAAGATGTTTTAAAAAACTATCTTCGTACTCTACCTAAAGAAAATACTACAGAAAAAAACTTTATCAAAAAAATTATTCATTTATTTGAAGAAAACCTACCATTAGAAGTAAAAAATAATACATTAGATACATCATCTTATTACAATATCTTATCTTACTTATCAGAAGATGATAAAAATTATTCTATAATAGAAAAATTAATCTTACAAATAGATAATTTTAAATATGCAAGACAAGATAATCATATATTATTCTATCTTTTAGATAAATTTATTCAAAATTATAAGGTAAAGTTAGTCAATCAAGGAATTCAATATACAGATCCAAGTTTTTATAAAGAAATAATAAAATTAATATTCAATCAAACAAACCCATTATCAGAGATAGAAATAGAGCAATTCTTAGATAAAATATCTGATTTTATAAATTATTGTAAGAAAAGAAATTATATATCTTTATCAGAAGTAAATGAAGATATATCAGAAATTATTTCATCACTTCATCAAGAAAAAGCAGAAAAAGAAGAATACAATATTTTAGAACAAGAAAACATTTTAAAAAATGTTGCTTTCCCTAACTTAGTTAATTATTATCAAAGATCATCTAAAGAAATAGTAAAAGAAAATACATTCATGTTTAATAAAAGAAAAAATACAGCCTTTTCTATTTCTTGTGATGAAAATGGAACAATCACCTTTACTACCCATCTTTTAGATAACAGTAAACTTCTATCATTTGAAAGTGAATTATTATCTCATCAAGATAAACTAATTAAATTAGAAAAAGAAACGACTTATCCAGTCTTATCTTTCTCCTATTCCTTAACCAAAGATAACGTTCTTCTCCCATTAAAAATTACATCATCTTTAGTCAATATCAATGAAGTATTTTCTGAAAAAGACATTCAAACTAATCCCCAAAACCCAATTTTAAAAGATAGTATATCTATATTACAGAAGTTGAATAATACTTCTGAAGAAATTATCACAGTATCCAGTTTCTTCCAATTAGTAGACTATGTTCTTTGCTCTAATATCAAAGAAATATTTCAAAAAAATAATATTCCTTTTATTTATCAAGAAGAAATAACTGACAAAAGTTTAACACATAGAAATCATAATCAAATATGTCAAGTATTATCTGAAATAGATAAAGAAGAAGCTCATACTATATTTAATATTATTGATGAAAATAAAGATAAATATTATACAATGAAAAACAATACTACAAGTACAATAGAATTAAATCCAGATACTTCACTAGGAATTTATCTATTAAGTACAATTCATAAAATTAAAGAAGGAACATACTCTCAAGAAGAAGCAATTAAAACAATATCTTATTTATTAGAAAAATTAAATAAAACAAACTATACTCCTTATCAAGTAAGAAATGAAAATAATAAAGAACTAAGAAAAGTACTAAAACCTCAAAATTAGCCTAATAAATATAAAAATATAAATAAGTAATTTAAATATTTAAAAGAACACCAAAAGTTCTTTTTTCTATTTTGATAAACCTTTACTTTTCCCCACTTTTATTATAAAATGTAACTAAGAGGACAGTGGTTGTATGAAAGAATTAAATTTAAAAGGAATATCTCCTGCAGATACTTATATTGTAGTAAACAAAAGCATAATTACAGCAGAAGATAGACTCATACTAACCATGTTATATCAACCAATCATAGGCCCTCTTGCGGTTATGCTATATTTTACATTTTGGTCTGATTTAGACAAATCAAAATTAATCAGCACAGAATACACACATCATCACTTAGTAACAAATATGCAAATATCGCTATCAGAAATCGAAAAAGCAAGACTTAAACTAGAAGCAATCGGACTTTTAAAAACATATTTTAAAGAAGATACAACAGGAAATTATATTTATCAATTATATTCTCCAATTAAAGCAAATGATTTTTTTAATCATCCAATCTTAAATGTTGTTTTATATAATAATGTAGGAAAAAAAGAATATGAAAAAGTTTTAGATTACTTCAAAGCACCAAGATTATCAACCAACAATTATCAAGATATAACTGTATCATTTACAGAAATATTTTCTACTGTACCATTAACCTCTTATGAAGTAGTAAATAGTGATATTAGGAAAAATAATGTCCAAAAATTAAATATTAATACTAACTTTGATTTCGAATTCTTAGCCAATTCTTTACCAAGTGGTCTAGATAAAAATAAAATTTTTACTAAAGATACACAAGAATTAATTTTACAACTCTCTTTCTTATATAATTTAGACGTCGTAAAAATGCAAGATATTATCCCTATTTGTATCACAGAAAGAGGAACTCTAAATAAAGAAGAATTAAGAAAAACTTGCCGCAATTACTATCAATTCGATAATCACGGATTACTACCAACAGTAGTTTATAATACACAACCAGAATACTTAAAAGAACCAGTCGGTGATACTTCTAAAAGAGCTAAAATGATTTATACATTTGAAACCGTTAGCCCTTACGATTTATTAAAAAGTAAAAATAATGGTGCAGAACCAACTTCAAGAGACTTAAAATTAGCAGAAGATTTAATCTTCAATTATGGATTAAAAGCAGGAGTTGTCAATGTACTAATAGATTATATCCTAAAGACAAATAATAATAAATTAACCCGCGGATTAGCAGAAACAATCGCTGGACAATGGCAACGACAAAAAATAGAAACTGTTGATGACGCAATGCGTTTAGCAGAAAAAGAACATAAAAAATATAAAAAAGGAAGTCCTACAAAAACAAGAACCCCTAAAGAAGGAAAAGTACCAGAATGGTTTAATAAAAATATAGAAAAAAAAGAAGCAAGCATAGAAGAACAAAAAGAAATGCAAGATTTACTAAAGGAGTATCGATAAAATGAAAGGAATAAAAGAGGTTTTAAATGAAACATATAATCTAAATCTCCAAAAACTAGACGAAGATTATGAAAAAACACTAGAAAGTAATACTACCTTCAAAAAAGTTGTAGAAAAACTCGACTTGCCAAAGTCATACCTAATGAAATATACAACCTCTTTAGAAGAAACAGCAAAAGAATTAAAAAATTGTAAACATTGTAAAAATATTTTAGAATGTAAAAACTCCTATCCAGGATATGTTTACTATCCAGAACTTTTAAATAATAATTTAGTATTTGATTATATTCCCTGTAAATATAAAAAAGAATTAGACAAAAGAAACAAATATAAAGAAAACATTTATCTTTTCGATATCCCTAAAGAAATTAAAGAAGCTAGTATGAAAAATATAGATATTAATGATCCAAATCGCTTTGAAATTATCAAATGGTTGAAAAATTTTCTTGATACTTATCACCCCAAAACAGGAATGAAAGGATTATACCTAAATGGTAATTTTGGATGTGGAAAGACTTATCTTATCTCGGCAACCTTAAATGAACTAGCCAAAAAGAATCATAAAGTCGCAATTATTTATTATCCAGAATTACTAAGAAGCCTAAAAGAATCTTTTGGTAATTCAGAAGCTTACAATGAAAAATTTAAATTACTAAAAAATGTTGAAGTTCTATTAATCGATGATATTGGAGCAGAAACAATGACTGAATGGAGTCGAGATGAAGTATTAGGAAATATTCTTCAACATAGAAGCCAAGAAGGATTAACCACTTTTTTTACTTCCAACCTAACCATTAAAGATTTAGAAGAACACTTTGGAACAACAACCAAAGGAATCGACCGAGTAAAAGCCAAAAGAATTATCGAAAGAATAAAACAACTGACAACAGAAATGACTTTAGTCAGTGAAAATAAACGAAAGTGAGGAAAAAAGAATGAAAAATAGTGTTGTGCAAGATTTTGTTGATGAAAAAGGAAGAAAATCAGAAATGATTATCACATCAGATACAGACGAAAAAGTAAACTTAAAACCAAACTATAAATTACAAAGACCAGAAAGTAATAACAAATATATGAAAAAAGGAGCAAAAGCCAAAGGAACATTTACATCAGATATCGGTGTAAAAAGTGATGGATTCGCTCCAATCTTTACCCTAGCATTAATCATAGCCCTTGGCGTTGTTTTAATTGCATTCCTAATGTGGAGAATATAGGTTTTTTATCAAATAGTGGGTGTATCCCAAATTTTGATAAAGAAATTTAAATAGAAATATAATAACACATGGATTTAATAAATAGTCTAAGTTTTTACTATTTTTACTTATAAAAGTAGTTAATATGCGAGGAGGATATATATATGAGAGAAGAATTTAAATATGTTGTTAATAATAGTAAATATGTATCCATAAATCAAAATGAAATAGAAGGATTCATAAATGACTTAGGAGATACGAATTATAATCATTGGTCCAATGAATTAAATCTAGATTTATCAGAAAAAGAATGGATATTGCTTGCTTTTATAATCGAATCTATGAACTTCTGTTTTTGGAAAAAACCTAAATGGAAAATTGAATATAATAATGAAATAATGAATGGTTCAAATGCATTATTTTATTCTGTAATTAGAGAAGTAGAAATTAACGAAGACTTTTTAAATATTGATTATTTACATAGTATAAGCAAAGAAAAATTTATAAAAATATTTAATAGTATTGAAGGGAAAATTCCCCTTTTTGAAGAAAGATATAATAATTTTAAAGAGGTAGTAAACTACATATATGATAATGAAAAATTTTATGATGATTTATTTTCGATTAAAAGTGATAGAGAATTATTAAAATATATAACTGATAATTTTAATAGTTTTGACGATAAATCAACATATAAAAATAGAACTATTCACTTCAATAAACGTGCTACATTGCTAACAAATGACTTATTTTATTTATCTAAAACTATTAATAATAACTTAGGTAATGTTAATAATTTAAGTGGATGTGCAGATTATGCTATTCCAAGAATATTTAGGGATTATAATATTTTAATATATAATGAGGAACTTTCTGAAATGGTTGATAATGAAAAAGAAATATCACATGATAGTGAAATGGAAATTGAAATAAGAGCAAATATGTTATATGTTATTGAAATTATTAAAGAAGCTTTAGAACAAAAGGGAATAATTGTTAATTCTGTAGAATTAGATAATTTAATTTGGTGGATGGGAAAGAAAAATAAAAAAAGCAATACTCACCACACTGTTACAATATTTTATTAAAAATTAATAATACTAAATAAAAATATGAACATATATGAACATAAATATAATATATGGTAAATTGATAGTAGTATCTAAAGTTATTAATTATTCTTATAAATTGTGTGTTAGTGTAAAGAGTTTTGTGGCAAAAAGTTAAATTTTTAATTTTTATAGAAATTAGTTAAATAGAATTAATTTCTTCTTTTTGCGTGTAGTCAAATATATCCATTTCAGTATTATAAAATTTATTTAAATATTTATTAGTTTTTATATCAGTAGGAAATATTATTTTATTTGCATTGATTTTTAGTATTACATTCATTAATTACAGAGAAGTTTGTTAATTTACTTAAATATAGTATTTTTATATCTACTACAAAATATTTTATACCATCGATCTTTAACAAAATAAAGTAAGATTCTTTTTTTATGATATAATAATAAAAAGAGAAGTTCTAGATAAGTATTTTAAGGAGATGACAAAATGATTTACATACCCCTTCAATTAAAAACAAGTTACACTCTATTAAGCAGTTTAATTCGCATCCCTGCTCTTATTCAAAAAGCAAAATCATTAGGATATCAATCTCTTGCTATTACAGATCACAACAATATGTTCGGAGTACCAGCGTTTTATCAAGAATGTAAAAAAAACAATATCAAACCAGTAATAGGACTAGAGTTAGAAGTAGAAGATAAAAATATTTTATTATATGCTATGAATAATCAAGGTTACAAAAATCTAATAAAATTATCCACAATTGTATCAGAAAGAAATATTACATTAGAAGATCTAACTCTCTATAAAAATGACTTAATTTTAGTTATCCCCTATTCTTTCTTTAATGAAGAAATCTATAATATATATAAATATCATTATATTGGATATTCTACAAAAGAAGAACAAGATAAAATAAAAGAAGACAAAGTATTTATAAATAATGTTTCTTATCTAGAAAAAGAAGACCATAAATACTTAGACTATTTAATAATGATAAAAGAACAAAAAGTAATAGGAGAATATCACTTAAATGAAAATAATGGTCATTATTTAATGAATGAACAAGAATTATTAGAACATACTACTACAATAGATATAAATATAACAAAAGAAATAGCAGACTTATGCAACGTAGAAATTGGCTATACCAATAATTTATTACCTGTTTATGATGAAAAAATAAATGCTTATGATTATCTAAAATACTTATGTCAAAAAGGATTAAAAAGAAGACTGAATAACAATATACCAGAAATTTATATTACCCGTTTAGAAAAAGAATTAAATATTATTAATAAAATGAACTTTTGTAATTACTTTTTAATCGTCTGGGATTATGTCAAATATGCCAAAAAAAATAATATTCTAGTAGGTCCAGGAAGAGGATCTGCTGCTGGTAGTCTCGTTAGTTATACCCTAGGAATTATTGATATAGACCCCATAAAATATGATTTATTATTTGAACGCTTTCTAAATCCTGAAAGGATAACAATGCCCGATATTGATATTGATTTTGACAGTGAAAAACGTCAAGATGTTATCAACTATTGCATAAATAAATATGGAGAAAAAAAAGTAGCCGGTATTATTACCTTTGATACCCTAGCAGCAAAACAAGTAGTAAGAGATGTAGCAAGAACATTAAATATACCTATACCAGAAGTGGATAACCTAACAAAATTATTTTCTCCCAAAGAAACTTTACAAGAAATAATGTCAAATAATGTCAAATTAAAACGCTTATTAGCAGAAAATTCTTCTTATCAAAAACTATTTAACATTGCCATCCATCTAGAAGGCTTACCAAGAAACATTGGAATTCATGCATCAGGAATAGTCATCAGCCGTATCCCAATTGATGAAACCATCCCTCTTTACAAAAATAATAGAGGAATTTACACAACTGCATACTCAATGAATTACCTAGAACCATTAGGTCTCTTAAAAATGGATTTCTTAGGAATATCCAACTTAACTTTAATTCAAGAAGTCTTAACAAATATTAGAAAACAAGAAAAAATAAACATTACCTTTCAAAATATCCCTTTAGATGACCAAAAAACACTAGAAGTATTTTCAAAAGTAAAAACAGATGGAATCTTCCAATTTGAGTCACCAGGAATGAAACGTTTCTTAGAAAAATTAAAAGTTGCTAGCTTTGATGATTTAGTGGCTGCTATCGCTCTTTACAGACCAGGTGCTATGGAGTTTATTGATAACTATATAAGAAGAAAAGAAGGATTAGAAATAGTAACTTACCCAGATAAATGCTTAGAAAAAATCTTAAAACCAACTTACGGCATTATTATCTATCAAGAACAAATCTTAGAAATCGCTAGAACTTATGCAGGATATACTCTAGGAGAAGCTGATATTTTAAGAAGAGCAATCTCTAAAAAGAAAGAACAAATCCTTTTAGAAGAAAAACCAAAATTTTTAGAAAAATCTCTTTCTAATGGACATACCAAAATGCAAGCAGAACAAATCTATAACTTAATTTTAAAATTTGCAAATTATGGATTCAATAAATCCCATTCCGTTGGCTACGCTACTGTTGCTTACAAGATGGCATTTTTAAAAACATACTTCTTTCGATATTTTGAAACAGCCATTTTAAATAATGTCATTGGTAATGATTACAAAACCAAACTTTACTTATCAGAAATAAGACAGAATAAAATCGAAATCTTACCTCCTGATATTAACGAAAGTACAACAAATTACCAAGTACAAGACAAAAAAATAATTTGTCCCCTATCAATCATTAAAAATGTAGGTACAACAATTTCTAAGCAAATCATTGAAGAAAGAAAACTAGCTCCATACACTTCTTTTATTAACTTCTTAGAAAGAAATTATTCTCCTTCTTCAAAAAATCCTTCTCCTTTAACTGAAAATAAACCAGGTAGTCTAAACAAAAAAGCAATTATTTCTTTAATCAAGTCTGGCTGCTTTAATTCTTTTGGTACCAATGAAAAAACACTAATCAATAATCTGGAAGAAATTTTTAATTATATTCTTATCTCTAAAAATGCAGGAATGATTGACTTACCTCCTCTTAGTTTAAAACAATATGAAGAATATACAAAAGAAGAAAAAATAGAAAATCAATTAGATACATTTGGTTTTTATCTTAGCAATCACCCTACAAATATTTATAAAAAAGACTCTGACATTGATACATTATCTATTGAAAAATACTTCGATAGAACTATCTCTATGGTATTATCAATCGATAATATCAAAGAAGTAACCACCAAAAATAATGATATTATGTCCTTTGTAACAGCATCCGATGAATATGGACAAATCTCTCTAACACTGTTTCCTAAAACTTATAAACAATATAATAATATTAAGAAAAAAGATATCATTCGTATTTTAGGCCGTGTCGAAAAAAGATTTGATCAGTACCAAATTATTGTAAATAGCTTAAATTTATTAGAAAGTAAATAAGAGTAATTTCAGGTTGAAATTACTCTTATTTTTTAAACTTCAATAGTAACTTTTTTATAGTTAAACATTCCTTGTTTACAATTTTCAGTTTTAATCACATCAAAATTATCTTTAATCGTGTTTAAAAGATTTTCATTATCATTTGGTAAGAAACAAGAAACAAATTCATAACCAAAGTTGCTTAAAGTATTGAAAATAAAACTAGTATAAATAACATCGATAAATTTTTTCAAGTCTAAAGTAATCCAATTATTACTATCTAAAAATATAACAAAAGAATCAACAATTTTATTTTCATTTTTAACAATATAAAATTTTGCTCTTCCTTCCTTAACAGCAATTCCTTGAGGACTTAAAGATTTATTTTCACCATTTACTTCTTTATATTTTTCATAATTAACTTCTTCAAGAGTATAATTTTTATATTTTTCATTATCACTTTGAAAATTCAAAAGCATAAATCTTTTTAAATTAAATACTTTAATTTCGTTTGTATATCTAGTAGGATACAAAATATCATTTTCTTCTTGAATATATTCTTGAGGAATAATATTATCTATTTTAGTATAATCATCATCTACATTAATTATAATTTCTTTAGAATGAATAGAAATACTATTAGTTAATTGATTAATATAAGAAGAGTATTTATTTTCTAATAATTCTCTATCTCTTGTCATTAAATAAAATTTAATATTTTTTGAAATGCAAGAACTAAGAATTCCTTTTAAATTACTAATATTATCAATTGTATCAAAATTATCTAAAACAACATCAAATTCTCTTTCTTGTTTATTTTTAGAAAGCATCATAAAAATTTCTTGTATAAAAATAGAAACCAATGAGCTTAATATAGATTCTTCTTCAGAGTTGATAAGAAAAAATGCCAATTTTTTCTTATTTATTTCTTTAAAAGAAAAAGTTGTTTGACTAAGTAATTGCATTAATCCTCTTTTACTTGTAATAGGCGTTAATCTTTGCTTTGCAGTTGAGATAATTCCTCCCCTAGTTTCTATTGGTGAAAATACAGTTCCCGAAACACAAGTATAGGCTATATTTGTTTTATCTTTTGTTCTAAAATATTCTTCTATGTAATTTGAATTATCTTCATTTAAAAATGAAATAATACTATTAAGGTTAATTTCTTCCTTTTTTCCATCTTCAAATAACGCTAAACAGCATCCTACAAAAAAGTCTCTAGCAGAATTTATCCAAAAAGAATCTTCATTATTATTTTCAAAAAATATTTCCTTAGCAATTTTTTCCAAACATAGAGTTGCTCTATCAATATCTTTATATTTATATAATTCATAAGGATAATCAAATAAATTCCAACCTTCACTCTTAGAAAAATCATCAAAATTAAGAATTAATATTTCATAACCTTCTTTTTTTAACTTTGAATAAAATCTATTTAAGTATTCTTTTCTAGAATCTAAAATTAACAAATTATTTCCATCATCAACCATTTTATCAACAAATGAAAAACCTAAATTTACAGTTTTTCCAACAGACATGGTTCCATCAATGATAACATTTTTTTTCCCTTCATAAATAGTCTCTAAATTTTCTCTTTTCATAATATCTTCTTTCCTTTCTTTCTTTATTTGTATCTAACTCTTTTGGTAAAAGACTTCTCACTTTTACTTTTTCATTTTGTTCTTTCTTTATCATAATCGATAATTTTCTATATCTTTCTTCTAAAAAACGAATTTCATTTTTAATCTCTTCTTGCTTATTCAAAAATAATTTATCATCTTTATTTATCATATA
Source organism: uncultured Bacilli bacterium (assembly GCA_934162265.1). Taxonomy (GTDB): domain Bacteria; phylum Bacillota_I; class Bacilli_A; order RF39; family UBA660; genus RUG11198. The sequence continues at coordinate 51,729 of CAKPHZ010000004.1, read as the reverse complement.
TTCTTTAATTTCTTGTAAAGTAAAATTAACAGATTTCAATGATTTAATCATTTCAATATTAAGTATACTTTCATCATCATAGTAGCGATATCCAGTAAATTGATCAATATGAGCTGGAGGTAGTATTCCAATCTCATCGTAATATCTCAAAGTTTTAATAGAGATATCAACTATTTTTGAAAGTTCGCCTATTTTATACATAACATCTATTACATACCTCCTACCATCAATTAAATAATATACACATCAGAAGCATAATTATTAGAATAAACAAGTAAAAACCATTCCCTTTACTATTGTCATAGTAAATTTCTCCATCCTCAAAAATTTTATCACAAATATAACTACTACGATAAGACTTTTGAAAATGATTACATTTATTATTTGCTCCATTCACATAACAATTATTTTTAGAACAAAAATAACATGCTCCAGATACACAACCTTCCCTTTTGTTGTTTTCTTTTAAAAATTTACAACTAGAACAACTCATCTATTTTCCTCCCCTCGTGATAAACTTATCACTCCAGTAAACAGGAGAGTCAAGTAGAAAATAATTTTTTGTGTATCTTACAAAAAGTATAACATAAAATACAATAAAATTATGCTATATTATAATTTAATTCTTACAAAAATCTTTAATCTTCATAAGTATTATAATAAAATAAAAAACACCCTAAAACAAAGAAAAAGGGTATCTTTTTGGTATATCAATTTCAAACTGTAATAATTCATTCGTAATAGGATGATAAAAAGATAATTTTTTAGCAAACAAAGCAATACTAGTCTTTCCATCATGGTTTTTATTATATTTAGCATCTCCAACTAATGGAAAACCTCTTGAAGAAAATTGCACACGAATCTGATGACTACGACCAGTTTCCAAATGAATTTCTACTAAACTAAAACCATTTTTATAATCCAATCTTTTATAATAAAGCCTAGCTTCTTTCCCATGATTTTTATCCGTAACATAAGAAATATTTTTCTTTTCATCTTTTCTTAAATAATCAACAAATTCTCCCTTAACAGGAACTTTTCCCTCTACAACAGCAACATATTCTTTCTTTAAAGTATGATCACTTACTTGTTTTCCAAGCCTACTAGCAGCCTTACTTGTTTTAGCAAAAACCATAACTCCAGAAACAGGTCTATCTAAACGATGAACTAAACCTAAATAAACATTTCCAGGTTTATGATATTTCTCTTTCAAATAATCTTTCAATATAGAAAGCAAATCTCTATCCATGGAACTATCTGCACATACAGGAATATTTATAGGTTTCTCAACAACAAGTAAGTGATTATCTTCAAAAATAACATTAATCTTTCGTAATTCTTCCATATATTCCACAAGGAAGTACCAAATCATTTTCAATAATTGGTAATCCTATTTCTCCAGTATCAATATTAGTATGAGGAAAAGTTATTTTTAAAATATTTTCTAAAGAAGTGGGAGAAATCCCAGTAGTGTAAGAATTGATTAATAGAAAAGAAAAATCATCATCTAATACATCTTTAACTTTATCCAATAATTCTTGTAAATTATCCTCTAATCTCCATACTTCCCCCTTTGGACCTCTTCCATAACTAGGAGGATCCATAATAATTCCATGATATGTCCTTCCCCTTCTCTTCTCTCTTTCCAAAAATTTAATCACATCATCTACAATAAAACGAATCTTATGTTGTTCCAGTCCACACAAATGCATATTCTCTTTTGCCCATTCGATCATTCCTTTAGAAGCATCAACGTGAACCACCTCGCTAGCTCCAGCAAAAGAAGCAGCCATTGTAGCACAACCAGTATAAGCAAATAAATTTAAAACTCTAAATTCATCTTGCGAAGATGATTGAATTTTTTCCATCACATAATCCCAATTAGTAGCTTGCTCAGGAAAAATACCAGTATGTTTAAAATTAGTAGGACTAACTTTAAAAGTTAAATCTTTATAATGAATTTTCCATTCAGAAGGAAGAGTTTTCTTAAATTCCCAATTCCCTCCTCCTTTATTACTTCTATGGTACCATGCATCCCATTCATTCCAAATATTATCTTTTGATTTTTTCCAAATAATTTGCGGATCAGGTCTTCTTAAAATAATATTTCCCCACTTTTCAATTTTTTCTCCATCTCCACTAGCAAGACAAGAGTATTCCTGCCAATGATTACTAACTTTCATCTTTAATTCTCCCCTCTTTCTATAAAAATTATAATCAAAAAAACAAGAAAAAACAATACATCTCGTATTGTTTTACAATATATATTAAACGGAAAATACTTATAACAACCTTTCTTTTTATTCATTGCCATTGTATTTTACATATTCTTCTCTCATTACAGAAATAACACGAATTAAAAAATCTAAATCATCATCCATAAGATATTGACAACCATCTGCTATCTTTTTAATTTTATCTTTGGTATCTATTTTTTTACTCTGAATATCCATTAAACTTGCTACGTCTACTTTAAAATATTCAGCAATATCACGAATTACTGACAAAGAAGGTTCTGATTTTCCAGTTTCTATCCTAGATAAACAATTTCGATTAATTTTCAAAATGGTAGCTAAACTATCTTGTGATAAATCGTGTTTCTTTCTAAGTAATTTAACTTTATCACCAAACTCCATATCATCAACTCCTAAAACAACAATAAAAATATTATAAACATACTTTTCATTTCAAAAAATAATATGAATTAAATATTACCTATATCGGTATTATTATTACCAATAAAGAAGAGAAAAATACCTAAATTAAATATCTCCATATATAATAGGAAAAAGATAATGAAGTATTTTTTAATAAAATATAAGGATAGAATTGACAAAAATACTTACTAGTGCTATATTTATACCAACACGAAGGTGTTTTTATTTTAGTCAAATGCAAGATTAAGGAGGATTTTGATGAAAAAAATAATCAATGGAATCAAAAATTATTTCAAAGGAGTAAAAAAAGAAATCAGTCGTATTCGGTGGACAAACGGCAAGGACTTAGTAAAGTACTCTTTGACAACAGTAAGTTTTATGGTAGCACTAGGTGCATATTTCTATGTAATTGACCTATTAGTATCCCTATTAAGGAGTGTGAAGGCATAATGAAAAAAGAATGGTATGTAGTAACAACAGTAACAGGTTACGAATATAAAGTAAAAGAAAAATTAGAAATGATGATTAACTCTATGGAACTTCACAAAAATATTTATCGTGTCGTTGTTCCAGAACAAAAAATCGTTGAAGTAAAAGATGGAGTAAGAAAAGAAAAAGTAAAAAAGATGTTACCAGGATACGTTTTAGTAGAAATGGTAATGTCAGATGAAGCGTGGTACATCGTAAGAAATACGCAAGGAGTAACTGGATTTATCGGCTCATCAGGAAAGGGAGCAAAACCAATTCCATTATTACCGAATGAAGTGGATGACATTCTAGGTAAGATGGGATTAAGTAGAATAGATGCTTCTAAAGAATTAGAACCAGGAAAAAAAGTACGTATCTTAGAAGGACCGTTCAAAGATATGGAAGGTACAATCGAAAGTGTAGATATGAAAACCCAAAAGTTAAACGTAAATGTCGATTTATTTGGTCAAGCTACGAAAGTTGAAGTAGATTTATCAGAAATTTCTAGTATAGACTAATAAAGATATATGTATTTACTGAAATAAAAGCAAATAATAGTTGAAAATGAAAAAAAAGTATGTTATGATTATAACCGCAGCAAGTATTAGGTTTAATAAGTGGAAGGAGAGAAAAGTAAAAAGAAGAGGGCGGACACTTACCGAATCTAACTTTTCCACCCGTTTGAACCACTCGCGAAAAAATAACAAATTTAATTAGGAGGTGTTTTTCGTGGCAAAAGAAATTACGAAGAAAATTAAATTACAAATCCCTGCTGGACGTGCTACACCTGCTCCACCAGTTGGAACAGTATTAGGACCTGCAGGAATTAACTTACAAGAGTTTTGTACAAAATTTAATGACTTATCAAAAGACAAAATGGGAGATGTATTACCAGTTGAAATCACTATCTATGATGATAGAAGTTTTGATTTGGTATTAAAAACTCCACCAGCACCATTCTTACTTAAAAAGGTTGCCAAAGTTGCAAAAGGAACAACTAAAGGAGAAACAGTTGCAACAATTACTCGTGACCAATTAAAAGAAGTTGCTGAAACTAAAATGCCAGATTTAAATGCTTACGATGTTGAAGCTGCAATGAAAATTGTAGAAGGAACAGCTCGTAACATGGGAATCGAAATTAAAGATTAATAATTCCTAAATAGGATAATTCCTATTAAGTGGAAGGATTAAAGTCCGCACGAACCACAAAGGAGGTAAAAAAATGAAAAAGAGCAAGAGATACGTTGCTAACTTAGAACAAGTTGATAAAAATAAAAGTTATTCTATTGAAGAAGCCGTTGCATTAGTAAAGAAAACATCAAATTCTAAATTTGATGAAACTTTAGAAGTAGCAATGAACTTAAACTTAGATGTAAAAAAAGCTGACCAACAATTAAGAGGCGCTGTTGTATTACCACACGGAACAGGTAAAACAAAGAAAATCTTAGTATTAGCAAAAGGAGACCAAGCTAAAGCTGCTACTGCTGCTGGAGCAGATTATGTAGGAGATGCAGACATGATTGACAAAATTGCTAAAGAAAATTGGTTTGACTTTGATGTTATCATTGCCACTCCAGAAATGATGCCTCAATTAGGTAAAATTGGTAAATTATTAGGACCTAAAGGATTGATGCCTAACCCTAAAACAGGTACAGTTACTACAGATGTAGCAAAAGCAATAGAAGAAACAAAAAAAGGAAAAGTAAACTATAGAACAGATAGTTATGGTAACGTTCATGGTATTTTCGGAAAAACTAGTTTCGAAGATGTAAAATTAGCAGAAAACTTAAAAGCATTTATCGAAGTAATACTTAAAGCAAAACCATCAACTGCTAAAGGAAACTATGTTAAAAATATCTCTATCTCATCTACAATGGGACCTGGAGTAAAAATTGATTTAACAAGTGTTGACAAATAATTTTAAGTATTATATAATATAACGCGTAATCAGAAATTTATGCCCAAGACAGTAAGGACACAAAAAGTGTTTAATAATCTTACCGAGGAATAAAGTAGAAAAATCTTTTTATCTCTCGGGAATATTGTTTCTGAGAGATTTTTTAAGGCATAAAGAACAGAAAGGAGTTGTTATAGATGGCAAATGCTAAAATCCTAGAACAAAAGCAAGTTGTTATTGACGAAATAAAAGAAAAATTCGCCAATGCAAAATCGATCGTTTTATTTGATCCTCGTGGATTAAAAGTATCAGAAGTAACTGAATTAAGAAGAAGTTTAAGAGAATCAGAATCTGACTATAAAGTATATAAAAATACTTTAGCAAAAAGAGCGATCGCAGATAGTGGTCTAGAATTAGATAATTATCTAGAAGGACCAACAGCAATTTCATTCTCTAGTGATGAACTTGCTCCAGTAAAAATTATTAGTGAATTTGCAAAAAAGCATGAAGCTTTAGAATTAAAAGCTGGAGTAGTAGAAGGAAAAGTTGCAAATAAAGAAGAGTTAAATTCTTATGCTGCAATCCCATCAAGAGAAGGATTATTAACAATGTTAGCAGGTGGATTAATGGCTACAGTAAGAGACTTATCTATCTGTCTAGATTTATATTCAAAAGAAAAAGAAGAAAATTAATAATAAAAATATGAGGAGGAATTTATAATGGCAAAATTAACAAGAGATGAATTTATTAGTTCATTAAAAGAAATGACAATTCTTGAAATTAAAGAATTAGTAGACGCAATGAAGGAGGAACTTGGTGTAGATCCAAGTGCAGTAGCAGTAGCAGCAGCACCAGTTGCAGCAGCTGAAGAAACTGGTCCTTCTAAAGTTAATGTTGTATTAACAGCAGCAGGAGCAAACAAATTACCAGTAATCAAAATTATTAAAGAAGTAACTGGTTTAGGATTAAAAGAAGCAAAAGAAATCGCTGACAATGGTGGAGCAATTAAGGAAGGCGTAGCAAAAGAAGAAGCAGACGCATTAAAAGCTCAATTAGAGGAAGCTGGAGCTTCAGTAGAATTACAATAATAATTCATGAAATGGAATCGGGTCACCGATTCTTTTTTTGACAAAATAAAAAACTTAATGTAAATCATAAAGAGAATAATTGAATAAAATTAAACTTTATGTTAAAATCTTATCAAGAGGTGAAACACTATGGAAGAAAAAATAATATTGGAGACTTACCAAAAAGAATTAAATGAAATAGAAGAAAACTTAAAAAGTATTAATCACACATTAAATGAATTAGAAATTGAAAAAAACAAAATAAGTAAATATGAATATGATTCAAAGTGGAAAATTGAAGAGAATCAAGCAGTGAATTATAGAAATCGTCTCTTAGAGAGAAAAGAAACTTTAGAACGTATTACAAAAGCTTATGATATGTTAAAAATATATCAAGAAAGTCTAGAAAACTTAGAAAAAATAAAAGTTAGTAGTTTACAAGAGAAAAATGAATTAGAAAATGACAGAAAAAGATTACAAAATCTTATAGAACAAAATATGACAATTTTACCACAAGAATTACAGAATGCAATATCTAAAAATACTATTAATGCCAAAAATAACAAAGAAAATTCCAATAAAAACTTACCCGAAGAACCTAATTTAGTTGAAAAATCACCAGAGAAAATAGAGGATTATCAAAATGAGATAGTAGTAAGTCAAAATGAATTAAAACATTTAGCAGAAGAAATCCAAATGTTGGAGTCAGAAAAGGATACAATTTCTAGAGAAGAATATATCAAAAATTTACATTTTTTAGAAAGTTGTATTAGAAAAGAAAAAAGAAAATTATTAAAAAACACACAAATTATCAATTGCTACGAAATTGTTTTAAACAATTTAGAAAAAATGCAAGAGATTGATACTACTATTGCTAGAGATGAGCAAGAGAGTAAAGAAATGTCAAGAGACAGAATTATTCTCCAAAATGAAATTGATAGAAATAAGAAATTTCTTCCTGAAAGTCTTATAAATAACCTAGATAACCAAATTATTCAATCTCAGAATATTGACTATTTTAATGAAAATACTCCAATTATAAATGCCAATAATGATAATAACAACGAGATAGAAGGTATTCCTACTCAAGATTCGACGATGAGCTATGAAAATTTAAAAAATTTATCGTCAGAAGACCTGCAAATGAGGTATAATCAATTAACAAAAATATTAGAAGATTACAAAGATGAAACAGAAAAAAATTTACCAGAGGATTTTGCCGAAGTAGCCAACGAAGCAGAAGCAATTGCCGATCTATTGGTATCAAGGGGTGTCCCACTTCCATTACAAGATAATTTTGAGAAAAATAATATCTCAGAAGAAGTAGAGCCAGAGGTTGAACCTTCAGAACCAGTTATGAAACCAATCACTAGTTTTAGTAAGGATTTGAATGATGCATTAAATACAACAATTGCAAATCTAAGCACGAATGATAAACAATCTGTTAACAAAAATGTGTCTACCACTGATGAAGATTTAATAAGACAATTTAATGAATTATTTCAAAGTAACTTAAGAAATTTAGAAAGACAGCAGCAACAAGAAGCTGATAAAATACATAAAGAAGATTTAAAAAAAACAGAATCAATAAAAAAAGAAAGTAAGAGTTCAAGTGAAATTTCAGATATTTCACCAACAACAGATGATTTGGATTCTTCAAAAGAAAAAAATAAAAAAGATACGCAAGATAAAAAAACAAAAAAGAAAAAAGAAGTAACATCAGTTAGGAAACCAAAGAAAAATATTTTTAGAAGATTGATAACAAAAATATCTTCCGTTGCAGTGAATCTAGTTTTGATATGTGCTGAAAGAACAGCAATTTTCAAAAAAAACACTAACCCAAATCCTAATGCAGCTGAAAGCAATGATGAAAATTCAGAGATAAATCTTGCAGGTACACAATCATCGTTAGACAAAAATGATGTATTAAATGATTATTCAACTAGTAATGAGGAATTTTTAATTAATGATAGTGACGATAATATTGGTTTATCTGAATATGATGATACCAATTTATATACAGAAAATGATTCATCTAACTTAACATATCTTGATGATGATGTAGAAACATATACTTCTTATGAAGCCAATGAATATAACAATCTTAATGAAAATTCAATTCGAATTGGTAGTGAAGTAACAGTAGATGGCAATATTCATGATGACGAATATGACGCATATTACAATGAAAACGGTCAAACATTATATTATGGAACAAAGCCTAAAAGGGTTGTAATCGGAACCGGAATTGTTAATAATGATGGAATGAATGTTATTTATGCCTATAATCCAGATGCCAATCAGAAAATAGATGAATTATTAAACAAAGGTGGAGAAATGGTAAGTATTTTAACTGCCAACAAAGAAAAATATCTTCAAAACTATGACGGAAGTACAACGTTAACGCCAGAAGAAATCAAAGCCTATGCTGAAGGATGGTATAATATAAACGATGTAAGTATAAATAATGTGAAAGGATTATCAAGATGAAAAAAATAGAATTATATGATATTATTACTTTGGAGGATAATACAGAATATACGGTTTTAAAAATGTTACTAGAAGAAAATAAAATGTATTGTCTATTAGCACCAGTGGATGAAGAAGAAGAACCAGACATGGAAGCCATAAAAATAGTAGAGTTAAAAGAAGAAAACAGTAAAACAATCGTAGAAGAAATTGATGAAGAATTAAATAAAAAATTAGCAAAGAAATTCTTAAATTTACTACGAGAAGGAATAGAGAAAAACGGTGAGTAAAAGTTTTCAACAGAACAGTGGAAAAGTTTAGAAAAAGTGAACTTTTCCATTGACTTTTATCAAGAGAGATGCTAACATTATATATTGGAAACGCATCTTTTTTTGACGTGGAAGAGCGAATAATAAAGGCATAGGGGTGAAAAAATAATGGCTTATAAATTAAAGCAAAGTGGTGATTATAGACAAAGAAGAAATTTCTCTATGATCAAAAATTCATTAGAACTTGATAATTTACTACAAATTCAAAAAGAATCATATCAATGGTTTGCAAAAGAAGGAATCAAAGAAGTATTCGAAGATTTATTTCCAATCGAAAGTTTTTCGGGAAGTCTATCATTAGAATTTGGCGATTATGAATTTGATACGCCAAGATATTCTTTAAAAGAATGCAAAGACAGACAAATTACTTACGCATCACCTTTAAAAGTACAAACTAGATTATTTAACAATGAAACAGGTGAAGTAAAAGAACAAGAAATATTCTTAGGTGATATGCCTTTGATGACAGATAGTGGTACATTCATTATCAATGGAGCTGAAAGAGTAATCGTATCCCAACTAGTACGTTCACCAAGTGTATATTACTCAAAAGAAATTGATAAAAATGGAAAACCTGTATATGCAGCAAAAGTTATTCCAACAAGAGGAACTTGGCTAGAATATGAAACAGATGCTAAAGATGTCATCTATGTTAGAATTGATAGAACTAGAAAAGTACCAGTAACTACTCTTTTAAGAGCATTTGGACTTTCTAGTGATGAAGAAATTTTATCTGTATTTGATAACAATGCTTATTTAAAAAATACAATTGAAAAAGATACAACTAAAAATACAGATGAAGCCTTAATTGAAATTTATGAAAAATTAAGACCAGGAGAACCAACAACACTTGATTCATCAAAAAACCAATTAATTACAAGATTTTTTGATAATTTCCGTTACGACTTAGCAAAAGTTGGTCGTTATAAATTTAATAAAAGATTAAATATTACAGATAGATTACTTAACAATACTTTAGCTCAAGATATTATTGTAGATGGAGAAACAATATTTACCGAAGGAACAAAAATCACAAAAGAAGTTTATTCTAAATTACAAGAAATTTTAAAAAATGGCTATGGTAGAGAAGAAGTTAAAGTAAACGAAGAATTAGATAATCACAATATTGTTCAAGTATTATATGTTCATCCTGAAAAATTCCCAGATAAAAAAGTAAAATTGATGGGTAATGATCAAACACTTGATACAAGAACTTTAACGATTTCAGATGTATATGCATCAATTTCTTACTACTTAAATTTATTAGATGGTGTAGGACATGATGATGAAATTGACCATTTAGGAAATAGACGTGTAAGACAAGTAGGAGAATTATTGCAAAACCAATTAAAGATTGGATTATCTAGAATGGAAAGAGTAGTAAGAGAAAGAATGACTACTCAAGACATTGAAACAGTAACCCCTAAAACATTAATTAATATCAGACCAGTTACTGCAGTAATCAAAGAATTTTTTGGTTCCAGCCAATTATCACAATTTATGGATCAGGTTAATCCAATCGCTGAATTAACACATAAGAGAAGATTATCAGCATTAGGACCAGGTGGATTATCAAGAGATCGTGCTGGTATGGAAGTTCGTGATGTTAACCCATCTCACTATGGTAGAATTTGTCCAATCGAGTCTCCAGAAGGACAAAACATTGGTTTGATTACTTCATTAGCAAGTTATGCCAAGATTGATAAATATGGATTTATTCAAACACCATATCGTAAAGTAGAAAACAAAAAATTAACCGATAAAGTAGAATACTTAACAGCAAACGAGGAACAAGATTTCTATATTTCTCAAGCAACTGTAAATGTAAACGATGATATGGAAATTACTGACGCAACCGTTGCTGGTAGATTTAACGGCGAGAATGTAATCATTCCAGCAGAACAAGTAGACTATATTGATGTATCACCACAACAAGTTGTATCGGTTACAACAAGTTTGATTCCATTCCTAGAGCATGATGACGCAACACGTGCTTTAATGGGAGCAAACATGCAACGTCAGGCATTACCATTATTAACAACAGAGGCCCCATATGTTGGAACTGGTGTAGAATATGTAGCAGCTCGTGATAGTGGTGCTGTAGTTGTTTCTAAAGCTGATGGTATTGTAGATTATGTTGATGCCAAGAAAATTATTGTTAAAAATGCTAAAGGAACAGATACTTATGAATTATCTACTTTTGAGCGCTCTAACCAAGGTGAAACCGCAAATCATCGTCCAATCGTAAGAAAAGGTGATAAAATTAGACGTGGTCAAATCATCGCAGATGGACCAAGTACAGATAAAGGTGAACTTGCCTTAGGTAAAAATATGACAATCGCATTCATGACATTCAATGGATATAACTTTGAAGATGCCGTTATCATGAATGAAAGATTAGTCAAAGAAGATGTTTATACATCATTACATATTGAAGATTATGAAACTCAATGTCGTGATACAAAATTAGGACCTGAAGAAATTACTAGAGATATTCCAAACGTAAGTGAAGATGCTAGAAAAAATCTTGATGAAAATGGTATCATTAAAATTGGTACAGAAGTAAAAGAAGGAGATATTCTAGTAGGTAAAGTAACCCCTAAAGGAATGGCTGATTTAACAAGTGAAGAAAAATTATTGCACGCTATCTTTGGAGAAAAGACTAGAGAAGTAAGAAATTCATCTCTTACTGTTCCACATGGTGGAGAAGGAATTGTTCATGACGTTAAAGTTTATACAAAAGAAGATAACGAAGACTTACCAAGTGGTGTAAGTAAAGTAGTTAGAGTATATATTATTCAAAAACGTAAAATTCAAGTTGGAGATAAAATGTCTGGACGACATGGAAATAAAGGTGTTATTTCCCTAATCCTACCATCAGAAGATATGCCTTACTTACCAGACGGTACGCCAATTGACATCATGTTAAACCCACAAGGTGTTCCATCTCGTATGAATATTGGACAAATTCTTGAACTACATATGGGAATGGCTTGTAAAAAATTAGGTGTTCATGTAGCAACTCCAGTATTAGATGGTGCTAGTACAGAAGACGTAAAAGCTATGATGAAAGAAGCTGGCATGGATGAAGATGGAAAAACTGTTTTATATGATGGTAGAACAGGAGAACCATTTGATCATAGAATCAGTGTAGGTGTCATGTATTTCGTAAAACTACATCACATGGTTGATGATAAATTACATGCAAGATCAACAGGACCTTACTCATTAGTAACACAACAACCATTAGGTGGTAAAGCACAATTCGGTGGACAACGTTTTGGAGAAATGGAAATCTGGGCTCTAGAAGCATATGGAGCATCTCATGTATTACAAGAAATCTTAACTTATAAGTCAGATGATGTGGTTGGTCGTGTCAAAGTGTATGAATCTATCGTAAAAGGAACACCACTACCAAATCCAGGAATTCCAGAAGCATTTAGAGTATTAATTAAAGAATTCCAAGCATTAGGATTAAATATTTCTGTTATTGATAACAACGATGAAGTTGTAGGATTTAAAGAATTAGAAATGACTGATGATGAAGAAGAGGATGATACACCTTCCATTGAAGAAGTAAAGGACAATAAAAATACCCCTTCAATAGAAAATGAACTTGAATCAGAAGATTCTCTAGAAGATGAGTTCGAAGATGTAGAAGATGAAGAGGAAAGTTTTGATGAAGAAGAGAATAATGAGGATGAAGATTACGAAGAATTAGAAGAAGTTGAAACAGACTTTGATGAAGATTTCGAAAATAATTTAGATGAAAAAATAGGAGGTGAGTTCTAATGGTAGAAGCAAATAATTTTAAAGCTTTAAAAATTGGAATAGCCTCTCCTGAAACCATCCGTGATTGGTCTTATGGAGAAGTAAAAAAACCAGAAACGATCAATTATAGAACACTAAAACCAGAAAGAGATGGACTATTCTGCGAAAAAATATTTGGACCAACAAGGGACTATGAATGTAATTGTGGAAAATACAAAAGATTAAGATACAAAGGAATCATCTGTGATAGATGTGGTGTAGAAGTAACAAAATCAAAAGTAAGACGTGAAAGAATGGGACACATCGAATTAGCAACTCCAGTAAGTCACATTTGGTATGTAAAAGGTATCCCTTCTTACATCGGACTTACTCTTGATATGTCTCCAAGAGATTTGGAAGAAGTTATTTATTTCGTATCTTATGTTGTTTTGGACCCAGGAGCAACAACTTTAGTAAAGAAACAAACTCTATCCGATAAAGAATACCGTGTTTACTATGAAAAGTATGGAAATACTTTCAAAGTAGGAATGGGAGCAGCAGCAATCAAGCAACTATTAAGTGAAGTAGATATCAATAAAGAATTAGAAGAATTACAAAAAGAATTAGAAAATGCAACAGGACAAAGAAGAATTCGTCTTGTAAAAAGACTAGATGTCTTAAATGCTTTTGCAACCTCAGGAAACAAACCAGAATGGATGATTCTAGAAGCACTACCAGTTATTCCACCAGAACTTCGTCCAATGATTCAATTAGATGGTGGAAGATTTGCTACTTCCGACTTAAATGATTTATATCGTCGTGTTATTAATCGTAATAATCGTTTAAAGAAATTAATTGAATTAGGAGCACCTTCTATCATTATTCAAAATGAAAAGCGTATGTTACAAGAAGCTGTAGATGCCTTATTTGATAACGGACGTCGTGGTAGAAGTGTAACAGGTGCTGGAAACAGAGCTTTAAAATCACTATCTAGTATGCTAAAAGGAAAACAAGGACGTTTCCGTCAAAACTTATTAGGAAAACGTGTTGACTATTCTGGACGTTCCGTAATCGTTGTAGGACCAGACTTAAAGATGTATCAATGTGGTATTCCAAAAGATATGGCTCTAGAATTATTCAAACCACATGTTATTAATGGACTTGTGAATAAAGAATTAGCCAATAACATCAAAGCAGCTAAGAAAATGATTGAAAATAAAGATGAAAAAGTTTGGGATGTTGTAGAAGAAGTAATTAAAGAACATCCAGTAATGTTAAACCGTGCACCAACACTACATAGACTTGGTATTCAAGCATTCGAACCAAAACTAATTTCAGGTAAAGCAATTCGTTTGCACCCATTAGTAACAACTGGATTTAATGCTGACTTCGACGGAGACCAGATGGCTGTTCACGTACCATTATCGGAAGAAGCAAAAGCAGAAGCAAGAATCTTAATGCTAGGAGCTAATAACATCTTAAGTCCAAAAGATGGTTCTCCAATCGTAACACCTTCACAGGATATGATTTTAGGTAACTACTATATTACAATGGAAAAAGATGAACAACCAGGAGAAGGAAGAATATTCAAAAATACAAATGAAGCGCTAATGGCATATCAAAGAAGAGAAATCAATCTTCATACAAGAATTGCTATTCCAGTAAACTCATTTAAACATAAAGTATTCTTAGATACTTATAAAAACAAATATTTAGTAACCACTCCAGGAAAAATTATCTTCAATGAAATCCTACCAGATTCATTCCCATATTTGAATGAACCAACTTCTGAAAATATCGAAGGGGTAACACCAGCAAGATATTTCATTGATTATGGTAAAGATATCAAAGAAGAAATTAAAAATATGAAAAGAGCAAAAGCCTTTAATAAAGGTGCTCTAGAAAAAATTATCGCTCAAATGTTTAAACGTTATCGTACAACTGAAACTTCAATTTTCCTAGATAAATTAAAAGACCAAGGATTTAAATTTTCAACTTATTCAGGAATTACTATTGCTTATTCTGATATCGTAACAAGTAAAAATAAAGCAAAAATCGTAGAAGAAAGTAATAAAGAAGTTAAGAAAATTAATAAACAATTCCAAAGAGGTTTAATTACGGATAAAGAAAGATTAGATTTAGTAATTGAAGTATGGAATAAAGCCAAAAAAGATATTGAAACAGAGTTAAGTGAATATGCAGGTGCAAAAGAATACGAAGATAACCCAATCTTCATCATGATGAATTCTAAAGCCCGTGGATCAATTTCTAACTTCGTTCAATTAGCAGGTATGCGTGGTATCATGGCAAAACCTAATGGTGACCCAGTAGAAATTCCTATCCTATCATCATTTAATGATGGATTATCCGTATCAGAATTTTTCTTATCAACACATGGTGCTCGTAAAGGTAGTGCTGATACAGCATTAAAAACAGCGGACTCTGGATATATGACTAGACGTCTAGTAGATGTTGCTCAAGATATGATTGTAAGAGAAGAAGATTGTGGAACAACACAAGGTTCATTGGTAGAAGCATTCATGGATGATAAAGATGGTATCATTGAACCATTGTACGATAGAATCTTAGGAAGATTTACAAGTAAAAAAGTAATTAATCCAGAAACAAAAGAAGTTATCTGTGAAAAAGATACTTACATTACAGAAGCAATTGCAGATAAAATTATCAAAGCAGGTATTAAAGCCGTTGAGATTCGTACTGTTCTAACTTGTCGTACACCACATGGCGTATGTCAAAAATGTTATGGTAGAAACTTAGCAACTGGTAACTTAGTAGAAATTGGAGAAGCTGTAGGTATCATGGGAGCACAATCAATCGGTGAACCAGGTACACAGTTAACCATGAGAACATTCCACACAGGTGGAGTTGCTGGAACCGATATTACACAAGGTCTTCCTCGTGTTGAAGAGTTATTTGAAGCACGTATTCCAAAAGGAAAAGCAACAATCTCTGAAATTGATGGAACTGTCCAAAAAATTGAAGATGTCAACGGAAGATTCAAGATTTATGTTAAGAACGATAAAGAAGTAAGAGAACACTTAACAATGTATGGTGCAAAACTTAGAGTTGAAAAAGGCGACAAAGTAAATGCAGGAGACCAATTAACAGAAGGAAGTGTCTCTCCAAAAGAATTATTAGCAGTAACTGATCCGAATACTGTACAACAATATATCTTAAAAGAAGTACAGAAAGTATATAGATCACAAGGTGTTGATATTAATGATAAACACGTTGAGTTAATTGCTAAAAGAATGATTTCTCTAATCCGTGTAATGGATGCTGGAGATACTAACTTTGTACCTAGTACTGTAGTATCACTATCAGACTTTACCAAAGGAAACAGAGATGTTATTATTCAAGGTAAAAAACCAGCCATTGGTCAACCAATCTTACTTGGAATTACCAAGGCCGCATTACAAACTGATTCATTCTTATCATCAGCATCCTTCCAAGAAACAACAAGAATCTTAACAGAAGCAGCTGTAAAAGGAAGTACAGATAAGTTACATGGATTAAAAGAAAATGTTATCATTGGTAAATTAATCCCAGCAGGAACAGGTGCCAAAGAATATATGGATATTGGTTATACCTTAGAAAAAGAATTTTATGATGAAGAACCATCAGAAGTTCTAGAAGAAGAATTTATGGAGTAACTTGGTTACTCTTTTTCTTTTTGCCAAAAGTACTGATACAAAACTAACTTCTAAGTAAGTATTTTCTCTAAAAAAATGACAATTCCTTTAGAATTAATGTCAATTAAAGCAAAAAACAATAGTATTTCTAAATATCTATGATAAAATATTCTTATGTAAAGTAGGAGAGAATATGGAAGCAATAGAAATTTTAAGAAATCAATATTATGAAGCAATTCAATTTTTACAAGATGAAGAAGATATAAAAAGTGCTCTTCCTCAACCAGAATTTACTTCATTTTTTCAAATCATGTATGGATTAATAGAAAAATTATCACTTGTGGAAAAGGAATTAATTAAAGAGTTAAATAAGATAGATAATCAAGATAAAGAAATGTTAGAATACTTGAAAGAAGAATTAGAATTAAATAACTTCAAAAAGAGTTTATGTGCAAAATTAATTAAAGAGGCAAGGAAAGAAGAACAAGAGGAAGAAATAGCAGAAAAAGGTAGTCCCAAAAATTTAATTTTTGCCACAACTGGTAGAGGAAAGGTATATTTAGAAGAAGATCTAAAAGATATTCCAGAAGAATATTATGTAGAAATTATTGAATGTTTGGAGTCATTAAAAAATGGTTTTATAGAAAGTAATGAAGTAAAAGGGAAAAGTTTAAAAAATAATGCTAGATTAAAAGGCCTTCATGAAATTAAAAAATTTAAAATTAGAGTAGGATACCTGAATTTAGATTCAAATTTAACTTTTATTATTTTAGCAAAAACAAAAAAATCAGATAACTCTAGCCAAGATAGGGGAGACTTAATTAACAGAAATAGTAAAGTGGGAGCAGAATTTCAAAAATTAAAAGAATTAATCAAAGATGAAAAGAAAAAAACAGAATTGATTGAAAAAAATCAAGAAATAGAAAATAACTTAATAGAATACTTGAACAAAAATAAAAGAGGTCGGAAATGAAAGAAGAAATTAATATTAAAAGAAAATTAAAAAATGCCGAAGGAAAAAGATTATTAGAAAAGACAATTCTAGAATATTCAAAAGAAATTATTTCTGCAATTCAAAAAGATTATAGCTTATTACTTGAAATTACAGAAAATTTACAAATTACAGAAAAGGAACTTTTTAGACTTCTTTCAGGTGAAGAAAAAGGGAATATTGTCTATTATGATCAGGCTTTATCTATTACAAAAAAGAAAGTAAAAAGTAACAAGAAGTAAGAAAAAACAATCGATAATATTTTTAATCATTATAAAATTCATGATATAATAGCAATCAAGGGAAGTGATAAAATGAAAGATGTTATTGTAATAGGCGGGGGTGCTTCTGGATTAGTATCGGCAATTTATGCTGATAAAGCAGGACTAAATGTATGCTTACTTGAAAAAAATAATACTTGTGGTAAAAAAATACTAATCACAGGAAACGGAAGATGCAACTATTGGAATAGTGATCAATCAATTAATCACTATCATACAAGAAATAAAGAAATATTAGAAAAAATCTTACAAAAAGATTATTCTAAAGAAGTATTATCTTTCTTTAATTCTATAGGAATCATACCCAGAATAAAAGATGGATACTTTTATCCAACATCTAATCAAGCGGTAAGTATTCAAACAGCCCTTATCAAAGAAGCACAGATTAATCATGTAGAAATTCTAACCAATACAGAAGTAATTTCTATCAAAAAAGAAAATCATATTTTTAAAATCAACACTAATAATGGCATATTCAAAAGTAAAAAAATTATTTTAGCAACCGGTTCTAAAGCAGCACCCAAAACTGGATCAACAGGAAGTGGATATGATATCGCAAAGTCCTTAAACCATAGTATAATTCCCCCATTACCAGCTTTAGTTCAATTAAAAGCAGATGCTCCTTTTTTAAAAGAATGGCATGGAATTCGAGCAGATGTAAAAATTTCTTTATTTGAAAACAACAAATATATTGATACAAAAGTAGGAGAAATTCAATTAACAGATTATGGAATCAGTGGAATTTGTACCCTATGCTTAAGTGGAAGAGCCGCTTTATCCCTATCACAAAACAAAAAAACAGAAGTAAAAATAAATTTCCTTCACCAATTAAATATCCATGATAAAAATTCTTTTCTTGAATTTATGGAAGAAAGAAATAAAACCGTGAAAAATAGAAATATTGCCGATTTACTAGATGGCATCTTAAATTATAAATTAGTAAACTTAATTTTAAAACATTCCAAAATAAAAAGAGAGGACAGTTGGAGCCATCTATCTAATGACAAAAAATACTTATTAGGAGATAATCTCACTAATTTTACACTTACCATTACAGGAACGAATTCTTTCGACCATGCTCAAGTTACAACGGGAGGTATCCCCTTAACAGAAATTAATCCAAATACATTAGAATCTACCAAAACAAAAGGATTATATCTAACAGGAGAACTATTAGATGTGGATGGAGACTGTGGTGGCTATAACTTAGGGTTTGCTTGGATATCAGGAATTATTGTAGGTTCAAATATAAGAGGAGAAGACAATGATTAGAATAAGACAAATTAAAATTCCCATAGAAAAAGATAACATTAACCACTTAAAGAAAAAAGTCTCCACCATTCTAAAATGTCCAGAGTCTGATATCCAAAAAATATCTATCTCAAAAAAATCATTAGATGCCAGAAAAAAGCCAAATATATTTTACATCTATGAAATAGATGTTGACGTAAAAAATGAAGAACATTTATTAAAGAAACATCAATCAAATAAAGATATATTTTTAACTCCTGAAGAAAAATATGTTTATCCAAAAATAGGAAACAAAAAATTGAAACATCGACCTATCATTGTAGGCAGCGGTCCTGCAGGACTGTTTTGTGCTTATCTTTTAGCAGAATTAGGTTACCGTCCAATTATTATTGAAAGAGGAGAAAAGATAGAAGAACGAGTTAAGTCTGTTGAAAATTTTTGGAAAACAGGAGTGCTAAATAAAAACTCAAATGTCCAATTTGGAGAAGGTGGAGCAGGAACTTTTTCTGATGGAAAATTAAATACTTTAGTAAAAGATAAAAGTTTTCGAATGAAAAAAGTTTTTGAAATATTTGTTGAATCAGGTGCTGATAAAGATATTTTATATACCAATAATCCTCATATTGGAACAGATGTTTTAAGAAAAGTCATCATTAACTTAAGAAAAAAAATAATTGACTTTGGGGGAGAATTTCGCTATAAAACAACACTTACCAATATTAACACGAAAGAAAATAAAATGACTTCTATTGAAATTAATCATAAAGAAATAATAGAAACCGATATTTTAGTTTTAGCCATTGGTCACAGCGCTAGAGATACCTTTGAAATGCTAGATAAAAAAGCATTTTCTTTAGAACCAAAACCATTTGCTATAGGACTTAGAATACAACATTCTCAAGAGTTAATTAATATTAATCAATATGGAAAAAATAGCAAACTTCTTCCACCAGCAAGTTATAAACTAACTTATCAAACAAAAGATGGAAGAGGAGTATATTCATTTTGTATGTGTCCAGGAGGATATGTAGTAAATGCCTCATCTGAAGAAAGAAGATTAGCCATTAATGGCATGAGTTATCATGATAGAAATAGCCAAAATGCCAATAGTGCTATTGTTGTAACCGTCTCTCCAAAGGATTATGGAAGTAATCCACTAGATGGTCTGGCGTTTCAAAGAAGTCTAGAAGAAAAAGCTTATACTTTAGGAAACGGTAAAATTCCAATTCAAACAATAAAAGATTTCCACAATTCTGTGGAAAATCAAAAATTAGGAAACATCAAACCAATCTTTAAAGGAGAATATCAATTAGCCGATTTAAATAAATTATTTCCAAGGTATATCACGGATTCTATCAAAGAAGCGCTTCCTAATTTTGAACAAAAAATTCAAGGATTTAATGATGATAATGCGATTTTAGCAGGTGTGGAAAGTAGAACTTCATCTCCTATTAGAATTCCTAGAAATGAAAATTTAGAGTCATCAATAAAAGGAATTTATCCTTGTGGAGAAGGTGCAGGATATGCTGGTGGAATAACCACCTCAGCAATGGATGGACTAAAAGTAGCCGAATCCATCATTTCTACCTATCAAAATTTATAAAATCATAACAAAAGAAAAGGAAAATCACCTTTTCTTTAATATTTTATCAATAATTCCATATTTTAAGGCTTCATTACTTTCCATAAAGTAATCTCTCTCTGTATCTTTTTCTACTTTACGTAAACTTTTACCAGTATTTTCAGAAAGAATTTTATTTAATCTCTTTTTTAATTTCAGTATTCTTTCTGCTGCAATCTTAATTTCCGTTGCTTGACCTTGAGCTCCGCCTAATGGCTGGTGAATCATTACCTCAGCATTTTCTAAACAATACCTCTTTCCCTTTTCCCCACTAGACAAAAGAAATGCAGCCATTGAAGCAGCCATGCCGATGCATATTGTACTAACATTACTTGTAACAAAATTCATCGTATCATAAATTGCCATCCCAGCTGTAATCGATCCACCAGGAGAATTAATATAAATACTAATATCATCATGATTAATTCCATCTAAATACAAAAGTTGTGCAACAATACTATTAGACATTACATCATTAATTTCTCCACTTAAAATAATAATTCTATCTTTAAGAAGTCTAGAATAAATATCATAAGCTCTCTCTCCGTAATTAGACTTTTCAATAACTGTTGGAACTAAATTCATATTATCACCTATAAATAGTTTAATCTGTTAATCATGATTTTATTCAGATTTTTTTTTGACAAAATCCACATAAGTATTGTATAATAAAAATAGACTAATAGTAAAAGAATAAAAAGGAAAACGGTGATAAGAATATGGATAATATAATCATAACTTTCTCAAACGGAGATAAAAAAGAATATAAAAAAGGTGTTAAGTTAAAAGAAATTATTGAAGATATAAAGCAAAACTATCCTTTCGATATCATCAGTGCTAAATTTAAAAATCAACTAATTGGCTATGATGATGCAATTATGAAAAGTGGAACATTAGAATTATATGATATTACTACTCCCCAAGGAAATAAAATTTATGAAAGAGGTCTTATTTTCTTATTTGAAACTTGCACGTTAAGAGTTTTAGGAAAAGATACAAAAATCAAAATAAGACATCCAATAGATAAGGGAATTTATTGTGAAATTGATAAAAAAATAACAGATGAAGATGTAGAAAAAATAAAAGAATTAATGTATTCTAAAGTAAAAGCAGCTCTTCCATTTGAACAATTAGAAACTTCAAGAATAGAAGCAATAGAGTATTTTAAGAAATTAAAAAGAGAAGACAAAGTAAAAACTTTATCTTATACCATTTCTAATTTTGTAAAATTATATAAATTTGATGGTATTTATAATTATATTATTGGAGATTTACCAAATGATGCTAGTATTTTAAAGAAGTTTGATTTAACTTTATTAGAAGATAAAGGCATTGTTCTTAGATTTCCCTTTACTCATACAAATGGAAAAATAACAAAATTTACTTATCATGAAAAGTATGTAAACAGTCTAGAAGAATATGCAAAATGGGGAAATTTATTAAATATTAATAATATTGGAGAATTAAATGAAGCAATTATTGAAAGAGGAGCAGGCGAAATCATCAACTTAGCAGAAATTTTACAAGATTATAAACTTTTATCTATTGCCAATGAAATTGCTTCTAGTAAAGAAAATATAAAAGTAGTTTTATTATCAGGTCCATCTTCATCAGGAAAAACCACTACAGCAAAAAAACTTGCATTATATTTAAGAACATTAGGTCTAAGTCCTCATCATTTATCTTTAGATGATTATTTCCAAGAAAGAGAAAAAACACCTTTAGATGAAAATGGGAAACCAGATTATGAAGGAATAAAAGCAATAGATACTAAACTATTTAATAATCAAATGGAAAAACTTTTAAAAGGAGTATCTGTAGTAACACCAACATATAATTTTATCACAGGCAAAAAAGAATTCAATCGCCCATTAAAATTATCTGAAAATGATATTCTAATTGTAGAAGGCTTGCACGCACTAAATGAAGAGATAAGTAAAGAAATCCCTAAGAAAAATAAATATAAAATCTATATTAGTCCATTAATTTATTTAAATATTGATAATGATAATCGTATTAGCTTAACAGATATTAGATTACTTCGTAGAATGGTAAGAGACTACCGAACAAGAGGGCATAGCCCATCAAAGACACTATCTTCTTGGCAAGATGTTAGAAAAGGTGAAGAAAAATATGTTTTTCCTTACCAAGATGAAGCAAATGTTATCTTTAATACATTCTTAGTTTACGAATTAAGTGTTTTAAAAACTTATGTAGAACCTTTATTATACTCAGTACCACCAGAAGATCCAGAATATCATACAGCAATTCGTTTACTAGAAATTTTAAAATTAGTTTTACCAGTACCAAGTAATGATATTCCTAAATTATCTATATTAAGAGAATTTATTGGGGATAGTTACTTTGAAAAATAAAATACTTAAATTTTATCTTTCCTTAAATAAAAATAACTTTACAGAAGAGATGTTATCTTTTGTAAAGTTCTCAGGATAAAAATATAAATTTATTTTAAAACCTTGTTAAATTCTTTTAAATAAAGGACTAATGAGAAATTTATACTTGAAAAATCGTTAACTTCGTATATGATTAATTCCTTGTTTATTGGTCATTTCTAGTATAATTAATTATCATAATTAGTAGCTTTTATCTGTCGAGTATGCAAATTTTATTATTGATTTTGACTCAAAAGTAAATATTTTTGTAAAAATTATAGTAAGAGAATATGGTTTTATTAAAAAAATCTTATGTTTTTTGGAAAATATACGTTCGGTTTTTAAGATAAAATATTTAAATAAATCCTTTTAAAATAAGACTTAAAGCAATATATGGATTTTAAACTATATTTTCATTCTGTAAAGTCCTTTTTTTCAATTGAAATAATAAAATGAATTTGCTATCCTTAAAATAGGAGGAGTGAAGAAAGAATAAGAAAAATAATCATATAATTATTTTTCTAATGGGAGTAATTATAATCATACTAGGAGTATTATGTATCCTATTTGCAAGTGGTACAATTAACTTTAATAATAAGGAGATAAAAGTTGATTTCAATAATGAAGTAATTAATGATACTTCAAAAGAAGAAAATGAAAAAAGTTATGTAGGAGAATATACTTTTAGTACAAATAATGATGATGTACCATATACTGCAATAATTGATTTAGAGTCTGATGGGACATTTTATGCAAGTCAAACTGAGACGATGAAAAACTGGTATTATGGAACTTATGAAATTACTGGAGACAAACTTAAATTAAATTATAAATTTAGTACACCTGCTGATCAGAAAATGGGAGAAAAATTAAATCAAACAATCGAATATAATTTTGAAAATAATACTATTAGTGGCACAGAAAATGAATATACTCTCTTTGCTTCAGGAGTAAATGCAAATTTAAAGAAAAATTCAAATCAATTAAACGTAAAATCTGATTTTTTAAATTCTTTAATTGATATGTATGTAATGAACTAAAATGTATTCCACTTAATATTTTTTGATAAGTTGCATTCTCTCAAGAAAAATGCTACAATGTATTAAGAAATAAGGTGTTAAAAATGAAAGATAATATTTTTAATATTTTTGTTTATGTAGATGAAAATAATCATGAAACATATCTATATTCTAAAAAAGTTGATGATTTGGGATATGAGTATCATATTTTAACGAAATCTCAAAATGATGATTTAATAGATAAACAAATTCCTAATATTATTCAAATTTTTCAAAATCAAAATATTCATATCACTGAGGTCAAGAAAGATGTTAACGATTCTCAATACTTACGGTTTTTAGTTTATTATGATAAAGTACAAGAACTATTAAAAAACAGAAAGCAACGTTAAAATTTCTTTCTGTTTTTTTCGATGTTTTCTAAATCCATAATACTTATTTTATTTTTAAGTCGATCACTAACAATAATATAATCATTACAAAAATCTAAAAAATTAAAAGTTCTAAATAAGTTCTTTCCAGGATTATAAAAGAAATAATAATCATTTTCATCTTTATTACTAGGAATATTAAAAACAATTGAATATTCCTGTGTTGTTTTGTTTCTAACAGTATACATCTGTATCCGATTAAAAATAGCATTATAATTTTCATTATATCCATTAAATTTACTAGAATTATTTTTAGTTATTTCAGAAAACATTAACAGTACAGTTTCTTTCATAATAGCAACTTGCTCACTATAACCCATTTTATTAAAATCGGTAATAACATCATTGCAACTAAATACGTATGGAAATAAAAGATTAAACTTATTTGCAATATAATGATTAGATAAATATCCATCTTTATCAATATTTTTTTCATAAACATATTTTTGAGAAATAAAATGATAACCTAGTTTATGAAGTAAAACCCCAATATTCTTTCTTGTTTCTTTTTTCTCTGTACTTTTTACTAAAGAATTCATTTTATCTAAAATATTTAAGATATCATCATAAGATTGATTAAATTTATATTTTGATTTTATCTCTCTAGACCATTTACTATATTCAAAATAATCTAAATCAATAGTTATGTTAGTATCTATTTCATCTTTAGGAATCATCCTTTTTAATATTTCATCTTGTAATTGAACACAAAGATTTAATAACCAAGATTCATAATTCCAATGTTTACTATCAATATTTGGAATGATAAATATCTCATATCCTAAAATCTGATTTATTTTGTTTAAAACTTGTTCACATACAGCTTTATTAAAATATTTCCAATCTTCATCTGTCAATTTGGTTAAATCATCTTGAATAAAAGAAATAGATTTGCCATTTTCTCCTTTAAAATTTGTACAAGTTTGATAAAAAGAAGATTTTTGCAAAGCAAGTTCATAAAAAAGTTTATTGTCATGTATTTCATTTTTTAACATAGCAAAGGCTGCATTATCATAGTTCTTTTTCCATTGTTTTCCTTTTTGATATTTATCATTATATAGATATTCATTTTTTATATAACCAATAGCAATATCAATTTCTTTTAATTCATTTCTAGAAATAAAACTGGGTTTGATTTCTTCTCCCTTATATACTTGCATCTTCTTAGAACCAAAATCTCTAATATAAGGAATATTAGAAGCAAAATGTCTGGTTTCCATATTCATTTGAATATAACCTAAATCTGGAGTTAATGTCATAAAATAGGCTTTTCCTTTATCATCATATACTGCTAAAAACCAATGATTAATTAAAAATTCTCCTTCATCATAAATTGTTGCTAAAGAAGTATTAGTTTCAATTAATTCAGAATGAATTCCTAATCTATCATAAGCCATCTTTAAAATAGAAGAGGCAGATTTGCAAATTACTGCAAGATCTCTTCCTTTATCACTATTATAAATATCAATAATTTCTTGATTAGATAAATTGGCATTTCCTAGTTTTCCATCTACTGATAAAAAGAAATCAGTATCTCTCATTAATTGTTTTCCCACTGCTAAATAAACATATCTAATTTTATAAAGAATAGGCCACTCATCTTTTACATTTGAAACTATCTCATCAATTAAAATATTTATATCTTTCTTCATTTTAATATCTTACCTTTCTATTCTATAAAAAAATTAGAGAATACTCCCTAAAATTCCATAAGATAAAATACTCATAATAATAGCTGCCATTAATACACCGATTAAAATAAATAAAAACGATTTTTTCTTATTCATCCCAAGCATAACAGCAAGTAAAGAGCCAGTCCAAGCACCTGTACCAGGTAGAGGAATACCAACAAATAAAGCCAGTCCTAAATAGCCATATTTATCAATTTGTTCTCTTTTATTATCGACCTTTTTCTCTAACCAAACAACTACTTTTTTCGTAACTTTCCATTTTTCAAATAAATCTAATATCTTTTCTAAAAATAAAAGTACGAAAGGAATAGGTAATACATTACCAATTACACAAATCATTGCAGCTCTTATATACTCTACATGAAGAAGAGATGCTGCCAAGAGACCACCTCTAAGTTCTAAAATAGGCATTAAGGAAATAATAAAAATAACCACTTCCTTAGCAGCACCTCCAAATAATCCTATAAAAAAATTAACTAAACTTTCCATATCATCACTCATTTCTATTTATTAAAATTATATATATTTTACATAAAAATGTCAATTCTAAAGAAGATAATTAACTATTTATTAAAAATTCTATATAAGTATTATTTTTGTGATAAAATACTTATATAGAAGGAAGTGTTATAATGAAAATTAAAGATGTAAAAGGAAGAGAAATTCTAGACTCTAGAGGAAATCCTACAGTTGAAGTAGATGTAATTCTAGAAGATGGAACAATGGGAAGAGCAGCTGTTCCAAGTGGAGCATCAACTGGAGAAAGAGAAGCCTTAGAATTAAGAGATGGTGGAACAAGATATATGGGAAAAGGCGTTGAAAAAGCTGTTGCCAATGTCAATGGACCATTAAGAGATTTAGTAATAGGACTAGATGCTAAAGATCAAAAAGCATTAGATTATGCAATGATAGAAGCAGATGGTACAGAAACAAAATCAAAATATGGAGCAAATGCTATTCTAGGAATTTCTATGGCTGCAATGAAAGCAAGTGCTAAAGAAGCAAGCTTACCTTTATATAAATATATAGGAGAAGGAAGAACTTTACCTAGACCAATGATGAATATTATCAATGGAGGAGCTCATGCAGACAATAAATTAGATTTCCAAGAATTCATGATTATTCCTGAACGTGATACAATTAAAGAAAGAGTACGTGTAGGTTCCGAAGTATTCCACAATTTAAAGAAAGTATTAAATGAAAAAGGCTTAGCTACTGGAGTAGGAGATGAAGGAGGATTTGCTCCTAACTTAGAATCTAATACTGAAGGCTTTGAATTAATTATGGAAGCAATTAAGAGAGCTGGATATGTTCCAGGAGAAGATGTAAACATTGCTATTGATGTAGCAGCTAGTGAATTCTATCAAGATGGAAAATATAATTTGAAAGGAGAAGGAAGAAGCCTTACAACAGATGAATTAATTGACTTTTATGAAGAATTAGTAAATAAATATCCAATTATCTCTATTGAAGATCCAGTGGATGAAAATGATTGGGAAGGATTTACTAAAGTAACAGAACGCTTAGGAGATAAAATTCAACTAGTCGGAGACGATTTATTTGTAACCAACAAAAAATGTTTGCAAATGGGAATTGATAAACATGCTGGAAATGCAATTCTTTTAAAAGTAAATCAAATTGGTACAATAACTGAAACTTTAGAAACAATAAAGCTTGCAAGAGAAAATGGATACAAAACAATTATTTCCCACAGAAGTGGAGAAACAGAAGATACAACAATTGCTGATTTAGCAGTAGGACTAGATTTGGGACAGATTAAAACAGGCTCAATGTCTAGAACAGATAGAATTTGTAAATATAACCAATTAATGAGAATAGAAGAAGAAATTAATAATGAAAATTAATATGAAAGCGTATGGCTTATCCTTACGCTTTTCTTAAATTAAGGAGGATAAAATGCTCGAAACGTTTTTTACTGATGAAGACATTAAAGATATTTATGACGAATTAATAATTTATTCTATCAAAAAATATGAAGAGAACCAGGATATGATAGAAAAATCAGATACTGAAATGCAAAAAAAATTTCAAAGAGAATATAAAACAGCTCTTCTTTTTAGCAAAGAAAGAGAAATTAGTCTAGAAAATTTAAAAAATAGAAATATCAAGCAATTAAAAGAAAGATTAGATACTTATCAACAAAATTATCACACAATACTTAAATTAAATAAGAACACAATCGATCAAATTGCTTTACAAATGAAGAAAGTCTTATTAAGTACTTTATCAACACCAAAGAACGAATCAGAAAAACTATCCTTTCTCTTTGATTTTACTACAGAGTACTTTAAATATTCTTATGATTGTTATAAATATTGCAATCAAATTCCATTTGTATCAGAATATGACTTTGATTTTAAAGATAATATTCCAATCGACTCTAACTATAATAGCGTGCTTGTAATGGGACAAGGATTGTGTTCTGATATTGCCAATTTTCTTAGTATAACAGGTCAAGCTTTAGGATTAAATATAGAGGTAATATCAGCAAATCATAATGATGACTTTCATGCATTAAACAAAATAACATTTTCCAATGGAGAAGTTTCTTTAATAGATGCAACCGCTTATATTAAAAGTGGAGTCCCAAAACAGTTTTGCTTTTTAGTATCAGAAGCAAAATTAAACCAGCAAAATAATTATTCTTTTATTGGAGAATTACCATCAACAATAACATTGCAAGAACCAATTCTTGATACAACAGAAAAAGCAAAAATATTATCAAAGGAAATCAAAAAAAACTATCCAGGTTCAAATGATATAAATAGAAAAAGGAATTATTAAGTACTTTAACATGAAAAACGAATTAGCAAAATTAAGTATATGGTATCAAAAAAATAAAAGAGTTCTTCCATGGAGAAAAGACAACAATCCTTATCATATTTGGATATCAGAAATCATGCTTCAACAAACAAGAATAGAAACTGTCATTCCTTACTATGAAAGATTTATCACATTCTTACCAACAATTCATGATTTAGCTACCATTGATGAAGAAAAATTATTAAAGTTATGGGAAGGATTAGGTTATTATTCTAGGGCTAAAAACCTCAAAAAAACTGCCCAAATTATCGAACAAGAACATCAAGGAAAGTTTCCCACAGAATATGTGGAAATCCTAAAACTTCCTGGAATTGGAGAATATACAGCAAGTGCTATTTCTTCTATTTGTTTCAACCAAAAAGAAGTAACAATTGATGGTAATGTTCTAAGAGTATTTACAAGATTTTTCAATGATAAAAGGAACATAGATGAACCAAAAGTAAAAAAAGAAATTCGGCACTATTTAATGCAAGTGATACCCATGGATGCCGGAGATTTTAATCAAGGGATGATGGAATTGGGAGAAACAATCTGTTTACCAAAAGGAACTCCAAAATGTTTACAATGCCCATTAAACAAAGATTGTTTATCTTATAAAAAAAATACTTATTTATCACTTCCTGTGAAGAAAAAGAAAAGTACAAAAAAAGAAGAATTGTATACTGTACTTCTTTATCAGTACCAAAATAAATATGCTTTATATCAAAGAAAAGAAGAAAGTCTTCTTCAAAATTTATGGTCTTTTCCCCAATTAGAAGGAAACGTTTCCAAAAAAGAAATTGTTTCTTATCTAGAAAAAAATTTAATTTCTTATAAGAATATTCAAAAAGATAAAAATTATACCCATATTTTTACACATAAAAAATGGCAAATGAAGTCTTATAAAATTATCTTAGAAAACATCAAAAATCTACCTTATCAATTTTATACTTTAAAAGAGATTGAAACTACCTATGCTTTAGCTTCAGCATATAAACCTTTTTTTCAATCACTAAAAGAAACCGATATGCATTAATCTGTATATCGGTTTACTGTATCCAAAATAGTTTGATAATTATCAATTAATCTTTGATTATCAGGGTCCATATCAACAGCCATCTTAGAATAAGAGAGTGCTTTTTCAAAATCTTCTATTTCAAAAAATCCTATAGAAAGTAAATCATAAATCGTATAATCCCAACTAAAAACTTCATTAATATAAGTATCCTTCTTTTCTTTTATCCTAAGAGCTTGATGACAATACTTAATCATATTTCCATAATCATGTAGTTCATAATAAAGTAATGCTAATTCCACGTAAGCATCTCTTAAATAAGGCGCTTCTTTAATTGCCTTTTCATACCACATTTTAGCTTCATCATATCTTTTTAAGAATTTATAACATCTTCCAATAAATCGCATAGAAGCACATCTTTCATCTTTCCAAGTTGCTTTTTTCATTGATAAATGATGAATTAATGTATCAATACATTCTTGATATTTACCATAATACATATATTCTCTTCCGAGATAATGCATATTTCGATCATCAGTACTATCTTCTTTAACGGATAATTCTAACAAAGGAAGATAACTACTTCTACTTTTAAAAACATCTGGATAATGATTTAAAGTAATATCATCAGTATATTTTATTTTTTCTTCATCGTTTCCTAAATAAGATAAAACTTCATGAACAGGATGAGTCCATTGATAATGAACCCTATCATGAATGTTTCCTAAATAGAAACTAACTTTAGGAACATCATTTTTATCTAAACTCCAATTATATCGATAAAAAAGACAATTTAATTCTTTTTCCCAATTTTTCTCTAAATTTTCCCGCCAGCCAGGTAATAATATTTCGTCTAAATCAGTACAAACACAAATATCAGTATCTTTATCTACCATATTTAAAGAAATATTTCTAGCAACATCAAACCTCCATGGTTTGATAATTTTTTTCTTTACAATAACGCCTAATTCTTTCAGTAAAGAAACAGAATTATCTTCTGATCCAGTATCTAATACAAATATTTTATCAGCCTCTTTCATTGAATTTACCCATTTAGTAACAAACTTTTCCTCATTTTTACAAATTGCATAAACGCATACTTTATATTTGTTCATCTAAATTAACCTGTAGGTCCAGTAGGTCCCTGAGGAATAGTTAAATTTAAAATGAAATTTGGTTCTGTTCCTGTTATTGTAGCAGCAGCCTGTGTACCGGGATTTCCTGTTGTTACTGTTCCAATTGTCAAAGTTGGTGTAGCTCCTGCAGTTCCTTGAGGACCAGCAGCTCCCTGAGGTCCAGTAGGTCCAGTTGGACCAGTAGCCACATATAAAGTTTTCTTGAAATATATTATAAAAAATTCCAAATAATTTTAATATTACGACTATTCGTTATTAAATCATATTTCCCTATAATAATCTTATCAATAAAATTATCTACAATAAAACTATTTAAAGTATTGATTTCTTTATATTTATTAAATAATAAATATCTATTTTTTCTCTCATTTTTTTCTTTATAAATACTTTTCAAATTTCTCTCAATAATTTTTAACCTTTGTTCCAATCGTTTTATTTCTACCTCATCTTCTTCTTTTAAATAAAAGTATTGTTTTTTATTTAGAATACCATTTTTAAAATCTAAATATAAAGTTTTAAAATACCCTTTTTTATTATCCAAATCAAAACTAATCTCTTTCTTTTCCTTAAGTAAAACTTTAATTTTTTCTTGAAATAAATTATTTTCAACAAAAGAATTATCATATTTAATCTGTTTATTTATAGAATAATACTTATCTAATAAAATATTAAACTTTTGTAAAATATATTCGTGTAAAAACCTTTCATTAATCCATTTTTTATTATCACAATTAGACCAACTAGTTAACTTATCTTTACAACATAAATATCCCATCCCATCTATGCTCTTTCCACATTTATAAAATATTTTTTGACAGCATTGACAGTAAACCTTATTAGATAATAAATGAACTTTTCCATCTTTACAACATCTTTTATTATGAGATAATTTTATTTGAACTGCATTCCATAACTTTAAATTAATAATAGCCTCATGAGTATTTTCTACTCTTATTTGTTCATCACTATTATTATAAATAAGAGTATGATTTTTATAACTGACAGTAGTAGTCTTAAACTGTACCAAATTTCCAATATATACCTCATCAAATAATATTTTTCTAATAGTAGTAGCACTCCAATTGTATTTATTTCTAACTTTAATATGATAATTTAAATGAGTATTATAATAATCAGCATAAGCAAATATATAATAATAATATTTTAAATGATTTCTATTCTCTTTTAATGTAATTTCAAAACTATAAAAAATATTATGCATTCTATCTAATTCCGTTATATAAGTAGCAATACAAGTAACATCTTTAGGCAGTATATCATTTAATTTAAATTCCTTCCAACAATTATCATGATTAAAATTTGGTTTATTTTTAAATAAATATTTACCATTATCAATAATAATATCTAACTTATTTAAATCCTTTATTGAATAATAAATTTTAATTTTACTATTTTTCTTTTTTAAAAGTTTTATATTAAAAGTATTATTAAATAATAACTCATTAGAAATAACCTCAATAGTAGTTATATTTTTTAATATTTTCTTCTGATTATTTGTATAATTAATATCAATAACATAAGTACCAGCTTTATTAATATAATTAACATAATCTTTTCTTTTTATAGGAATTTTAATTTTACTACCATTAAATATCTTATACTCTAAAGGACTTAAGATATTATCTCTAGATAATCTATTAGCAATTTTATCCATTCCATATCCCATATTATATTCTTCAAATATCCTAATTATATTTAAAGATGCTATCGGATCAATCAATAAATGATTTTTATTTTCCCTATCTTTTATATAACCATAAGGGGCAAAACTTCCCGTAAATTGTCCCTTTGCTCTTTTTGATTTTAAAGTTTCCCTAATATTTTTAGAAGTATCTTCAAGAAGCCATTCATCTTTCATCGCAATAATCTGACTTGTCTTCTTAGTTTCATCTTTAGTATTATCAATTTTTTCAATATAAGTAACAAATCTAACATTCCATTGTCTGAACTTATTATGAACATATTCATTCACCAGTCCAATATCACGAGCAAATCTAGCCTGTGTTTTTACTAAAACAATATCAACATTCCCTTCTTTACATTCATTAATCATTTTATTAAAATTAGGCCTTTCTCGATCAGAACCAGAATAATCTTCATCATCAAAAACCCCAACAATATTCCAACCATTTTCTAATGCATAAGTTCTAAGTATTATCTCTTGATTTTTAATACTTTGAGATTTCTCAGATGGACTTAATTTATACAAATCTTCTTTAGATAATCGTAAATATAAAACTACCCTTAATCTCTTTTTACTATTTTTTTGTATCGCATTCATTTTTTTACTCATCATCCTCTAAAGCATTATAATCCTCTATTTTCAAAATTATAGAATACATCTTTTGATTAAATAATTCTCTTATTTTTTCTTCAGATAAATTATTTGAAGAAAAAATAAACTCTTCTGAATAAATATAACAAATATCTTTTTTAGACATTAATTACTTATCTCCTTTACCATAATTAATAGTATTAAAAATAAAAGAAAAAATACCACAAATAAAATAATATTAAAAACAAATCTCTATAAGTATTTTCAAAAGATGAAAAAAATCTCTTTTTTGTTATAATTTTATCAATTATTCTTTTAAGATTAATTTAAGAATACTGATTTATATTAAAAAGGTGATAAAGATGAAAATATTAATTATTGAAGATGCCTCACATGAATTAAAGACACCACTTTCCGTAATTTTAGCAAGTACAGATGCTTATTTCATCAAAAAAGAAGATAGATGGGTAAAAAATATTCAAGAAGAAGCAAATCGAATGACAAAGCTAGTCTTAGAGATGCTAGAACTCGCAAAAACAGATAAAATTACCAAAGAAGTCTATACCAAGGAAAATTTATCCACTATTCTAGAGAAAAATATTTTAACCTTTGAAAGTATGATGTTTGATAAAAAAATTAAATTAACCACTACTATCGAAAAAGATATTTATTTACTTATGATAAAAGAACAGATAGAAAAATTAATTCATATTCTACTAGACAATGCTGTAGAACACAGCAAAAAAGAAGGAGAAATTATAGTACTATTAGAAAAAAATAATAAGACAATTATCCTTGAAGTAAAGAATAAAGGATTACCAATAAAAAAGGCGAAGAAAAAAATATTTTTGAAAGATTTTATCGTTCTGATAAATCAAGAAATGGAAATCATAACCACTATGGATTAGGTCTTGCAATAGCTAAAAATATTGTGATAAACCATAAAGGAGAAATTTCTGCGCCTCTAAAGAAGGATATACAACTTTTAAAGTAATATGGAAAAATTCCAAATAAAAAGAGATAGGATTAGTCATCATTTGATTTTCCTATCTTCTTTATTTCATCAACAGAAACATTAGCAATCTTAGCAATCTCCTTTAATTGATTGATTACTTTTTTTGTTAATATTTGATTTGATTTTTTCTTTATAATTAATAGATAATTTATAGATATAAATATTCTTTGCATTATTTATTACAAATTGAAAATAACTTAATGCTTTTTTTCTATCATTTACTTTATAATAATAAATTCCTAATAAAAAATTCAAATTTGCACAATGAAGAATATTGTCTTTATTTTGACTTTTTAATTCATTCAATAGCCAGGATTCAATGTTATCTAAATCATCACTATATAAAGCATAAACTTTTTTTATAAAATCTAACTTTTTAGTAGTCCTATCCACCATATTAATATTAATTAACCTTTTATTTGCTAAATCCAAATTATTATTTAAAAGATAAAAATAAACTAAGTCAATATTTAAATTTAATATAGTATTTTTATCGAGTAAATTTATATTAATCAATTCTAATTTTTTTAAATAATCCTCATTTAAATCTAAAACACACTTTTTTGAATAAAATATATATTTTAAACTTTCTTTTCTTTTTAAATTACTACAATTTTTAAGTTCAAAAGAAAGTTGATCTAACAAAGGAGCAGAATTCAATGTTTTACAAAAAAGTTTATTATAATTAATAATAGGATAATTAATCCAAATTGTTAGAAAAATATTTGAAAGAAAAAAAGGAATAAAAAGAAAAATATCAGTCAAATTATAAGTAACAAATTGATCTAAAACTAACAATATAAAACCATAATAACAATAAATACAAACATTATAATGTTTTAGAAAAATCTTTCTCATTTTTTACCAACTCTCTTTCCATTGATTAATTAAATTATAACATATTATTTTATATTTATATACCCTAGAAATTTTATTGATTTCAAACCAAAAAATATTTTTAAAGTTTAATTCTAATGAAGTATTTTCCATAAAAAATATCAACTATGAAGTTGAGCAGGGAAAAATTTATGCAATAAAAGGAAGAAGTGGATCAGGAAAAACAACACTTTTATCACTAATCAGTGGATTAGAAAGATGTAGTGAAGGCCGAATTATTTTTAATCATAAAGATTTAAACCAGATGAATTTAGATACCTATAGAAATCATGAAATTGGTATAGTTTTCCAAAGTTATAATCTACTTCCCTTTATGAGTACAATAGAAAACATTATTCTTTCTATGGATATCAGTGGCATAAAAATAGAAAATAAAAAGAAAAGAGCCCTAGAATTAATGAAACAAGTAGGACTAAAAGAAAGTTACGCAACAAGAAAAATATTAAAACTATCAGGAGGAGAACAACAAAGAGTAGCTATCGCCAGAAGCTTATCTTACTATCCAAAAATGATTATCGCCGATGAACCAACAGGCAACTTAGATAAAGAAACCGAAAAAGAAATATTAGATATCTTAAAAAAACTAGCTCATGAAGAAAACAAATGCATCATTATTGTAACACACTCCAAAGAAGTCTGTGAAATGGTAGATGAAGTATATGAATTAAAGAAAGTAAAGTAAACTTAGTGGTTTGCTTTTTTTTGAATTAAAATACTGATCAAGACCAATATCCATTAAATTTTAATTTAAAAAAGAAACAAAAATTAACTTTTTGTAAAAAATACTTGATTTTTCTCACTCTCAGTATTATACTACAAGTGAATTGGAGGTTTGTTATGGCTGAAAAAAAAGATAAAACATATATAATGGAAGAAGTTAATATATGCTTTGATATTAATAAAGAATACCAAGATTTTTTATTGAAATATGATATATCAGATATTTGTGAACTTGAAGAGGGAATGTTATTTGGATTAATGCCCAATCAAATCAATATATATTCTTTAACGCCTGAATACAATTATAATACACATGGTAACTTTATAAATGTAATATGTGGAAGAAACATAAATGTATTGAGTACTAAAGATTTCTTACTAGAAGAGGATGGATTCAAACCATTAATATTTCAAAAATTAAACGATAATCGTATACAAGAATTATTATCAGGTAAAATATTTTGGGTGGTACCTAAAGAATATAATTTAAATTTTTGCCAAGTTGACTCATTAAAAGATTTTCAAGACAAGATAAAAAAATATTCAAAAGAAAATTTGGTTATATCACAAGTAGAAAACAACACACTTGTAGTGAATGATAAACTTAAAACAATATATATTGAAGAAACTTTACCTCATCGAGAGGAACTTATTAAATCTTTAGAAAAAGTAAAACAACTTGGTGATAGTTCTTTTAAAGAAGGATTACAAGAAATGAGATATGAAATTCAAAGTATAGCAGAATTTGATAATATGATTTATGACATGAAACGAAAAAGAAAAATAAAATAGATTTGTTGAGACTACTAAAAATAGTACATAGTCATTGTATTTTATTAGTAGTCTTTTTTATCATAAAATCAACATTAAAGAACGGAGAATAAAGATGATAGTATTTCACGGGGGATTTACTAAAGAACAAGTAGAAAAATTAAAAAATAATGAGCCAATTATTTATGAAAAAATACCATATAAAGAAGCTCGTGCTGGAGGAGAAAATACTTTTGATTATGTACCAAAAGAATTGTATGATGCTCCTCTTCATATTTTTAAAAGATATATATCTGAAAACTGCTTTTACCAACAATATATTTTTTTAGCTAAATATTTACAAGCAGTCTTAGAATTTTGCCATAACACTGATGAAGAAAATTATATTATGGTATGTAACATTGATGAAAATATTTTAAATCAATACATTGGTGTAGGAAACTATATAGACTATAGAATAGAATATCGCTTACCAAGAAGATTTATTAATAGTGATAATATCATAGAATTCCTATATTTTGAACCATATAACAGAGATCAAATGAAATTATTTGAAGAAAAATATACTTCCCTATATTATATTGATAAAAAAGAAGATGAAAATGCCAAAAAATTAATAAGGCAAAAAAAATTACAATTTAATAAAGATAGAAATTGGTAGGAAAAATAAACTTTATATAATATAAATAAGAATACTATCAAATTAAAAGGTGAATACAATGAAACAAATTTTTTACCATGTTGTTACTGAAAAAACATTAGAATTAGGGCAAGAACTAATATTTGATGATACACATCATAACAATGTATATAATAGAGTACATAAATTAAAAGACAAAGTAAATGATATTTACCAAAATCCTAATCAATACAAAAATATTAACCTCGATCATCATCTCAAAGTAGCATTAAGAGAATTAGCTTTGGAAGAAGTAAGAAAGAAAAATTATCCAAAATACCCATCAAGCCTTGCATCATTATATGTTTCTCAAACTTTAGAAGAAGCAGAAAAATGGTACAAAATATTCATTGATTTAAAAAGACCAACATATGCAATTGTAAAAGTTGAAGTAGATGGACAAATATATATTGGAGACTCTTGGAATTGCTTTGAAGGAACAATCAATCAAGAAAACAATTTAAAATTAGCTAAAAGATATTGGAGCAGTAAAAAAATCAATTAGGAAAAGAACCAATTATTGAAGTATTAGTAAATGGAAAAATCAAAGTAATAGAAATAGTAAAAGAAGTTAATCAAAAAAAAATAATATAAAAATTTTTCAAAAGGAGTAAAAAATGAAGAAAGATTTAAATCGGCCAAAACTATACCTAGAACAGCCAACAATCAATGAATTATATTATCGTCAAAAATGGATGATGGACGCAGAAACAATGTCATATAATGCTGGGTATGATATCAATTTAAAAGGTTACAATAAGAAAACCGGTACTATTACTAAGACCAAAGAAGAAATGATAAGTTGGTATATAAAATGGATTAAAGAACCTAAAGACAAATACTTTGCTTACATATATGAAAATAATGGTAAAGAACCTATAGGTGAAATATATTATTATTTAGAAAAGGATATTTATAACATGGGAATAGTAATTCAATCAAAGTATAGAGGAAAAGGTTATTTTAAAGAAAGTATGAACTTGTTATTTAATAAAGCAAAAGAAAAAAAGATAAAAGAATTATATGATGAATTTGAAATCACTAGAACAACTACTTATCAAGCTTTTTTATCTATAGGATTTAAAATAGTTGATAGGTTTTATTGTACAAAGTTTAATAAACAAATAGAGTTTGTTAAAGTAAAAAAAACATTAGATTAATAATCAGAAAGGAATGAGAAAATGAAATATTTAGGAAGTAAATTACTGAGAACAAAAAGATTAGAATTAAGACCTCAAACAATGAAAGAACAATACTACTTATGGCAACTTTTGATGCATCCTGAAATCAATAAGTATTATTTAACTGTTCCTAGAAAATTTAGAGAAAAATTAAAAATATGGGAAACACAGGAACAATACTACATTGAAGAAATGAAACATGCAAATGATAAAGATACTTTTAAATGGAGCATCTATTTAAAAGATACTAATCAATGTATAGGAAGAATAACTTGCCATGAAGCCCATGATGAGGATAATCAAATAAATGACCCCAGTATTAGAGGTGTCGGATGGTTTATTGATCCAAAATATCAAGGAATGGGATATGCTACAGAAGCAGCAAAAAAGATGATTGATTATATGTTTAACGAATGTGAAATTAAAGAGATAAAAACATCAGCAGCAGTAAAAAATCCATCCTCATGGATGCTTATGGAAAAATGTGGCTTCATAAGAAAAAATGAAACCAAATTAGTAGAATATACATATTTAGATGAAACAGTTGAAAATTATCAGTACTATTTAACAAAAGAAATGTATAAAAGGAAAACTTTATTTGAAACAGTAAAAACTCCAGAAGAATTATTTGAATTTATGGAAAAAAATATCAAGTATGGTGTTTTGGATAAAACAGGAAAATATTATGATTGGAATTTAGATGATTTTCAAAAAGTATGTAATCATGATTGGCAATTTAGAGAGGGAAGAGAAATAGCAACAATAGGTATTGGTCATTGTTGGGATCAAACAGAATTAGAAAGAACTTGGTTTAAACAAAATAATTATAAAATAAAAACAATATTTATCTTTTTTGAACATAATACCAAATATCCATACGGATGTCATACATATTTAATTTACAAGAATAAGAACAATGATAAATGGTATTGGTTTGAACATGCTGATAACCAAAATAAAGGAATACATGAATTCAAAAACGAAGAAGAAGCTATTTTAGCACAAATGAAAACTCATATAGAATACAATAAAAGTTTAGGATTGCCAATGAATGATGAAGTAATAAGTTGGATTAGAATATATGAATTTCTTCCACCAGAAAAAGGAGTTAATAACCAAGGATATTTAAAAAATATATTTAGTAAAAATTCAATAGATATTACCAAAGAAATTATACCATACAAAAATAATCAAGAAAAAAATTTTAACAGTAAAAGGAAATAAAATGATAGAAGAATATTTAAATCAAGATATAAATAACCCTAAATATTTATTTCATGGTAGTCCAAAAAAATTAAGTATCTTAGAACCAAAATTAACTAATGATTCAAATCACAATAAAAATAATATTGCTACAGCTATTTTTTTATTTCCTAGCTTTTTAAAATCTACACCATATGCTTTCAAAGATACAATAAAAAAATTAAGTTCGGAACTAGATTGGAATTTTGAAATATCTAATAATAATACCTACCCATTAATGATAATGGAAAATGTAAATGTATTTGATGATATAATTGGATATATTTATGTATTTAAAAAAGATAATTCAATGATAAAAGACAATAATACTTATCAGTATAAATGCTATCATCAATTAGTTCCCATAGATATTATCAAAGTTAAATATCAAGAATACAAAAAATATTACAAAGTTATTAATAAAAAATAAAATATCATACAAAATGGAGAAATTTATATGTGGAATATACAAAAACTAAAAACCCAAAAAAAACAAATATTAGATGAACTTAAAACTTGCACTGATAAAAGTAGAAAAGAAATATTAGAAATAACTCTAGGTTCATATATAAGTATGATTGATAACTGTGGAACTATCAAAAATACTAAAATGTATAATATTCTAGATACTTTATCTAAAGGAAAATTTTCTTTAAACAGACCAAGTGCTAAATATACAGGTAATTTTGAAAAAATAATTACCAATACTGATTATTATATGGATAAAACTTATCTAGAATTTTTATTAGATATTGTGGAAAATGTTATTAATACAGAACCAGCAATAACGCCAAATGAAAACTTTAATTTTGATTTTTTCCCATCAAGTAATGCAACATTATTAAATATATCAAAACAATTTTATCAAAATTTAAAAGATAATGATATCTATCAAATGGCATTAAAAACTTTTAACGATAAAGAAAATATCAATTTTTCAAATACATATTCAAGATTATATAGTAATGCCGCTGGAATAACATTTTGCGATTATATTAATGGAAAGGCTTTTTGTACCATAAAAAGAAATAACCTAATTATTGATTTTCAAGCCTTTAACCATGAAATAATGCATTGTATTGATTTTTATTTTAAGCCAAAAATTCCAAATGAAACATATTATGGATTTCATGAAATCCCAACATATGCAATAGATTATTTATTTATAGATTATCTAGAAAGTATTGGCGTTAAATATGGTGAAGTACAAAAATTAAGAATGATGAAAGATAATTACTTACAATCTCTTGCAAAATCAATAAGAGGATTAATTAGAGAAAAGATTTGCAACAAAAAAGAAATAGATTTCATAAAAGAATACAAAGTACAAGATGTCATGGATATTTTAGATATGAATATAATAAGAAACTTACTTGAATTAGAATCTGGCATTATTTCATATGGAATATATAAACAAATTTGTCTAGATTATAATATAGGATTAAATAGCCTAAAGATCATTGTTAAAAATACCTTACCTAAAGATAAAAAACCTGATTTTTCTAACATTAATTTAC
Organism: uncultured Bacilli bacterium; assembly: GCA_934162265.1. Classification (GTDB taxonomy): domain Bacteria; phylum Bacillota_I; class Bacilli_A; order RF39; family UBA660; genus RUG11198. The sequence goes on along the minus strand of CAKPHZ010000004.1, from coordinate 10,469 downwards.
CAGATCAAGTATTATTAGAGTTAAGTAAAGAAATTGGTAGCTATTCAAAAAAACATAAAGTAAGCAAAAACTATTGTAGAAAAAAACAAATTTAAAATAAAGATTGGAGAAAACTAAAATGACTTTAAAAGAAATAGAAAAAAAAGCCAATCATTTTGAAGGAAAAACACTGAATGTACATTCAACTAAAGAAATAAATAAAAAAATATTAGAAATATTAAATAAATGTATAGAAAATAATATAAAATTAGAATTAACTGAAAAAGATTTTATTGAAATAACAAATATATATTACGACTTATATCATACATATAATTATCAATTTTTAAAGAAAATAGCAAGTATTTCACTTAATAATTTAGATTATTACAAAATCATGAAAAATTTAAAATAATAAAGGAGATATAATCAATATGATTAAATTAAATAACAAGATATATAGTAAACTTTCATATCAAGTATCTTTTGGAGATTATCAAGTAAAACAAAATGGTAAAAAAAGATCGGGTAAAGCACCATATATTACTTTTATATTAGATGATTTTGAATTAGGATTAGAACTAGTGTATGATAAAAAGTGGATTAAAGAATTAAAAATAAATGATAAAAAAGATATATCTAAGTATGTAACAGATATTATATATAATGATAGTAAAGGATGGATTTCTCTAATTTATGGAACATATAAATGTTTTTTAGAACGGATAGACAATGAGTTTTATCTCATAGATTTTTACTGTAATACAATGGATGATGAAGAAGAGTTTAGTATTGTATTAAATGAAAAAATAAACTTTATACTAAATAATGAAGAAAAATAAGCACTTTAAGTAGATGAAATAATCTACTTTTTTTGTTGCTTAAAATACTGAAGAAGAATATTTGCTTCATTTAACTCTTGACAATTGAATAACCATTCAACTATAATGAATATAGTTAAGTAAGGAGGAAAAAATGGAAAAAAAAGAATTCATGTGTGACTGTAATATCATCCATCAAAATGCTGTTAATATTGCTTTAAAAAATAAACCCAAAGAAAAAGAATTAGAAAATTTAACAACGCTTTTCAAAATATTAGGGGATAGTACAAGAACAAAAATTTTATGGATATTAGATCATCATGAAATGTGTGTTTGTGATATTGCTAATGTTCTAAATATGACAAAGTCATCCATCTCTCATCAATTAGCCATCTTAAGAGAAGCAGGAATTGTACGATTTAGAAGAAATGGTAAGGAAGTCTATTATACCCTAGATGATGAACATATCAGTCGTTTATATGAAATTGGACTAGAACATATTAACCATAAATTGAAAGGAGAAGATTATGCGTAAATATCAATATCATATCAACAACCTAGACTGTGCTGATTGTGCTAGAGAAGTAGAAGAAGCATTAAATAAAAATGATAATTTTAATCATGCCATTGTAAATTTTAATACTTGTAAAATTTCTTATGAATCAGAAAAAAACTACAGTATAGAAGAATTAAATGAATTCATTCAAAAAGTCGAGCCAGAAGCTTATATTACAGAAACTAAAGAAGATAATAAGAAAGAATTTCATCTTTCAAGCCTTATCATAGGTTTATCTATTGGATTAATTGGTTACTTTATCCCACTTCCTAAAATAATTAAATGGATTTTTTATCTAGTTTCTTATATTATTTTATTATATCGAACCAGTATAAATGCTTTAAAACTATTACGAAAAGGAAATGGAATAAATGAAAATGCCTTAATGACAATATCTTGTATTGGTGCTTTATGTATTGGAGAAGTATTAGAAGGAATGATGGTTATTTCTTTATATACAATTGGAAAAATATTAGAAGAAAAAGCAATCAATAATTCTAGAAATTCAATAAAAAACTTATTAAACATAAAAGAGGATTATGTAAATAGAAAAGATAAAGAAGAAATCAAAAAAATTCCCGTTGAAGAAGTAAAAATAAATGATATTTTAATGGTCAAGAAAGGAGAAAAAATTCCTGTTGATGGAATCGTTACCAAAGGAGAAAGCAAACTAGATACCTCAGCCTTAACAGGTGAAAGTGAAGAAGTATCTATTAAAGAAGGAACTGAAATTCTATCCGGAAGCATTAACTTAGGGGATATTATTGAGATGAAAGCAACATCATTGTTTTCAAACTCTACAGTTTCAAAAATCCTAAACTTACTAGAAAGTGCTACGGATAAAAAAACCAAAACAGAAACATTAGTTTCTAAAATTAGTAAAATTTATACGCCATTTGTCATTATCACAGCAATACTAGTTATGGTTTTATTACCACTTATTTTTCAAATTTCTATAAAAGAAGGCATTTATCGAGGCCTTACCTTTCTAGTTATTTCTTGCCCATGTGCAATCGCTATTTCTGTACCCTTATCTTATTTTACAGGAATAGGTGTTGCTAGTAAGAAAGGAATTTTAATTAAAGGAAGCAATTATCTAGATAATTTAAGCAATGTAAGTCATATCATCTTTGATAAAACTGGAACCCTAACCAATGGTTCATTTAAAGTATCTTCAATTGAAATTATGGATAAATTTAAAAATAAGTATTCTTATGATGAAATTGTTGATATTTTAAGAAAAGGGGAATCATTCTCTAACCACCCAATTGCAAAATCTATTCTAAACTTAAAAAAGGAAAAAGTAGATAATAAAGATGTTTTAGATTTTAAAGAAAATGCCGGAAAAGGAATTGAATTTACTTTAGATAATAAAAAAATATTTATTGGCAATCAAAAACTTTGTCATTGCAAAGAAGAAGCAATGCTTCACTTAAATATTGATGGAGAGCATGTAGCGTCCGTTACCATTGATGATGGAATTAAAGAAAATTCAGAAGAAGTCATCAAAAAATTAAAATCCTACGGGATTAAAACTTATATGTTTACTGGAGATAAAAAGGAAGTATCAGAAGAAATTGGGAAAAAACTTGCAATAGATGAAATTTATACAGAAATGCTTCCAACAGATAAATTTGAACATTTCGAACAAGTTAGTCAAGAAGGAAAAATCACTATCTTTGTAGGAGATGGAATTAATGATGCCCCTGTTTTAAAAAGAGCTGATATTGGAATTTCTATGGGAGGAGTTGGCAGTGATTCAGCAATAGAAGCCAGCGACGTTGTCTTAATGAAAGATGATTTAACTAAAATTCCCCTTGCTATTGATATTTCAAAATACACCAAAAAAATTATTCAAGAAAACTTAATCTTTGCTCTTATGGTAAAAGCAATTATCTTACTCCTTAGTGTGTTTGGTCTTGCTAATATGTGGTTAGCAGTATTCGCCGATACTGGTGTTACTTTATTAACGGTAATTAATACATTAAGAATTATGAAAAAATATAAATAATATAGGAATAAAATACTTAATAAGTACTTTTCTCTAAGTTAAATAAAAAATACTTGGTAAAATGATGTTTTTGTTAGTTACTGACTGAAAAAGTCGGGAGATAATATGGGAAGTGAAGAATTAGGAGATAATTTATTTAGAATTACTCAAACAGAGACAGCTTTAGGAGAAGATAATATTATAGGAGAAAATAATGCTAATAAAACTCACTATGATATAGGTAAAAATATTAGAGAAACAATTAAAAAAAATCATAGAATAATGCCAGAAAATTTACCAACTCCAGAAAAAAGTTTAAAAGAATTAGAAAGAGAGAAAAAAGATTCAAATAAGCTACTTCAAGATAAAAACTCATTATGATTGTGATATAATAATTACAGGACGTGGTTATATGTCAAAGAAATCAAAATTATATTTATTTAGAGATAGAAAAGATTATATAAAGAAAATGACTAATGATGATGTAATAAATGTTATTGGTACAAAAGGTTCCGGTAAAACAACAAGTACACTGAAATATATTAATGATGATAATTATATTGTTATTAATTGTGATAGATTATATGAAATGCCAACTGATAAAGTTGTTGAGGATAAATATTTAACTGAAATAAAAGATTTTTTAAAAAATAAATATGGAAAAATATGTGAGGGTGAAGAGTTTATAAATTGCTATAATGACATATTAGATTTTATCAAAAGTAAAAAGAAAAAAGCATTAATTGAAGGTAATGTAATCTATGATATTAAACCAATAACATTATTAAAAGGTACTGTAATTATTAAAAGAACTGGGATAATAAAATGCTTTGTACGAGCAGTGAAGAGAGATTATCCAATTAAATATTACATAAATCAAGAAATTGAAAAGCATGGTAAAATATTAGGAAGATTCTATAGACTTAAAAATATAATAAAAAGAAGAAAAAACATTTTTAAAATTTATCATGAAATTGAAAATATAATTGATGACTTAGAAACATATAAAAATGATTAACTGTAATTATTGATTTAAAAAAAACATTTAAATGAAAAATTCTATATGAATGGCACTCAAAGAATTAATATTAGGGATGTAATAGCTCGTGAATTATGTGTGAATTTATTAATTCATAGAGAATACTCCAATCCAGTTCCAGCAAGGCTAATTATAACTAAAGAATCAATAACGACTGAGAATGCTAATAGACCAAGAAATATTGGTTATATAGATATTAATAATTATTCTCCGTATCCTAAAAATCCTAAAATTGCTAATTTTTTTAAAGAAATTGGTTTGGCAGAGGAATTAGGTTCTGGAATAAAAACTATAACAAAATACAATAAAATATATAGTGGGTAAGTTCCAAGTTTTAAAGATGATGAGATTTTTACTGTTATAGTTCCATTAACAGAAAAATTGAAGGATATATCATTAGAAGTCATTGAAGAAATGGATGAATTAAAAATTAAATTACTTAATTATATTAAAAATAATAGTGGTGTAAATCGCCAAGAGATTAATAAATATATGTATCCTTTATTTGATACCAAAAATGAAAACGAATTAAATAACAAAACTAGATATATCATAAATTTTTTAAGGGAAAGAGATTTAATTTATAATAAAGGAACAAAAAATAAACCCCAATGGGTAATTAAAAAATATTTTTGTTTGCAGTGTTAACAACTGCAAACAACTGCAAACAAAAATATTTTGAAGACAGTATCTAATTAGATTGGAGGATACATGATGAAATTAAATAATCAAAATCAAAAAAAGTTACTTTATGTCGTTAAAGGAATAAATGGATGCTGTATTTTGCCTTTAGAAGAATGGATAAAATGGTTACTTTATCCAATTGAAAGAAGTACTTCTCATAAAAATATTGAAAACATGTCCCTAGAAGAACTAAAGGAATATAAAGAACAATTTGAACAAGTAAAAATGGCTGAATTATTTTTCAAATACCAAAACAAAGAATGTACAGAACTAGAACATGATTTGGTATATTACTATATGATAAATCATTCTATTGAAGAGTTGATGGAAAGTAAAATGAATGAAAAAGAATTAAACCAAGCAAAGATACTTTTAGATGAATTAAAAAACTTGTCCTCATCAGAAATTAAAAATTATATTCAGGAAAAAAATTCGGATTATAATAATTTATCTAAAATAGATGCCTACGTTCTTCATTATATTAGTATCTTTAATTATAATAAAGCATCAACTGAAACAACCAAAAAAATTATTCAACAAAATAAAGAAAAAGAAGTTAAATTAAGAAAAAGTTTGCATAGAGATTATGGCTATTTTTCTTAAAAATAGATTGATTATTATTAGTTTAAGTCAAGATACTTAGGAAAAAACTCTGTTACCCTAGATAACGTAACCATTGAGGATACAAATAATAAATTAAATGGGAAATCGACTACTTATAAAAATATCTTTCTTTATCAGTCGATGAGTGGAGATGCCGATACAGGCGTTGCCACATTCAAATCAAGTAATAGTAAAATTACAACTAACAAAGGAGATACTTTATATGTAAATGGAAAAGCAATAAACTAACAAAAAGCAAAAATTAAAAAATTTGCTTTTTTTCATGATATAATTAAGACATGAAAGTGAGGAAGAAAATGAAAGTTTTATCGATAAAAGAGCCATTTGCTACCTTAATTAAAGATGGGGTAAAAATATATGAAACAAGAAGCTTTAAAACCAATTACCGAGGAGAAATTTATATTCATGCCAGTAAAGCAATGAGTAAATCTGAAAATGTAGAAAAAGCAATGCCTTATTTAAAAAGTGAATTAAAGCCAGGATATATTTTATGTAAATGTAATTTAGTGGATTGTATTTATATGACAGAAGAATTTATCCAAAAAATTAAAAATACTACTAACGAAAGTGATTATGGACGCTACGAAGTAGGAAGGTACGCTTGGAAGTTAGAATTGATTGAAGTTTTAGAAGAACCAATCTCTGCTAAAGGAAAATTAGGAATATGGAACTATGAAACTAAAAATAATAGGGATAATTGATATTTAATTTATCTCTATTCTAAAACCAAAAATAAATAATAGTAAAATTTTAAATCATTCAATAAAATACTTATTAAGTATTATCCCTTTCTTAATAATTTTTCTATTATTGTTACTTTGAGTTTATTAAAGAAATTAAGAAGTATATTTAAAAAATTATAGGAAGAGTATATGATATATTTTTCATATTAAGAAGAGAAATTAAAATGTATTTTTTTGCTTTTTTATTGAAAAGAAATAAAATTAAACTGTTGACAAAGAAAGTTTTGTTAATAGTTTTTTTTATATTTTATAGAAAAGTACTGATCAGTATTTTACTAAAATATGTATTCATATATTTAAAATTACTATAATAAACATTTTTTTATTTTTGTATTAATATCCCTCTAAAACTATAAATAAGTTTATTTTCTAACAAGTATAAAAATTTGTAGATTGTAGAAAATAATAAAAATGATTATAATGAACTTTGTTAATCATAAAGGAGGGATAAATATGTATTATGGTGCTGGAACATATGAGGCTTTTGCTCGTCCAGAGAAGCCAATTGATGTAGATAAAAAGTCTGCCTATATTATTGGAACTGGTCTAGCTGGGCTTTCAGCAGCGTTCTATCTTGTAAGAGATGGACAAATGAAGGGAGAAAATATCCATTTATTAGAAAAATTAGACTTAGCAGGTGGCTCTTGTGATGGAAGAAGAGATGTTACCAAAGGATTTTATATGCGTGGGGGAAGGGAGATGGATAACCACTTTGAATGTATGTGGGATATGTTTAGAAGCGTTCCTTCTATAGAAACACCAGAAGTTTCGATATTAGATGAATATTACTGGTTAAATAAACATGACCCAAATTATTCTCTTTGTCGAGCAACAATCAATTGTGGAGAAGATGCTCATACGGATAAGTTATTTAAATTAGATAAAAAATCAGCATTAGCATTATCAAAATTATTTATTACTAAAGAAGAAGATTTAGAAAATAAAAAAATCTCTGATGTCCTACCAGATTCTTTTTGGGAGACAAACTTTTGGCTATATTGGCAGACTATGTTTGCTTTTCAGAAATGGTCTTCTGCCTTAGAGATGAAAAGATATTTATGTCGATATGTTCATCATATTGATGGTTTACCAGATTTTTCAGCTCTACGTTTTACAAAATATAATCAATATGAATCCATGATTTTACCACTAACAAAATATTTAGAAAATCATGGTGTAAAAATCGAATATGGCATAGATGTTAAAAATGTCCTATTTGATAATAAAGAAGAGAAAAAAGTCGCTACAAAAATCATTTATGAAAAAGATAAGGAAGAAAAGGAATTTATCTTAACAGAAAACGATTTAGTCTTTATTACCAATGGTTGCTGTACAGATACTTCTTGTTATGGAGATCAAAATACAATACCAGATTTATCAAAAGTTAAGAATGGAGAAGGAGAATCTTGGAACTTATGGAAAAATATTGCATCTCAAGCTATTAATGGTGAATTTGGTAATCCAGATAAATTCTGTAGTAATACGGATGAAACCAATTGGATGAGTGCTACAGTTGAAGTAAGTGATGAAGAAATAATTAAACATATCATTAATATTTGCAAAAGAGATCCTAGAGAAGGAAAGGTAACAACAGGAGGAATTGTAACTGTAAAAGATAGTATGGAAAACTGGTATTTATCTTGGACAATCAATCGCCAACCACAATTTAAATCCCAAAAGAAAAATAGTGTATTAGTATGGGTATATGCCCTAAATACTAATCGTGAAGGAAATTTTGTAAAAAAACCAATTCAAAATTGTACTGGTCGCGAAGTATGTGAAGAATGGTTATATCATATTGGAATACCAACAGATAAGATTGAAGAATATGCTAATAAATGTAACACCACAACTTGCTATATGCCATACATTAACGCTTTCTTCCAACCAAGAGAAGAAAAAGATAGACCACTTGTCGTACCAAAAGACGCAGTTAATTTTGCCTTTATTGGTCAATTTGCAGAAACACCTAGAGATACAATCTTTACAACCGAATATTCTATTCGAACAGGTATGGAAGCTGTATATACACTACTTAAAGTTGATAGAGCTGTACCAGAAGTATGGGGAAGTAAATATGATGTTCGAGAATTATTAAAAGCTTGCTTCTATGCAGTAGATAAAAAATCAGTAGACGAACTTCCTTTAACATTTGCCGAAAAACAAGCCATCAAAATCTTGGAGAAAAAAGTAAAAGGAACAGATTTAGAACTTCTATTAAAAGAAAGTGGTTTATTTAAAGAGTAAAAAAGAAAAATGAGACATCTTAATTTGGGTGTTTCATTTTTTTGTATGTAAAGTACTGACGTAGAAAAGTACTTATTTTATAGAAAAAAGTAGGTTATGGCGTTTGACAAAATAAGGAAATCTGATAAACTAGAATTATAACTAGATAAGATTATAAAAAATAAAATCTAAAAATAATTTTTTAATGGAGGAAGACGATGAAAAAGAGATTACTTATTATTTTCCTGTGTGGAGTTATGGCACTAGGAGTGACAGGTTGTGGTAAATCAAAAAATGAATTTGATATAGGAGATAAATCTGATATCAAGGTTTCACAAAATGATGTTATAATGACTATTAAAGAAGGAACATTAACAAATAAAAGTGCAACTTTAGTTTTAACTAATCATAGTGATAAAAATTTTCAATATGGAAATCCATATGAAATAGAGATTAAAAAAGATGGAGAATGGCATAAAATAAATGCGGAATTAGATTTCGATATGCCAGCTTTTCAACTTTCAGCAAAAGAAAGTAAAGAAATTGAACTTGATTGGGAAAATGGATATGGCAAACTTGCAAAAGGAACTTACAGAATTATAAAAGAAATTGACTATGAATATAAAGAAGGAAAATACGAAACTTCCAACATAGCAGTTGAATTTACTATTAAATAAAAATTACAATTTAGTAATCAGTTAGAAAAATAGTCATTTATCGAGTAGATCAGTTTTAAGATTTACTCTTTTTTTGATATAATTAGAGAGAAAGAAAAATAGTAATTTGTAATTTAGTTCTCTCTTAATAGATTTGTATTAATAATTAAGAGGATGAAAAAATAATATTTTGTATTAAATAGTAAAGTTGTTTACATTTTTCAAAATGTAAAATATATTTGATAGTAAAATAATAATTAAAAATGTATAGTTTTTGTGAAAGGAGAAAAATTATGAATTTAGGCAAAAAAATTATTGAAATGAGAAAAAAAGCAAAGCTTTCACAAGAACAACTTGCAGAAAAACTAGATGTTACCAGACAAACAATATCTAATTGGGAAAATGGCAAATTTTATCCTGATATTGATGCATTAGTTAAAATTAGTAAATGTTTTAATATTTCGTTAGATGACTTACTAAGTTACGATAATAAAGTTTTACAATATTTAAAAGATAGCACAGATGTTGTAAAAAGTAATAAGAAATTGCTTTATGCAATTTTATTAAATATTTTAATTATTATTCTATTTATAATAATAGGAATAACGGCAAATGAAAGTATTTCAATTATAGTAATAGTATTTACTATTTCTATTATTAGTTTTTCTTATTTATTTTATCAAATCATAAAAAAAATATAGGAGGAAATTATGAATTATATTTTATTAGCAATATTTATAGCAATATATCTAATAGGTTTAGTTGCTACAGTTTATCAAGTTTATAAAATAACTGTTATAGATTCAAAAGCAAGAGGAATTAACCATCCAAAATTAATGGGATTACTAGCAACCAGTGGTAAAAGTTCAGAAGGAATTATTCTTTATCTATTGCATAGAAGAAAATATCCAATAAAAAATATTCCGAAAGAAGAACAAAATGAAATAGAAAGAAGAAAGAAAATTGCATTAGTAGGAATTATATTTATGATTATTGGTGCAATTGGATTTGTATTCTTTATAGTAAAAATATAATCATATATAATATTAAAAAATTGCAATTTAGTGATTTGTTAGATAAATAGTAATTTGAAAGTGAGATAATTTATGAAGAAATATATATTAAATCCTATTTCATTATTTTTTATAGGT
>CAKPHZ010000003.1 GCA_934162265.1 uncultured Bacilli bacterium | reverse complement strand
AAAGTTAGAAGTCATTAATGAACAATTAGCAATGAAACAAAAGCAAAAAAGAAAAATGTTAGTTAATACATTAATAATTTTTGATATATGTTTTGTATTATTATTTATCTTATTAGCAATATTAGGAAGTCCATATCAATCATGGGATTATAGTGATCCAGAGTGGTCTGTAATTGGAACTTTATGGCATTCATTTGAGTGGATATTTTTTAGAATAGCACCATTATTAATTATTATAATTACAGTTATATTAATAATATTATTTATAAAAAGAGAAAAATAAAACAATCAGAATATTAAGATATTCACGTACATTAAGGTGAGAAATAATCTCATCTTTTTTTAGTAATATTACGATGATTTAAGTTGATGATAAAAATTAGTAATTATGTAGTATAATAGAGTTGTAGGAGGACTTATGAAAAAGAAAAATATTATTTTATGCTTAATAATGCTTATTACATTATTTTCTATTACAGGATGTGGATTTACAAAAAAAGAAAAATCATCTGAGAACAATAAATATGATGGCTATGAATTAGTTACTGATTTAGGAAAAGTTGATTATGCATCAATAGAAGTTTTAGTTATGTTTGATGGAGTATTATATGGTAAGGCCAATGGGGTTATTGATTATGCTGGTGGTACGCAAAAAATAGGTGTTATAGATAAACTAATACCTAATAAGTACGTTCCTAAATTAGATAATGAAACTAATACAAAGGAATTATTAAATGCAGAAGTTTATGATAAATCAGAAAAATACATAATATTAAAGTATGATAATGAATATGTTTTGTTTGAAAAAATCGATAAATAAAAATTTATGAGTAATCGTAAGATTAAGATATTAAGAGAATGAAATATTTCTCTTTTTCTGTGATAAAATAGATGTTTATAGATACGAAAATAATATTAAAAAATTAAAAGAAATAATTAAATTAATTAAAGAAAAATATTAAAAATAAAGATTACCAAATTTCTCTAAATTATAGACTTTTCGTAAGAAATTTGGTATAATAAAATATATTAAAAAGTAAGGAGAATTATATGAATTATAAAAAAATTTATTCGCTAAAACCTTATTTTAATTAAATTTATACCAAAAAGTAAGTATCTAACAAAAAAGTGCATACTTACTTTTTCTTTTTCATTATTCTATAATTTAATTGTCAAGGAAAAGTGCACACCTCTTTGAACAAAAAAATAGGAGGAAATAAAAATGAAAAATAAAAAGATAAATTTAGATAAAGGATATGTTTTAGTTTATGATTTTGGAGATGTAAAAGTTCATAATTATAATACGGCAGATTATATTGATGACCAAGTAATTTTACTTGAAAAAAATAAAAAGGTAGTTGTTATTGAATCGCCTGCATTCTATGACAATAATAAAGAATTAGAAAAATATATTGAATCATTGGGAGTAAAACTTGATGGTGTATTACTTTCATATCACATGGGAGGAGGAACATTCTTAAAAGATTCTAAAAAATATGCTACTAAAAAGGCTGATGAATATGGACATATTGGTGGAGGAAAAGCATTAGTTGATAATTTTACAAAGGCATTTGGAGAGTCATTTGATAATAATATACATCATGTAACTGATTATATTAATGGCGGAACTATTACTCTAGCAGATATAAAAATGAATATTATTCCAACGAGCGATGCTTTTGATATTGAAATACCAGAAATAAATTCTATATATACTCATATGTTAGGTAGTGATTGTCATTCTATTATTGCTGGTGCAACTCACGCAAATGCTATGGTTGATACATTAAAGGGATATATAGAAAAAAATTATAATTTAATTTTAACATCACATTATATTCCAGAAGATATTAAAGCAGTTGATACAAAGATATCATATATTGAAACTTTATTAAATATTGCAAGTACTTGTAAAAATAAAGATGAAATGATAGAAAAAGTTAAAGAAGAATATCCAAATTATAGTGGTGTTAATTACCTTGAAATGACAGCTGGTTTCTTCTTTGGAGAATAATTATAAAGTGAAGTAAAATTCACTTTTTTAATACTTACCAAAAAGTGCGTACTTACTAAAAGTAACATATAATGATATAATGAGAACAGGAGTTGATAATTATGGCTAAAGTTTATACAAATTGTCCTGTTGAATATACGGCATCTATTATTTCGAATAAATGGAAAGTTTTAATTTTAAGAGATTTAATTACTGGTACAAAAAGATATAATGAACTTAATAGATCTGTTGTTGGGATATCGGCAAAGGTTTTAACACAAAATTTAAAAGATTTAGAGAATGATGGAATAGTCAAAAGAAGAGTCTATCCTGTTGTTCCACCAAAAGTAGAATATTCACTAACTGAAAAAGGTATGGAACTTAAAGGTGTTCTTGATATGATGAAAGAATTTGGTATTAAGTATAAGGAGCAAAAATGAGCAAAGAAAAATTGTTATTAAAGATTATAGAATATTTAATTCAGGAAAATAATTATGATGTTAAGGTACCTAATTCTTATGAAAGTTTAAAAAAATTGTATAAGACACTTGTTAATATAAGATTGCCTAAACCAATAAATGAAGAAATTTTAAAGTTAGAAGATGAATATTTAAGTTTAGAATTAAAAGATAAAAAAGTAGTTGACGTTAATTCTTTAAAGAAAAATGAAGATAATATAATTTTGTGGCAAGGAGATATTACTACTTTAAAGTGTGATGTTATTGTTAATGCTGGTAACAAAGATGGCTTAGGTTGTTTTAATCCAAGTCATGTTTGTGTAGATAATGTAATTCATACTAATGCAGGCATGAGATTAAGACTTGAATGTAATGAAATTTTAAAAGGTAAAGAACTTTCTGCTGGTGAGATAATTATTTGTAATGCTTATAACTTACCTAGTAAAAAAGTAATTACAACGGTAGGACCAGAAATTTTAAATGAAGTAACAAAACAAAACGAATTAGATTTATCTAATTGTTACAAAAATTCTTTAGAGTATGCGATTAAGAATGGTTATAATTCTATCGCTTTTCCAAGTATATCAACAGGACTATTTGGTTATTCAATAAATAAGGCAAAAATAGTTGCCTATAACTCAGTTAAAGAAGTACTAAGTAAGTATAAAACAAATATAAAAATTATATTTAATGTTTTTAGTGAGAGTGATTACAATGAATACAGAAAATTATTTAAAAATTAAAGATTTAATAAAAAGTGCAGATGCAATTATTATTGGTGCAGGAGCTGGATTATCAGCATCAGCAGGAATTGATTATTCAAGAGAAAATTTTAAAAAGAATTTTCCTGAACTAGTGAATAATTATGGTATGATAGATATGTATACATCTAGTTTTTATAATTTTAATACCGAAGAAGAAAGATGGAGTTATTGGGCAAAACACATTAACTATTCATTTATTGCTCCACCTCCATTAAGGGCATATAAAGAATTATTAGAAATAGTAAAAGATAAAAACTATTTTGTTATTACTACAAATGTCGATGGGCAATTTGAGAAATCTGGTTTTGAACATGATAAAGTATTTGAAGTTCAAGGTAGTTATGGAAAAATGCAATGTTCTAAAGGTTGCCATAATAAATTATATGATGATACTGAATTGGTTAAAAAAATGCTGAAATCTAAAGACAACTTAAGAATTGATAGCAACCTCATACCATATTGCCCTGTATGTGGAGCAAAAATGGAGATAAATATTAGAAAAGATGCATTCTTTGTTGAAGATGATAATTGGAATAGACTTAGCAATAATTATGAAGCGTTTATTCATGATAATATAAATAAAAAATTAATTTTAATCGAATTAGGTGTCGGATTTAATACACCTGGAATTGTTAGATTTCCATTTGAAAAATTAGCATATACACATGATAATGTTACATTAATAAGAATAAATGATAAATATAACGATATAGCTTATGAATTAAAGAATAAGGCAATATGTATTAAAGATGATTGTTCAAATGCTATTACAAATATTTTAAAGCAATAATTAAATTACAATTTAATAATTAGTTAGAAAAATAGGAATTTGAGAAAATAAATTTTTCATAAAATAAATAATATTCTGAACAAATTATTTTAAAAATCTGTAGTATAATGGGTATAACAAGGTCTGTGAAAATATGGAAAAACATGAATTTACTAAATATGAAATTGCAACTTATTTAAGAGATTATAATAGAACTTTAACATATACAATTATGAATCAAGATGTTCCACTTTATGAAGTTTTTAAACATCATATGCAAGTTGATAATAGAATACAATATTCGATTAAAGATTATTATTACGAAATGATTTCCATATATGAAATATTATTATTGTCAAAATTTTTAACAACTTTGTATGATAACTATTTTGATAATTTACTTGAATCTAGTATAAATAAGATTAGTATTCCTGATAGTATATTTATTAATAGTAATGATAGATCAAATTTTAGTAACAGACAAATAATTAAATTAATAAGGAATGCACTCAATCATAATGATAATCCTAGTCATGATTTAGTAAGATTTATTAGAACTGAAAATGAAAAGACAAAAATAGAGATTTTATTAAAAAATACTAAACCAATACCATTTTATGTTATGTTAGATATAAATGAATTAATGTCAATCTGTTTTGAAATAAAAAATACTAATTCAATAATTATAATATCTAATCGTTCAACAAAACCAATCTCACTGAATTCATCAAATGTTAATGAAACGCTAAATAATATATTTCTAAGAAAATTTTTTGCTAGAAAAAAGTTAACTGATGTACAAAAAGAAATAATTATTTCACACATTAATAGCAATAATAAAACTAAAAACTATGAAAAACTTTTCTTAGAAAATGGTATGGAATATAAAGATATTCATTATTCTATAGCACAAAAAATAAAAATAGAGGAAGATTTAAAATATTGGAAAAGTATAGGAGAAAATGGAAATGATGTAATTTCTCATCTATTAGATAAAGTTATGCCTTTTTCTTGGACAAAAGATAGAGTTTTAACATGAATTTGATTTTGTCAAATTACTACATGAGAAATGGAAAAAACACAATTTTTGATTTAATAAAAGATGCTAGACAAATTTATCAAAGGAAAAATTTAAATGATGAATCCCCATTGAATCTTTATACCAAATCATTTGGCATTGATGAAAATATATTATATGATTCGATTGATTTTGAGAACTTATTATCTATCACCAATATTAGAGTAGTACAATCAACTGTTGAGGGAGATATTTTTATAATTGATGTATTGTACGAAGCTAGAAATAATAAGATCCATTTGTTAAAAGATGATACAAGAGATAAATCATCAGCACAAGAAGATAGAACTATTAAATATAAGACTTACGAAAAAACAGGAGTATGAAATTATGCTAATTCTCAATATTGGGTTGCATATAATGGAGAATTACCTAATGATCCCAAAGCAGAATATTTAATTAACTCTAATGATTTATTTATAATTGCAACTATTAGCTAAATTACAATTTAGTAATTAATTAGAAAAATAGCAATAGAGGTGTTAATAATGAGTGAATATGAGCCATTATGGAAGTATTTAAAAAGATAATAATAAAGAAAATTATAAATTATCTTATGAAGAAATTAAAAATATTTTAGGGTTTGATATAAATCATTCGTTTTTAACATACAGGGAAGAATCAAAAAAATATGGATATGAAGTTGATGAAATATCAATGAAGGAAAAGATTATAATTTTATAGAGGTACGAAAAGCAGAGAATATCTGTTTTTTTTGTATCCATAGATAAAAAGTTTAACAAAAATATTGACAAGAGTTATATAGTGTTATACACTGTATAACAAGAAGGCGATAATATGAAGATGATTATTAGTAATAGTAGTTCTGTTCCGATATATGAACAAATAAAAAAAACTATTATAAATCAAATACTAGAGGGAGAACTGGACGAAGATGAGTTATTACCATCTATCAGAGTATTAGCACAAGATATAAAAATAAGTGCTATGACTATAAAAAAAGCCTATGATGAATTAGAAAAAGAGGGATATTTAAAATCTATACAAGGAAAAGGGACTTTTGTGGCACCTAAAAATACAGAAATTGCAAAAGAACAAGCACAAAAGGATATAGAAGATTATATAGAAAAAATAGTTGCTATTTCCAATAGATTCGAGATAGATGAAAACGATGTAATTGAAATGTTTAAATTGATTTATGGGGAGGATAAGTAAATGGAAAATATTATTGAAATTAAAAACTTAAAAAAGAAATATGATGAAAAATTTGAACTTGGTAAAATAGATATATCAATACCAAAAGGGGTTATTGTAGGTCTTATTGGAGAAAATGGAGCAGGAAAAACAACTTTGATTAAGTCGATACTAAATATTATAAAGATTGATAGTGGAGAAATAAAAATATTTGGAAAGGACTATAAAAAAGAAGAAAAAGTAATAAAAGAAGATATAGGCGTAGTTTTAGACAATATGTTCTTTCCAGAATTATTAAATGCAAAAGATATAAATAGCTCTATGAAAGATATATACAAAAACTGGGATAGCAAATTGTATTTTTCTTATTTAAAAGAGTTTGATTTACCAGAAAATAAACCTTTAAAATCAATGTCAAAAGGAATGAGAAAAAAGTTAGAAATAGTGACAGCTATTTCTCATAAATCAAAACTACTAATATTAGATGAGCCAACAAGTGCATTAGATCCAGTTGTTAGAGCTGAAGTATTAGAAGTATTACAAAAATTTATAGAAGATGAAGAGCATTCGATATTATTATCAACACACATAACAAGTGATTTAGAGCGTATAGCAGATGAGATTATATTTATTGATAAAGGAAAAAAAGTGTTACAAAAGTCAAGAGATGAGATAATTGATAACTATGGCATTTTAAAATGTGATATTGATTATTTCTCAAATATTGATAAAAAAGATATTATCGCATATAAGAAAACAAAATATGCTTATGAGGTATTAGTTAATGATAAAAAACAAGCAAGTAAAAAATATCATAATTGCGTAATAGATAAAATTACACTAGAAGATTTAATGGTATTAGTAATTAAGGGGGAAAAGATATGTTAGGTTTAATAAAAAAAGATTTTTTACTTATAAAAGCAAATTTAAAATCAATGATAATTATATTTGTAATATATATAATGTTGGCATTTCAAGGCACATTTGATGCTACATTTATAATCCCACTAATTGGGATAATATTATTTTTATCAACATTTAGTTATGATGATTTTAACAATTGGAACTCTTATGCAGTAACTCTGCCAAATGGGAGAAAAAATGTAGTTAGAGCCAAATATATAGCTTCAACGATTTTAATGATTATATTAGCAGTCGTTGCTTTTTCTATAGGAATAGGAATCAGTTACATAAAAACAAATAGCATAAATTTAGATGAAATCATTTCATCACTAATGGGAACGATGTTATCAAGTGTTATTATAGTTTCTTTACTTTATCCAATAGTTTTCAAATTTGGGGCTACAAACGGAAGAATAATATTATTTGCAGTAGTATTTGGAATAGCAGGGATAGGAACTTTAATTGCTCGATTTATAGATATGGCACCTATTATAAATATAATAAATAAATTAGATAACTATTTACTTATAGTTATTCCGATAATTTATATAATATTATTAGGTATTTCATATCTAATATCAAGCAAAATATATCAAAATAAAGAATTTTAAGAATGTAACCTACAAAAGTAATTTATATAAAGTAACTTTAAACAAAACCCTTTTTGAAAGGGAAATCATTATGAATAGGAAATTATCTTATGATGGAAAAAAATTACACGAAATGACACAAGAAGAATTGAAAGAGCAAGTAGAAACTAACCCAAAAAAACGAATCGTTCGCAATAATTTATTTGTTGCAACAATTACAGGAGTAAGTTTATTTACTTTCTCACCATCAGATAAGATGATTTTTTGTTTGTAATGAATGAGAGTCTAGGAAGAGGCTCTCATTTTCAAAATAATTTAAAAATTGTTGTAATTTGTGTTATAATCATCTTGATAAATTACAATTTAATAATTAGTTAATAGTAATTTGATTAAAAAAATAGTAACTTACTAAAGTGGAGGATATATGAAGAAGAGAATACTTTCCATTATTATTTTAGTACTTGGAATATTAATCATTGTTATTTTATATGGGTTATATCATTTTAATTATATTCCCCATAAAAAATATACCAATAAAGATTTTAATATCCAAACTTATAAAAGCAATATTGATAAAGATAATGATGGTGTAGATGATCAGACAGATATATTAAATAATGCAAAAGATTATATAAAAACAAATCCTAAATATAAGAGCAAATACTATGCTACAGGGTATCCTGATGATGAATATGGAGTTTGTACTGATGTAGTTGCTTTTGCATTAAAAAATGCTGGTTATGATCTAATGAATTTAGTAAATGAACATATAAAAACAAATAAAAATTTATATGATATTGATGTTATAGATAAAAATATTGATTTCAGAAGAGTACAAAATTTAAAAGTATATTTAGATAATAACGCAATTGCTTTAACAACTGATATTAATAAGATAAAAGAATGGCAAGGTGGAGATATTGTTGTATTTAAAAATCATATTGGAATAGTATCAGATAATAGAAATAAAAAAGGAATAAATTTTATTATCCATCATGCTAATTTTTATCAAAGATATTATGAAGAAGATATTTTAGAATATCGTAACGATATTGTTGGACATTATAGAATTAGCTAAATAAATTACATTTATTAGAAAGAAGGAAGAAATGCTAAAATTGATTAAAGAAAATAAAATTATCTTAATAACTATGCTAATATTTGAAACGGTAGCTATATCATTATTTATATCAACAAAAAACTTATTTTATTTATTAAATTTTAATTATATAGGAATTTGCCTATCAACGGGAATGTATTTAATGCAACATAAAGTCAAATATGCAAGAAATTTTGTTCAGTTAGCAGTAGGGCTATATATGCTTATTTATTTAGGAATTATATGTAGAGAAAATATGCAAATTGAAGGCTTTTGGTATTATCTATTTCTAGGAGTATTTGAAGCTGCAACCATCCACTATTTTGTAGCAAAAATTGCTGGTCCATTTTTCTTTGGAAGAGGCTGGTGTGGATATGCTTGTTGGACAGGAATGGTATTAGATTTTCTTCCATATAAAATTCCTAGAAGTAATAGAAAAAGATTGGGATGGATTAGATATATTATATTTTTACTATCATTAACATTTGTATCAGTCTTATTTATATTTAAGGTTGACCATTTAGAAAATATCATGTTTTGGTCATTTATTATAGGAAATATAATATATTACGTTTTAGGAATATTATTAGCATTTATATTTAAAGATAATAGAGCATTTTGCAAATATATATGCCCTGTAACTATTTTCTTAAAACCAGCTAGTTACTTTTCATATTTAAGAGTTAAATGTAATCATAGCAAATGTATTCATTGCAATAGGTGTATAAATAGTTGTCCAATGAATGTAGATATATTAGATAATTCAAGAAAAAGAAAAAATGGGACAGAATGTATACTATGTTGTAACTGTATTAAAGGATGTCCTAAAAATGCACTTGACTTAAAATAATAAAGAAAATAATACTAGTATTATTTTCTAAAAACATTAATAAAAGAAGAATTTAACATTGTAGTTTTTATAAGTATATATCTTTTATATTATATAAAATAAATCCCTATCTTTATTAATAATATCATTCAATAAGAAATAAAATATTTAAGTATTTTAAATAAAAACAAAAACTTTTCTATTAATTTTTGATAAAATTCAACGATAAAGGAGAAATATATTATGAAATTAGAATATTCTATAATTTACAGTAGTAAAACAGGAAATACTAAAATTCTTGCAGAAAAAATCTATAATATTTTACCTAAAGAACAATGTACTTATTATGGAAATATAGCAGATATTGATAAAACTTTAAGTAATATACTATATATTGGATTTTGGACTGAAAAAGGAACAGCCGATTTACAAACCTTAACTTTCTTAAAAAATTTAAAGAATAAAAAAATATTTTTATTTGGAACAGCAGGCTTTGGAGAAAGTGAAAAATATTTTCAAAATATTATTAATAATATAAAAAAGAATATTGATAGTAGCAATACAATAATAGGAACTTTTATGTGTCAAGGTAAAATGCCTATATCAGTTAGAAAACGTTATGAAAAACAAAAACAAGAACTTTCCGGAGCAAATATAGATAATTTAATAGAAAATTTTGACAAAGCATTATCTCACCCTAATCAACTTGATTTAGAAAAATTAGAAAATATGATTCAAAACAATTATCCAAAAATTTAAAGAGGAGGATGAAGATGAAAAAGAAAAAAATAAAAGTTCAAAAATTAATAAAAATGGCATATCAAGAAACAAGAAGAAGTTCCCTAGCAATTTATATTATATTAAGATTTTTAGTTATTTTATGTATGATATTACAACTATTAAGAGGAGATTTAAATAATGCCCTGCTATGTTTATTATCACTTGTATTATTATTTGCTCCATTATTTATTCAAAACAAATTCGAAATAACATTACCAGATGGTTTAGAAATAGCAATATATTTATTTATCTTCTCAGCAGAAATATTAGGAGAAATTAATAACTTTTATGGAATCATTCCTCATTGGGATACCATGTTACATACCATTAATGGATTTTTAGCAACCGCAGTGGGATGCTCATTAGTAGACTTATTAAATAAAAATAGTAAATCAATTAAGTTATCCCCATTTTATTTATGTTTAGTTGCTTTTTGCTTTTCTATGACAATTGGAGTGTTATGGGAATTTTTTGAATATGCTGGAGATAAATTTTTTAATTTAGATATGCAAAAAGATACTATTGTACAAAAAATATCATCAGTAGAGTTAAATCCAGATAAAGAAAATAAACCAATTTTAATAAAAGATATTGATAAAACTATTATCTATGATAAAGAAGGTAATATTCTTCAAGTTATTGAAAACGGTTACCTTGATATTGGAATAAACGATACCATGAAAGATTTATTTGTTAATTTTATTGGCGCAATAGTTTTTAGCACCTTAGCTTTTTTTGGATTAAAGTATAATAAAAATAATTCCTTTATCAATAAATTTATCCCTAAAAAAGGAAAAAGAAAATTAGCAAATTCTGTTAGAGATAGTATCTATAATTAACATTTAAAGAAGGAAAATATGAGATTAAATGTAAGAAAAAATAAAAGAATTTTAAATTATTAATGTATTTAAAAGTAATTTCTTTTTTACTGTATTAAAATTTCTTTTAGATTATTTTAATGATATATATAACTTATATCAAATTATTAGCAATTTTAGTGTATAGGCAATATCCAAAAATAAAAGTTACAATTTAGATTAATGGAGTAATTGACTTGGACATACCATATATGTAATAATGAAAGTACAAATAGAGGAGAAATTTATATATGGGTATTAAAGGAAATATAAATGGTGATTATTTAATTAATGAATTGAATAATGAAACAATAGAATTTATCAATAGCATAAATGAAAATAGATATGTAATATTTGAAAATTTAAAAGATATCAAAAGTAGTGATTTGGAAAAAATACATAATGATAAAATTAGAATATCATTATTAAGTGGACTAAATCCAAATATTAAAACTAAATATAATAAAATTGATTATAAAAAAAGGACATATTACAAACCAGAAGAATTAAAAGAAATTGTTAAATATTTTGAATATATTGAAAAAGATATATCACAAGATTGGACAGAACTTCAAAAAACAATGTATATACATGATTGTTTAATTTTGGATACAAAATATGTAAAATATTTTAAAGATAAAGATATATATGGAGTTGATAATGCATTAAGAACGCTAACAGGAAATTTATATCATGAGTTGACTTGTGCTGGTATTGCACTAACATTTAAAGTTTTATTAGAAAGACAGGGAATTGAATGTGAATATCAAAATCAGCAAAATAGTCATTCTTTTAATACGGTTAAAATTGATGGAAAATATTATGGTGTAGATGTAACATGGGATCTTAATAATTACGAAAGTAGTGGTTCTAAACAAATAACATATGACTATTTTGGTGCACAAGGAAGTGAGGAATTTTATAAAGGTTATCACAATTTAGATAGAGAATCAGAAGAAGAAAAGTTTTATTTATCAACTTTTACAAAAAATGAATTAAACGAAAACCATAATGTAATAAGTGATATTTTAGCAAAACGACAAAAACATATTGCACCAGTGTTACAAATGACTATTGATGATAAGAAAAGAATACTTGGTGATAAAGCAATGTATCATTATCTGCAAGACGAATATAAAATATTACTAATCATAAGAGAATTAAAAAATAAAGATAAAATAAATGAAAATTCTATTATTCAAAGTTTTTATAATATAAGATATCCAGTAGTTGGAGATTTATGTGATGATAAACCATATCTTTTTATGAATGATTATTTATCAAAATATAATAATAAAGATATTGCTTATAGGGCTCTAATTGAAACTGTTAATGAATATTTAGAAAATTATGTTAAAAATTTCTTTATGGATAGTGATATTTATACGAATGCTTGTAAGTTCAATAAAGATGATGAAACAAAATATATGAATTATATTGATGCAAAAAAGAAAATTGAATTCTTATTGGAAAATAAAGAATTTGTTATAAAATTAGGATTTAGTAAAGAATTAAATTATTTTAGAAATATTTATGAAAAAGCTATTAATTTAGAAAAAAGTGATAATATAGAAAATCGTGAAGAAATTAGTCAATATGAAATGGATAAAGATTTTTTTATTGGTACAACGGTAGGAGATGTTTTTGATATAAAAATGTTCTTAGAAAAAGAAGTAGGAAAAGAATTATCAAATGAAGAATTTAAAGATTATTTTACAAATGTAAATTTTATGAAAAAAAAGTTTCCTTCTTTGCAAAAGTATCAATTTAGTGATTATGAATATAAAAATATATTAAATGAATGTTTTGAAGAAGCATTTAAGGAAAATGAAGATATTAAGAAAAAATAATATAACGCATTATGCTATTTAAGATTTTTGTTTAAAGTACTATCTTTTAGATAGATAAAATGTATTAATTGAAAAGTTAAATATTAATCTTAAACAAGTTACAGTTTTTGCTTGAGTGTCAAGTAAGTCGTTAATATTAAAAAAGAAAAAAGGAGACTTAAAGATGAGAGAAACCACGAAAAAAATGATAGAAAAAATTTCAGGATTAGAAAAATATCTAAAAGAACATGATTATGGGGATATGTCGCCAGTTGATAAAAATTTATTACCATCAGCTCCAAAGTCTGCAATTATACTTGATAAGGTTATTGCAGATAGACTGGTTGAATTATCTAAAAGAACCCAAGATAACGACTCAGAATATACTTTTATACTGTGTGGTAACGTTCATAGAGTAGGTGAAAATAAAAATGAAAAAACCAACTTCGTAAAAATAACCGGATTCTATGAACATAATTTTGACATTCATAGAAGAGTGGCACACTTTGATGCTGAAACTACAAAAATAGTTGATACTTTAGCAAGTGGAAAGACACAATTTGACAGTTTCTTTGTATGTCATACCCATCCAGCAAAGGGGTATTACTATGATAATTTTTCTTTGGGAGATTTAGATGGTACTATTTCTTTATATGAAAATAATCCTCAATTTAAGATTGATGATTTTGGTCAAGCTATATTAACGGGTGATGGGCAGATGTTATTTGCTTTTTATGATCCAAAATCTAAATGTATTTATAAATTTGAAAAAACATTAGTAAAATTAAGTAAGGACAGTTTCATAGATATTTCTAGGTATATAACAATGAAAAATTATGAACAAAGAGCACCTCATAGATAATATTAAAGGGAATAGATGAATGAAACAAAATTATAAATTTACGTTAATACATTAAGTAGATTAGATGCAACATATACGTAATTAGTGATATTTTAAGATTAAAGTTTATAGATTTATTGTTACTTTTTTTAATGTCTATAATAATTAAAAAAGTAAGAGAAAAAATAAGTATTTTTATATAAAATAAGTTATAAACTAAAGATTTTTTCTTAGATTTTTGATAAAATATAAACAAAAAAGAACGAATTAAAGTTTAAATTTAGAAAAAATCGTTGGTGATAGAATGAAACAAGAAAAAACAAATGTAATGAGAATATTAGATCAAAAGAAAATTAAGTATCAAGAATACTTCTATGGAAATACCTCTGCAATAAGTGGAGTAGATGTTGCTAAAATATTAAATGAAGATGAAAGAAAAGTTTTTAAAACATTAGTAACCGTAGCAAAATCGAAGAAAAATTATGTCTTTATGATTCCGGTTAAAGAAGAATTAGACTTTAAAAAATGTGCAAAAAGTGTAGGGGAGAAAAGTATTGAAATGATTCCTCAAAAAGAATTATTCCCTTTAACTGGCTATATTCATGGAGGATGTTCTCCTATTGGATTAAAGAAGCCTTTCCTAGTTACTATTGATTCATCAGCTAAAAACTTTTCTTCTCTAATTTTTAGTGGTGGAAAAATTGGTTATCAAGTAGAGGTTGATTTAAAAGATTTAGCCAAAGTAATTCATTATCAATTTGCAGAAATAACGAAAGATAGGAAAGAGACAAATGAATAAGGATATTCCAAATTTATTAGATTCATTAGCTAAAACAAAATTTAGAGGTTCCTTTCATTTGAATACTAAAATGATTTTGTATACAAAAGAAAAAGGTATCAATAAAATTAGAAAAGATGCCTATGAATTAATTCGTAAGAGACTTGCACCCGAAAATCCTAAAAATGATGGGAAACAAACTCCTATGCGACAAGTACACCCAGTATTCATTGCTCAGCACGCAACAGGATGTTGCTGTAGAGGTTGCTTGGAAAGAATCCATCATATCCCAAAAGGAAAGGAATTATCAAAAGAGGAAATTGATTATATTGTAGAAGTGATTATCCTTTGGATAGAAAGAGAATTAGAAAAGAAAAATACTGATCAGTATTTTTAGAATATAATAAAAAATTAAGTATGTTAGGAGTAATAGAAGATGAAGATGTATGATAGAATAAACGGATATAGAAAAGAATATGTTTATGAACAATATACAAGAATTGTAAGAGGATTTAAAGATTATGATAAGATATCAAAAACGAAGATGTTGGATGCCATATATAAAGTTTATGATAAGGAAGAAAATATCATTGATATTTGTACAACAAGAGAATTAAAATATTTAAAAATGGTATTAGAAAATAAGTTAACTTTAGAGGATTTATTAAAAAATCCAGGAAAACTAGAAATAAAGTATCTAGACAATAAATATGATTGGGAAAGAAAAACTTTATATCAAAAATTCTTACTTGAATATGATCATTATAAAGAAAGTCACATCCCAGAAGAAATGATAGATAAAGTTAAGAGTGCCTTAAAGAAAGTAAATTGGACTGAAAAAAAGAAATTTGATGAATTAAATGAATTATTAGTAAGTTATTGCAAAATGCAAGGTTCAGCATTTTTAAGTACAGTATGTGAATTTGCCTCAGAAGTAACAAATATAGATTCTGAAGTGATATGGAATTATATGCTAAACAATAAATTATTTAATTATTATGTATTTATTGAAAGTAAAAATATTGAAGGCTTAGGTGAAAATATTCCTATGGCTGTTTATCAAGATTATTATGATATAGAAGAAGAGTTAGAAGAACAAAGAAAGAAACAAGGAATCGCAGGAAGTTGTAAAATAGATTTAAAAAGATATAAAACTCTATTTTATAATGATTTTGATATTCATAATCCAAAAATCAAAAAATTTCTAAATGAATTAGAAAAATTACCATTCTTTTGGCAATCTTCAATTGAAATAATTAGAGAATATGCTCTGTTAAATATGGATAGAAATGAATTAAAAAAATCTATTCAAAGTGTCCCATCACTAGAAGATATCGATTTAACTAAATTTTTTAAAACACTAGATGATGCCATGGACGAAATGCCATCTGGCGCATTAAATGGTTTTACTCCTAATGAAGCAAAAGAAATAAACTTAAAAAAAATAAACCTTCAAAGAAATAAAACAAAAAAATATGTGAAACAACAAAATGCTTGTCTTTCTAAAAAAGAGGCAAAATTATTTTATAAAATATATTTTGGTTTGTTAGAATTTACCAATAAAAAGTACAAAATAAATCCTCACATCAAGATTTATCATCAGAATGGAATTAATCCATATGAGATTAAAGATATTGTAGATAAATATTGGGAGAATAAGGAAAAAATTACAGAAGAATTTTGTTTAAATAATCCATATAAATTCAATCAAGAAGAATTGAGTATAGCAAATGAATTTAAAAAAGGAATCAGAAGTATATTTATTATTTCTAAATATGAGTTAGAATATACAGCATTTATGGAAAGAGATAGAATATATATGGTAAAAGGTTTAAATGATAATATAGATAATATTATTCCTTATAATAAATTACCTCATGTTGTAATGACTTCGGTTATTCCATTTAAAAAAGTTTTAGTATATGATGGAATGTTACTAGAATTAAGTATTAAAATGGGAAATGAATTTGATGAACTAATTGATAACGAATATAATTCTATGATGAAATATTATCACTTATAATAAAAATAAATTGAAGTATTTTCTCATCAACCAAACCAACAGTATGTGTAAATAGAAAAATATTTAGCGTAAAATAAGGTTGAAAGGAAGGAAGTTTATGGATTTAAAAAAAATTGGAAAGTTTATTCAAGAATGTCGATATAAAAAGAATTTAACACAAGAACAACTTGCAGAAAAATTATCTATTACTGATAGAGCAGTATCTAAATGGGAAAGAGGTTTATCCCTACCAGATGCTGGAATTATGCTAGAGTTATGTAACATTTTAGAAATTACGGTCAATGAACTTCTAAATGGTGAGAAAATAGAAATGAAAGATTATCAAGAAAAAAATGAGAAATTATTATTAGAATTAGCAAGACAAGATGAAGAGAAAAATAAAAAATTAATCTTTGCAGAAAGAATTGGCGTAATGATATCTACTACCTTTTATTTAGGATTAATCTTATTAGCAAGTTTTACTTTAGAAGAAGGCCAACTTCTTAGTACCATTATCTTTCTAGCAACTTTAATCTTTGTGATCACAGCCCTTGCTTGGCTAAAATTAGAAGTTGACGCTGGATATTATGAATGTAAAACTTGTCATGATAAGTTTATTCCTACCTATAAAGAAGCAGTCTTTGCTCCTCATATAGGAACAACAAGATATTTAAAATGCCCTAAATGTAAGAAGAGAGGTTGGGCTAAAAAAGTAATGAGTAAATAAGCAAATTTTTTAAGAAATCTGCTTTTTTTATGGTATACTTTAATTAGAGAAAAAAATAAATATTAAAAAAATAAAGAAAAGAGGATTTATTGATGAAAATAGAAGATTATTTTGAATCTGATGAGTTTATTCATGCCTTAGAACCAATTTCTTCATATTTCAGAGGTGGTGAAAACGCAAATTCTGAAACAAGTTTATTGGAATACATTATAGGAATTTCAATAAAATACGCAACTTTATTCCAAAAAGATGGTATTTGGTCAACCGAAGGATTATCCCAATTTCTTGAAAAAATAGCGAAAAAAATTGTCAGTTTAGATTTAGAAGCACGTGATGTAAAAAGTAATTATGAATTAGATGAATATACTGCTAAATTATTCGTAGATAAACTATTAGACTTTTTAAATCTAACAAAAGAAGATTTAAAAGACAAGAATATTAAAAGAAATTTTTGTTCTTATATAATCAAAAATTTAGAAGAAAAAGAATATAAATATCATGCATTTAATTCAACATTTTTAAATAGTATTCAAAGGAATGGAATAAATCCAAATTTTAAATTTACACCTCAGCAAGAAATAAATGAAATAAATAGTATTTTTGAAAAATATGGAATTCACCTTATTTTTGGGTGGCAAAAATTAAATTGTGAAAATAAAGTATCTTATTCAACTACTCCATTTGTTTCATATTACTATGGAATAAATTCTCCAGAATGGTTTTCACAATTTACTGGACAAGGGTTTCCATTTAATCCATATAATAAATATCATAAGTCTGCTTATTTAGAAGAGAATTATGATTTTGCCAAAGAAAATTTGTTATCCTTAATGAAAAATAAAAATTTTTCTAATGAAGATAAAAAAATTATTTTTGACTTTCTAAAAAAATATTGGGATATTTATGCGAATAAAGCACCAATTTTAGCAATAATTCCTTCAAATGAGAAAAAAAATTTAGAACAGTGGCTAGATAATTTATTAAGTGATGATAGTTATAAAAACAATATTGAGAGAATAGTAAGAATTTGTCTGTCTGATGGAGATGTTGATTGTCAAACCTTAGAAAAAATTGATACATCGAATGCTACTTTTATAAAATTGCCAAAATACAGTACTATTTTAAAGAAAATGAGGATGAAAGAAGAAAAAGCAAAAGAAGAAATTAGTGATAATGATGAAATGTTCTTATTAGAAAAATTAGCAATTTTAGCTTATTCTAAAATAACAGTGAAAAAAAACAGTGATGGCAAGGAAGAGTGGGTTAGTGAAAATGGAGAAGAAGAATTATTACAGGTAAAAAAAATACTAATGGATAATGAAGTATTTAAAGCAATCGTAACGAATAAATATGAGAAATTATTTCACTTAAGTGGATGGATAAGTAGCTTTCATAAAAACATCTTAACTAATCCTGAAAACATTAAATTATTAGCACTAAATAAACCTACATGGTTTAATTGCATTCCAGAAGAGTTACGAAATAATATTGAATTGATGAGAAGTTGTGCTAATCAAGAAGGGATTAATTCTTTTATCATTTATTATGTGGGAGAAAATGTTCAAAATGATTTTGAATTTATCTCAAATTTAATTATAAATTCTAATGAAAAAACTTTTCGTTTTTATCGTGAAACTGATGGAAATTCGAATGAAAGTAATATGGCATATGGAAATTGTATTGGTATTGATGTTAAAAGTGATATAAGATTTTGGCATTTATTAAATGCTAAAATTGTGCATATTAATCAAACAACAAACAATAATTTTCCACTCTTTTCTATCAAAAAGGAACTAAGTTTGCTTGAAACTTCTAAGAAAGCAATGCGTAAATAAGCCGATTCTTAAAAAATCTACTTTTTTAAAGAAAAATATTAAAAGTAGATTTAAATCAAGTTTAAAATGAAAATAAAGATAAGTATTTTAATAAAAAAGGGGCAAAAGAAGATGCCTAAAGAAGAAATTTATCAATTATTAGAGAAACAATTATATTCCAAATGTTAATTAGTGAGGTTAATCAAGTATTAGAAAATTTTTAGTAATTTATGGGATTGACATTTGAAAAATATCATGTATAATATTTAAACAAGTGAGGAGATATAAGCACTTTGTGAGCTATCTCGGGTATTAACCTACACGAACTTTAAAAGTACGGAGTCACTAATTATGTGATTACTGTATTTTTTTCTGCTTTAAAACAGTAATTCACAAAAAAGAAAGGAAGTGAATATTAATGGAAAGACAAGAAATTGGAAGATTTTATGCAACAACGTTTAATGGTATTACTTTTGAATTTATTGTGTTTAATAATAATACAATAGATTGTCCAGCATTAAATTTAAGATCGTTTAGTAGAATAGATCTTAAACCAAGATTTGTTTTAAGTAAAAAAGGTTCATATTATACTTATATTACACCAACAGAAGGAAAAGATAAAAACCAACAAGAATTAATCGGAAATTATGATATAGATAACAATTTATTTGATTATTTGAAACAACATAGAATGATTATCTATAGTAATGATATGGCATATTTATATGGATTTAATGATAAAAATGGTTATGATAGTGATCCAAATTATTATGGTGTAGGCAGTCCATATAAATGGGCAAAGAAAAAAGGTCCTATATTAGTAAAACAAAAAAAAGGACAATTTAATTAATATGAAGCATAATAACTTAATATAGAAGTATTATGCTTTTTATATTAAAAAACAAAAAAATTATGATACAACGAAAAAGATAGGAAGTGATTTGATGATAAAAAGAATACAAGCTAATAATAAAATATTTAACAGCGAACCATTTCAAAAGGATAAATATAAGTTTTTTTTAATATTGCAAAATCTAGAAAGTGAA
The DNA here is from genome assembly GCA_934162265.1 of uncultured Bacilli bacterium. Taxonomy (GTDB): domain Bacteria; phylum Bacillota_I; class Bacilli_A; order RF39; family UBA660; genus RUG11198. Next base: position 46,544 of record CAKPHZ010000003.1, on the reverse strand, counting down.
ACTTTAGAATTATACAGTGATGAAGAAAACTATGTTTTATGTCGGGGAGAAAAAAATTATCCCACATGGATATGGACAAAAGATAATTTTGATATTTCTTTGCTTTCAGAAATGGAAGAAGCAATTAATTTATACAGATTGAATATTGATACAAGATTTACTTGCAAGAGAGAATTATATAATTTATTAAAACAGGATAATTTTAAAAATTTAGGCGATTATTATTTTGAAATGGGATATTTAGTATGTAACTCCACAATTAAACCTAAAGTAACTGATGGTAAGTGTGAATTAGCAAATGAAAATGATAAAGAAATATTAACAAAATTTATGTATGATGAATTTAGAGAAATTTCTGATGTAAAAGAACTTACAATTAAGGAAGCCCAAGTTGAAGTAGAAAAAAAATTAAAAGATGGAAATTACTATATTTGGAAAAATAAAGATAATAAAATAGTATCCCAAGCATTTTATAGAGTTATAGGTGGAAATGCTAAAATAGCAGGAGTATATACCTTACCAGTTGAAAGAGGAAAAGCTTATGCTGCAAATTTAATATATGTTCTTACCAATAAAGTTTTAAATAAAGGAAATCACGTATCATTATACACAGATTATAAATATATTCCATCAAATAAAGCCTATAAAAATGTAGGATATATAGATGATGATGTATTAATAAATTTTTCCTGTACAAAGAAGTAAGTAAAAAATAAAAAATTTATGATACAATGAAAAAGATAGGAAGTGATAAATTATGATTAGAAAAATAGTAGAAAAAGATTATGAAGAATTAAAGAAACTTGTTTATCAAGGTCATGAATTACATTGCACAAATAGACCTGATATTTATAATGATGGGAATCCTTTACCATTAGAATATTTTAATGAACTATTAAATGATACTAATGCTTTTAATTATGTTTATGTAGAAGATGATAAGATTTATGGTTTATTAATGGCTACGAAAAAAAATAATCGTGCCATTCCTATTGCAAAGCAAAGAACTACTTATTTCATAGAAGTTATTGTTGTTGATAAAAATTCTAGAAGAAAAGGTATTGGCAAGAAGCTATATTATTTCTTAAAAGAAAAGGCAAGTGAAGAAAATGTTGATGCTATTGAACTTAATGTATGGGGATTTAATGAATCAGCAATAAAATTTTATGAATCATTAGGTATGTCAGTTAAAAATATGAAACTTGAACAATTATTAAGTAATGAGCATATAGAAACTAAAAATACTGAATTGAAAGTAACAAGTAAAGTCAATAGATAATATTATTGGTATATATAAAGTTAAAAAAGGAGTGAAATTTATGATAGGAATAAGCATTGCTGCACAAACAGAATGGGAAGCAGTACTAAATAAATTTAATATTAATATTAAAGATTGTAATACTTTTCCCTTTGGAGAATATTTTAAAACGAACTTATATGGAGAAGATGTAATCTTTTATAGATGTGGAGTAAGAAAAATGAATTGTTCTGCATCTACTCAATATATGATAGATCATTTTAATTTAAATAAAATAATAGTAGCAGGAACTTGTGCAGGTATAGATGATAAATATAAAAATTTAGATATATTTTTCCCTAATAAACTAGTTCAATATGATTGTACTGTTAAAGAAACTGAACCATTAATCAAAGACTCTTTTACTGTTTATCTTGATATGAGTAATTATAATAATTTAAATATAGGAACATTGGGAACAGCAGATAAACCAGTTGTTATGTGGAAAGATTATTTAGAATTAAAAGAAAACAATATAAAAGTAGCAGATACAGAATCAGCAGCTATTGCTTATATTTGTAAAGCAAATAATGTTGAATGTGTAATTATAAAAGGAATTAGTGATTTCCCTACAAATGAAAATGAATCCACAAAAGAAGATTCACATGCAGGACAACTAAATGTATTTTTAACAAATATTCCTATTATAATGAATAATATAATAGATAATTATTTAGAATTTGCTATTAAGAATCATTTTAACTATTTAGAGTATAAACCAGAAAAAGTATCTATTAGAAGGTGAAGTGATATGAATAATACAAAGACATTAGAAACGAATAGATTAATATTAAGAAAATTTAATGAGAATGATTATATAAAAATGTTTGATAATTGGGCAAATGATGAAAAGGTAACAAAATATGTTTCATTTAATCCAAATAAAAATTATAATGAAACAAAACAAATTATTAATGAATGGATTAAGGAATATAGCAATGGAAGTTATAACTGGGTTGTAGAATTAAAAGATAACCATGAAATAATTGGAAATATAAGTGTAATTGAATTAAGCAAGAAGCATAATAACTGTGAATTAGGATATGTATTTGGATCAAAATTTTGGGGAAAAGGATATGCTACTGAAACATTAAAAATAGTAATAGAATATTTAATTAAAGAATGTAATTTTCATTTAGTAGAAGCAAAACATCATGCATCTAATCCAGCAAGTGGTCGAGTAATGGAAAAAGCAGGAATGAAAAAAGATGGTATTTTAAGAGAGAGAAGAAAAAATAAATTAATTGATGGATATGATGATTTAGTTATTTATTCAATTACAAAAAAGGAAGTTTTGTTCAAAAAATGACTTCTTTTTTTAATGTTTTTAAGATTTGTCAAAGAAAAAATTTTATGTTATATTACTTTTTGAACAGAAAATACTTACCCATCAAATTCTTTTTATTAAGGAATGATTCTATTTAAGTATTTTAACCAAAAAGGAGAAATAAAAAATGTATGAAAGAGACGAATTAAGAGAGTATATAAAAAATTCAGAATTAAGAATATTTAATAAAAAAATTAAAATAAGATTATCAAGTGAATTAGCTAAAAAATATGATAAAGGAATATATACAAACTATCTAATTAGACTTCAAAAAGAATTAGAAATGTTAGAAAAATTACAAATAAAGTATCCCAGTAATGCAAAACCGTTTCTTTATCTTTATATTGTTCCAGATGATAATTTTATTAAGTTACTACAAGTTCCATCTACATTTTCAAAAGGAAAAAAAGGTGGAGGAAAATCTGTTACTTGCTATGATTTAGATGGATTTAATCTAGCTTTTTGTCTAAGTCAAAATTGTTTAGAAAACAAAGATATTAATAATAAAGAAATTGAACGAATAGAAAATGAAATTCATGAACTTTCACATATTATTCTCGGACAATTTATGGCAGGAAATCAAGCAATTTCTGAAGGCGTTGCAGAGGCATTGCCATTATTTGGATTAGATTTAGAAGAAGAATTTTTATCTCATCAAGAAGTTTTAGTTAGTTTAGATAAAGACAAAATATATAGTATGAAAGAACTACTAAAAAAATCAAGAGAAAGAACGTATGGAGATGATCCAATCTTACCAGGTAAATCTTGTTCTTTTAGACTATCTTATCTATCTTCTTATCTATTTGTTCGAGGTATAATGGAAATCATTTCAGAAAAATATTGTTTATCCAAAGAAAATTCAATTCAGTATTTTTTAGAAATATTAAAAACATGTAGCATTCGCTGTAGTAATGAATTCTTGATTTATGATATTGCCAATGCTCTTGAATTACCAGAAGAAAAATTACTTATGGAAAAAACTATTCAAGAAAAAGCTATTCATTCAATTTTAGAAAAATATTCGGAAAATTCCAAAAAAAATATTAAAGGAAGATAAAAATGCAAAGATGTAAATGGTGTAATTTAAATAACGAAAAATATATAGACTATCATGATAATGAATGGGGAAGATTAAATACAAATGATGATTATTTATTTGAAATGCTCATTTTAGAGTCTTTTCAAGCAGGACTTTCTTGGGAGTGTATTTTAAATAAAAGAGATGATTTTAGATTAGCTTACGATAATTTTAATGCAGAAAAGATTGCTAATTACTCTGAAGAAAAGATACAAGAATTATTACAAAACAAAAAAATTATTCGTAATCAATTAAAAATAAGAGCAAGTATTAATAATGCTAGAATATTTATAGAAATCAAAAAAGAATATGGAACCTTCTATCATTATCTAGAAACATTTACAAAGGGGAAAATTATTTGTGAAGTCGGAAAAACAACAAATGAATTATCAGATAATATTAGCAATGACTTAAAAGTACGTGGAATGAAATTTGTTGGTTCTACTATTATTTATTCTTACCTACAAGCAATTGGTATAATTTATTCACATGATTTAACATGTATATTATATAAAAAACAAGAAGAAATATAATAATGTAGCAGTAGGTCCAGTTGGCCCAATTGCTCCAGCAACACCTTGCGCACCAGCTTCACCTTGAGGTCCAGTAGGTCCAGTCGGCCCAATCGCTCCAGCAACACCTTGCGCACCAGCTTCACCTTGAGGACCAGTAGGTCCAGTCGGACCAATTGCTCCAGCAACACCTTGCGCACCAGCCTCACCTTGAGGCCCAGTAGGTCCAGTCGGACCAATCGCTCCAGCAACACCTTGCGCACCAGCCTCACCTTGAGGTCCAGTAGGTCCAGTCGGACCAATCGCTCCAGCAACACCTTGCGCACCAGCCTCACCTTGAGGACCAGTAGGTCCAGTCGGACCAATTGCTCCAGCAACACCTTGCGCACCAGCTTCACCTTGAGGACCAGTAGGTCCAGTTGCTCGATAAAATAAATCATCTAATAGAATTAATTGTAATTTCAAGCATATTCTCTTATTAATGCAAACAAAAACAAGCCAGTTGACTTGTTTTATTTTTTTAATGTTAAGCTCTTTGACTTTTTATCATTTATTTGAAAAGAGCCAATGTTTTCAAAATCTTTAAATGCTGATATTGATAATATAGAGAAATGTATATCTTTAACACTTAAAATTCTTTCAAAGATATTTAAGTAATCAGTGAGCTTTGGCAAGTTTTCTAATTTATTTAATTCACTTAATAATTCTTTTACTATGCTTGTATTCAAATCTCCTTGTATTTGATAACCAATGTCATCTCTTAAAAACAAACTATAAAAGTTATTACTGCCAGTTATTAATCTTCCAAATTTAAAGCCATAAATTTGATTAGATCTAGTAAAATTTGTATTATTAGAGTTAAGAGTAAACTTTTTTGCTAAAGTTAAATCATATTCTAACGTTTCTTCGTTTGTCTCTTTTGTGACTTTTAGTAAATCAGTTCTATCTGAAGAATATCCATAAAATACAAATAGATTATCATCAGAATCAGTACACCAAAGTCTTATTTTTTTCTCTTTATCATCATCTATTTTATCGTAGAAACCAATTTCTGTTTTTCCTTCAAAATTACCTAGTAATTGTAATCCTGTTATCAATTTCAAATATACTTTAGAGTTTGATTTCATATTGTTTAAAACACTATTGACTTCTTCATTACTTGAAACCAAGTAAAATGTTTTCTTCTTTCATTATTTCCCCTTGACTAAAATTTTACTTTTATTATGATTATTTGAATAATATTTATCAATTACACTTGCAATGTATTCCATTTCATTATCTGAATAACGTTGATCTATTGGTAATAAAACCATATTATCTGCTTTTGTTATTTCATCTGTATTAGCACCATTCCAATTTATATTAGCCCATAATCTTAATGAATAGATATTATTAGATTTTAAGTAAGCTCTTAAAGATTTACCGTCAGATACAAATAGTGGATACATATATGTTAACTGTTTCGAAGATAAATCTAATTGATTATATTTTTTTAGTGATTCATAAAGCATCTCATAATTTCTTAATCTATTTTTTAGTACCGTTTCATAATCTATTGCACGTAAATAGTTTTCAGTGAAATTAGACATATAGCATAAATCTTCATTTCTAAAATGTTTATCTGCTTCTAAAAAAGTTAGATAATGGAAGTATTGTCCTGTTTCATCTCTTGATAACATCTCAATCACTTTATTTAAACTTTTACCTTTAGAGTATTTAGAATTAGGAACTAAATCATTACTAACTATACAAGCTCCATCAGGAACTCCAAAATATTTTCTATAATTGTATATGACATCTACACCGTAATTGTCTTTATAAAAAAAGTCGTGAGTATTATCAACTATTACATATTTATATTTATCAATAATTTTTTGAATATTATCTTTAAATAATCCATAATAATTTACAAAGTAAATATAGGTTGTGTCATTTAGTTTGTTTTCATCTATATCTAATGGCATAAAATTATTATCAATATGGTAAAATTCTATTTTTACATTTTCAGATACAGCAACTTCACTTAATGCTTCACATAAGAAATATGGAAGAAATAATGTTGTTATATTTCTTTCATTAATAATATATTTTAGACAATTTCTACCAGAACTTAGTAGTAAATTTGTATCGTGATAAATATTACCAATTATTTTTTCAAATTTAAAATGACAACCTATTTCTTCCATTTTATTAATCTTCCTTGTTTTTCAAGTAATCAGCTAATTCTGTATAAGCATCAGTATTCCAAACGTGGCATCTTTCTTCATCTGGATAATTTCCCATTGTCTTATCATAACCGTCTGGTATGAAAATGAAATCCCAACTCCAACCATACGTACCAGATTTTTCTTTTGCTATTTTTCCTTTGGTAATAGATTTAAATACAATAGGATCTTTTCCATATTCACAATATGCAAATGCTTCCATAAAACAAGCATTTCTATTATCAATTCCCTCAAGAAGTTTTAATAATCCGTCTTCACCAAGTCTTTCATCTACATAATGTGTATACGGTCCTGGGAAGCCACCTAATGCTTCTACATATAATCCTGTATCGTTTTTTAATACTGCACATTTTAATTTGTCGCTAGCTTCTTTAGCAGAGTGCATTGCAACTTCTTCCACAGTATCAGCTTGAATTTCTGTTGTTTCCATTTTTACATTGTCAACTTCAATTCCTAGTGGCTCTAATATGTTTTTAGCACTCATTATTTTAGACCAATTTCCAGTCACATAAGTTATCTTTTTCATAAATATATATCATCTCCTTCTTTAATTATATCATGTAATTGGTAATTTTTGTTTTTATCATTTTAAATTTTACTTTTTTTCTATTACAAATAACCAAAAGGCTTTAGGTTTTAACCATTTTTTTACTTCAAATATTCTTCTATATAACTTGTAGTAGTGAAAACTTGTTTGTTCTACTAATTTTCCACCAGCTTTATTAATAAGAGATTTCCATTCTTTTAATGTTAGTCCACGTTCATTACCTAGCATTTTTTCATTCATATTAAAATATGTGCTTGGTATTCCAAAAATAACATATTTAGAAATATTCATTTGTTGCTTTAAAATTTCAATTATTTCTTCATCAGTAAAATGTTCTAAAACACCATTACTGTATGATACATCAAAAGTATTTGGTTTATATTTTAAATTAAGTATATCACCTTGTTCGTATTTACAAGGAGATATAATATTTGATTGTTTTGCTATTTCGCAAGCGTAATTTAAAACTGCTTGACTTAAATCAAGTGCAATAACATCTAATCCTAACTTTTGTAAATATCCCGCCATTAATCCAGTACCGCAACCCATTTCAATTACTTTTTTGTTCTTAGCATATTGAATCACTTTATTAATAAATTTTTTCTTATATTTAAGTTTATACTCAATATAATCATCAGGTTTATCAAATTCTTCTATATCTATCTTGTATAATTCATACCATTTATCATCTTCTGTTTTCTTTTTATCTTCTATTATTTCGTTAATTTTTTTCGTTATTTTGTTGATTATTTCTTCTTCTGTATCATTGTTTTCAATAACCAAAAGATTATATTCACTATTATTGTATCTAATAAAATCTTTTAATTTATCATTAAATTTTTTAAATGTTTCTTTTTCTTGCTTTGTAAATTTTCTATTATCTCTTTCTTGTGAACGTTTTAAAGATGTTTTTAAATTTATATCAAAGTATATCAGTAAATCAATTTTTCTTTCACCAGACTTCATACAAGAGAGTACATTATTCATAAACTCTTGTGAATTATTTATATTGTTTTCTAATAATACAGATTGATACGAATATACAGAACAATAATTTCTATCAAATAAATTTATATCATTATTTTCACTATATAATTTTTCTCTTAAAAACAAATAATCTGCTGCTTGTACTAACGTCTCACATCTTAATGTGTTAAAATTTTCTTTTAATGATACTAATGCGTTATCATCAAACATTGCTTTAATAACTTTATATAGTGGTGAACTTTTATCTATGTTATTTGTTATTCCGACTTTATATTTTTTATCGTATATCTTTTTTATTTTTTTTATGATTGTTGTTTTTCCTGCACCAGTTGATCCTTCAAATACTACATTAATCATTTTTATTACCTCCAAAAGTAAAAGTTATATCTGGAACAATATCAATAAATCCATTATAACAATATCCTTTTTTAAAATTATACAACCCATAATCCTTATTCTCTATATCATTTTCTTCACAGAATACTCCGCCAAAATCATATTTCGGTATTTTGTTATTAATACAATACTTAATAGCTTCCCATTGCATATTATACATTCCTAATAAATTTCTATTTTCAGTTGAACTAACTCCGTATAAATATATTAATTTATTATTATAAATAATATCGATACTCATTGCTAGAGGCATATTGTTATACCAAACTTCTAAAAAAATTAGGTTATCATTATAAGTTGATATAAGTTTTTTGAAATATTCAATAGTATGTGACTTGAATTTATGTCTTTCTGATGTTTGAATATATAGTTTGTAGAAATTATCTAAATCTACTTCTTTTGAAATTTTACTTGTTAATTCCTTACGATATGATCTTCTTGTATTTTGCCTAAACTTACTTGGTAGTTTTTTTATAAGTTCTTCTTCATTAAATATTATATCCATAATTGCTAATTTACAAGAATCAAGCAAATTACTATAATCATTATTTTGTGTAATCCTATAATTGTATTCACTTGAAATCTTTTTTAAATCTATTTCATTTATATATGGATTAATTACAAGTGTTGTGTATTTTTTTATTGATAGCCATTCTTTTATATTTTTTAAGAATAAATTTATTAAATCAAAATTAGAATTTTTTAATACAGGTCCTCGTGGTGCATATAAATATTTAACATTATTTTTCTCTTTCTCTAGCAAATTACAACTCCATATTATTTCTTCATTTTCAACATAGTATATAAAATATTTTGTTTTTTCATTTCTAATAATATTCCATTCAATACTTTGCATATAATCGGAATCAGAGTTATCTGCTAAAAACTTTTTAATTTTACTAACTTCTATTTTGCCATCTAAATTCAATTCATAAATCATTTTTAGCGCCTTCCTTTATAAAAGTTAGTTATAAAATCTTTGTTTTTAGCTAGTACTAATTTTTTTTGTTTTGATTCTTCCTTTTGATTTACAATATCCATAAAGTCATCTGTTGTTGTTTTCATATCATTAGTCAATGATAACAATAAAAAATCATATTTTAAGGCATAATTCATAGTTTCTTGAATACCTAGTAAATATCTTTCCTCCCCACGATCTCCTAATCTACGTAGCAATTCTTCTTTTGTAGGTGGCATAAGATAAATCATAGTTGTATCTTCATACATCTTCTTAATTTCCTTTGCTGATGAATAGCCAACATTAAACATTAAATGATATTCTTTCAATTTTTCAAATTCGCTTTTAGGTACTCCATAATAATTATTATTATAAATACAATATTCTATTAAACCATCTGTTGAAATTAAATTTTCAAATTCTGCTTTACTAACAAAATACATTCTTCCAACTTCAATTTCTCTTTTAGCTCTAGTTGTTATTCCAGTGGCTTCCAAAAAAGTTGGATATTCCTTTTCGATATATTCTATAAGTTCCGATTTCCCACTACCTGATGGGCCAGAAATTACAATAGGATTATTTCTTGTATCAATCATTATAAACACCTCCCAAATGTTAAATTATTATTTTATTTCTCTTAAATCTGTTTCCCAGAAAAAGTAAACCCAATCATCTTCTGTTATTTCATAAGCATATTTAATATCTACATCATTATTTGGTATTTCAATTTCTTTGAAGCCTTTATCAATTATTAAAGAATATACACCAATAACTTCTTTTCCTCTTTGTTTTAATATATCGATAACACCATTCGTAGTTGTTCCTTTATAAATTATGTCTTCAAATAATATACATTTTGTTTTAGAATTATCTATATTATCACTCATATATCTAAATTTACCGTAATCGTGGCAATTATCTGAATTACTCATCTGTGTTTGAATCATTGATACTTTTCTTATTCCTAATAAATGTGATAATGTAACTAACATAGGTAAACCACCTCTAGCCATACCTATTAATTCGATATTATCTTCATCTAAGTTGTAATTTTTTTTAATTTCTTCAGCCATAACTTTACAAGCGTCAATATAATGCTCGTAGTCAAATTTTACGATCTTGTTATTTGACTTTAATGTTTTTTGGTCTTCATTTAATAAACATTTTTTCATAATTAATCACTCCAAATCCTTATTATTTTTTATTTTTGTTGTTATTATCATAAATGGTGTATCTAATATTGCTATGATCCACTTAAAAATTATCATAGTAATCATTAAAGATATAATTTCATTAAGTTTCATTGTTCCTACAAAGGCAATTAAAACAAATATAGTAGTATCTAATACTTGGCTAATTATTGTGCTGACATTATTACTTATCCAGACTTTATTATATTTCTTTTTTAACTTTTCATATAAGTAGGCATCACAGCGTTGACTAAAACAATATGCGGTTAAACTTCCTAATGTTATACGTGGAATAAAACTAAATATTGTTTCAAAAGCATTTTGTGAAAAATCAGAATTACACGGTGTGTATTGCAAAAATAGATACATTAAAATAGTAAATAATATCATAAAAACAAAACTTAAATTCGTTGCTTCTGTTGCTGAATTTCTACCGTATTTTTCACTTATAATATCAGTTGTAAGAAACAAAGCTCCGTATGATATATTTCCTAATGAAATTGTTAATCCAAATATTTCTGATAGTTTAATCGTTTGAATATTACAGATAACAACCAACAAACACATCCAACTATATAATCCAAATTTTCCAAATCTTTTATATATCACCAAAGTTGCAGAAAATGAAATTATAAGATATAATAGAGAAACAAATAAATTATTCATCTTACTACCTTGTCCCAGCAAATTAACATAGGAGGAACTTTCCTTTCAAGAAAGATTATAACAGTTATAGGTGCGATATATCGTACCATTAAAAAAATGTGACTTTTTTTTACAAAATCACATTTTTAAATCATCAATTCCACTTAAATTTAGGGTTTTAATATCATTTTCATCTATTGAATAACCAGTAATATAAATAAAGTCTTTATAGTATGTGAATGAAAAGGGTTGAAATCGTCTCTTTTTGTTGTGAAATTTAAAGGTTAATATATTTTGTTCTTGGATTGCTCTTGAAATAATATTATATTTTTTCTGCAAATCTTCTTTATCAATTTTAATATTTCTTTTTTCGTCTGCTGAATAAATAACTATTGATCTTATTTTTTCTAGTGTAATGTTTAATTTTTGTTGTTCTTTAAGATCTAATTTATATATAACACTTTCTATTGCATCAACATCTAAATAATCAAAAGATATATTGTAATTATGTTTTCTATGATACACATAACCACCATATCTGCCAAGAATAGTATCAATATATATTCCACATTTTTCTAATTCTTCTTTATATGATTTTATCATTCTTGGCGAAACTTCCAATTTTTCTGCTAACTCTTTCACTGAATACTTTTTACCACTCTCTAACAATCTTAACATTGTTAAAGTATTGCTAACTTTACTCATATTACACCTCAATAAAAAATTATTTTTTTAATTTTTTTACTGGGGCACCATTTTCTTTTGTTAAATCCATTTTATGTTTTAGTAAAACTGAAAAATTTCTGTTATTTACTGAATAAGAACAAGTATCTCCAATTTTCTTTTTATAAACAGCATTTCCTAATGGGCTATTTATTGAAATTTCTTGAATTTCAGCATTGAAATATCCACTTGCACCAACTAGCTTAAATGTCATTTCTTCCATATCATCTGGAGAGAAAATCATATCCGCTACAATAACATCACCAATATCAACTATTTCTTGATCGTTATGTTTTTCAATGATAACAATTCTATTTAGTGATTCGTACATATTACGTAATTCACCATTTAATCTCATATTGGTTCTTTCTATTTCTTCAAACTCTGGAGAATCCCAGCCATCACCAGCCCCAGCATCAAATGCTTCTTTTCTTCCCATATTGTTTGCTTGAATTGCTTTTTTCAACTCTTCAATTTTTTTTAGATATTCATTATAGCCGTCTTGGTCTAAATAGATTGGCTCCATATTTTCCATACATACACCTTCCAAAAATTGTCATATATGTTAACACACATTCTTTCAAAAATCAAGCATTTAGCTCTATTTTGCGTATATTCAATGTACTTTATGTAGTTTATTTTTATTTATTAACTTTATATGTTTAATTGTTAAGTTTTTCCAAAATAGTTATAAATATCTCTGAATTTCCAACAAAGTAAGATGTTGATGTCCCAATTTTTGCTTTAAACAATGCCTTTCCTAATGGACTGTTTAAAGATATTTCATTTATTTCATTAGTAGTATTGGGAATATAATTTCCTGTTAATGTTATTACTTCTGTTTCAATAACATCATCAGAATATTTTATATTAATACTAACCTTATCACCAATATTAACTAAATTTTCCTTTTTATCCTTATCATCAACGATTTTTAAGTATTGCTTTTTTGATAATAAATCGTCAATTCTTTTTGCTATCGCTCTGCTTTCCCTCATTGATTCTTCAAAAGCAAAATTATCGTGCCAGCCATCACCGACAGCATCTTTATATACTTCACTACCTAGTGCTGAATTAGAGCGACTTAAATCTTCCAGCCTTTTTAATTCTTCAAAGAATTGTTTATAACCATTTTCATCTACTAATATTTCTTCCATTGTAATCAACCTCATCATTATTTTAGCATAAAATTATAATCTTTTATATATTATTTACATTATAATAATCATTAGCACATTATATTTATTTTTAATTTAGTTATCAAATTTAATTTTATTTCATAAGTTAAATTAGGAACTATTAATTGTAGTTTTTATTTATATTAAGGGGGGGGAATTTTGGAAGAAAAAAAGAATAAAGAAAGAAAAAAAATTAATTATATAAAATTTAGATTTAGTGAAGAATTTAGTACTAGTCTAGAAAACCCTACTAAAGAAGATTTAAAAATCATTTTTAACAAAAAATATTTTAAGTATATTAAGAGAATCGAAAATAGGCGCCTGGGGAATAAATCATGAACAATAAACATTCTTTTAGAACGGTGTTATATTTAAGATTATCAGATGAAGATAAAAACAAACTATCAAAAGAAGAATTATCACAAAGTATCAAAAATCAAGAAATAATGTTAAGGGATTATACTGAAGAACAAGGCTGGGAAGTTGTTGGTGTTTATAATGATGATGATTGGTCTGGATCTGATGCTACAAGGCCTGATTTTAACCGAATGATTGAAGAATGTAAAAATGGTAATGTTGATATTGTTTTATGCAAAACGCAAGCTAGATTTGCTCGTGATATGGAACTTGTAGAAAAGTACGTTCATAACTTATTTCACGAATGGAATGTAAGATTTATAACAGTAGTTGATAGAATTGATAATGCTAGAAAAGAAACTAAAAAGACAAGTCAAATTATAGGATTAACGGACGAGTGGTATTTAGAAGATACATCTTTAAATATTCGTGAAACATTAAAGTCAAAAAGAAAAGACGGTCAACTTACTTCAAGTTTTGCGACTTATGGTTATATGAAAGATCCAGAAAATAAAAATCATTTAATAATTGATCCTATATCTTCTTTAGTTATTAAAAGAATTTATGATGAGTATTTGTTAGGAACTGGACTTGATAAAATCGCAAGAAGATTAAATGAAGATAAAATATTAAGTCCTTATGAATACAAATTACTTAATGGTAGTAAATTAAAAATACCAGTAATTAAGGATTATGTAAATTATGGATATATTGAGAAAACTGGTACTTATATGTTAGATGTAAGTTTTACTAATAAAGAAGAATATATCTTAAAAGATTTAGTAAGTTTTAATTACATAACTACTGATATGAAAAACTTTAATAATAAATGTGATATTGTATTAAAGAAATACACTAATAATAGAACAAAAATATATTATAGTGAAAATGATAATATTGATATTAATAACTTTAATATAGATGATTGTATTTTATTAAATGAAAATGATTGTTTACCAAAGACAGCTAAAGTGATTATTTCATATACCAAAGAACTTGATCGTACCCACACTATTAATTATCAGTTTGAAATTACTCTAAAAGAAAACAGAGATCGTGTTGATTATTATATAAGTATCTGTGGTAAGGGGGCAGATGAAATAAAAAAATCAGACTTTATTCATAATATAAGAAAAAAGTTTAAGTGGTCTAGTTCTACTATTAGAACATTACTTACTGATGAAGTTTATATAGGTAATATGGTACAATTCAAATCAACAACAGTTAGCTACAAAAATCACACAGTGATATGGAATGATGGTGAAACAAGAATTAGAAAGGATAATACACACGAGCCAATCATTGCTAAAGATATATGGTACACAGTTCAAAAAAGATTAGAAAATACTGCTAGAAGTTGCAAAGGTGGTACAGTACACCCACTATGTAATAAAGTATATTGTTCTAATTGTAATCAAAGATTTACTAAAACAAGTTCTCGTAGGTCTGACGGTACTGGATATTTATGTTGTAAAGATAAAAAGACAAACTGGTCTAATTGTAATAATAAAATTTCTATTAGAGAAGACGGGCTACAGCAATTTATATTAGAAAAAATGAATGAAGTGTTAAAGAAATTTTATGAAGAAGATGATCTTAAAGAAATGCAAAACGAAGTAATAGAACAAGATTTATACAAAGATAAATTAAATTCATTAGAAAAAGAATTACAAAGTATTAATAAGGAATTACAAGTTAAAAGTACATATTTTCAAAAGCTATATGAAGATCGTACAAATGGGATACTTCCAGAAAAAGAGTTTTTAATATTAATGAATAAGTATAAAGATGATAACGAAAAGTTAGAAGAACGACAAAAAATAGTGAAGAAAGAAATATCATCTACACTAGCAACAAAAGAAACAGTAAAAACTAAAAAAAATATCTTTAAAAAGTACAGACATATAAAAGAATTATCTATTGAAATTGTTGAAGATTTTATTGATAAAATTCTCATAGGGAACTATGATGAAACAACAAATTTAAGGGATATTAAAATAATGTGGAACTTTACCATTTAAAAATATATATAGATGATTTATTACATCGGGCAGTAGGTCCAGTCGGACCAATTGCTCCAGCAATACCTTGCGCACCAGCCTCACCTTGAGGTCCAGTCGGTCCGGTAGGTCCGGTAGGTCCAGTCGGTCCAGTAGGGCCTATATTTCCTTGAATACCTTGGATACCTTGAACTCCTTGAGGTCCAGTTGCTCCAGTCGGTCCAGGAACACCTTGAATACCTTGAATACCTTGAGCTCCGGTAGGTCCAATTAAACCTTGCAAGCCTCTTTCTCCTTGAGGTCCAGTCGGCCCAGTAGGTCCTATTACACCACCAGCAGGCCCAGTAGGCCCAGTAGGTCCAATACAACAAATATATCTAGTTTTACAATTATCTTCCTGAATTTTTTTTATTGCTTTATCAAAACAACCCATATAAAATCTCCTTTCTATCATATCATATGTAATCATCCAAAATAACGTTAGTTCATTTATAATAAAAGAAAAAAAGTTAAAAATAAATATACTTTTCAATTATAAAGAATTAAGAATTCTTTATAAAATATAGTGAAAGGATTTGATTATATGGATGTATCTACAATTATAGGAACAGTCACTATCATAGTAACATTTATTTGCGGCTTTATTGCCAAAAAATTACCATGGTTCAATAATAAACTAATTCCCATTCAAAATTTAGCCATTGGTCTTATCTCAGGAACCATTTACTATTTAATGACCAAAGATATTAATCTAGTAATTATCTCAATTGGCTTAGGTGCCGGAGGCACTTATGATCTGATAAAAAATATAAAAAACCTACTAAAAAAATAAACTATAATTATTATCTTTATAAAAGAAGTACCTAATAAAAAAGATACTTCTTTTCTTTAGAAAAATATTAAAACATTAGCCTCTATCCCTATCAGTATTATCTATTAATCATTGTAAAAACAAATGTCAAATAAAAAAATAACTTCTCTCATCATTTACAACAATTCCAAAATATAGTATTCTTTAGTTAAATATCGAAAGGAGAAAATAGATGAAAAATATAACAATAATGGGTGGAGGCGTATTAGGCTCCCAAATAGCATTTCAATCTGCTTACTGCGGATTTAATGTAACAATATGCCTACGAAGCAAAAGTAGTATCGAAAGAACCAAACCAAAACTAGAAAGTTTAAGAAAAAGCTATATAGAAGCAATAGAACTAATGGATAAACCCGAAGGAAAAACCCTAAATAATTGGTGCCGAGGTATCGCTTTAAAAGAAGAATTTAACAAAGAAGAATGTCTTAAAAAAGTAGAAGAAGCATTCCAAAATATTAAACTAGAACTAGATATGAAAAAAGCAGTAGAAGATGCTGACTTAGTAATCGAATCTATGTCTGAAGAATTTAATGCAAAAAAAGAATTATATCAAAAAATGTCTCCATTACTACCAGAAAAAACAATTGTAGTAACCAATTCTTCTACCATGCTACCAAGCAAACTTTCCAAATATACAGGAAGACCAACCAAATTTTTAGCCTTACACTTTGCTAACTCTATTTGGAAAAATAATACAGCAGAAGTCATGAAACATGCCAAAACAGAAAATAAATATTTTGATGAAGTCATGAATTTTGCCAAAGAAATAAATATGATTCCATTACCACTTCATAAGGAAAAGTCAGGCTATTTATTAAATTCTATGTTAATTCCATTTCTATTCTCAGCCCTAGACTTACTAGTAAATGAAATATCTGACCCCGTTAGCATTGATACAGCCTGGACACTAGGAACAGGAGCTCCAGAAGGACCATTCCAAATACTAGATACTGTAGGTCTAAAAACAGCCTATGACATTGTTCAAATGTATGTAAAAATTCCATCCTTCCTAGCCCCTTATAATTTTAAAGGAATGTCTAAATTACTAAAACAATATATCGATGAAGGAAAATTAGGTAAATCCTCAAAAGAAGGTTTCTATAAATATGACAACAAAGGGGAATAGACCTCTTTTTTCTATAAACGAAAAATACTGATAAAAACTTTAATAATGAATTTTAAAAATCCAATATAAGAGAGTGTGATAAAAATAACTACTATTTATTTAATAAGACATTCAAAAACAGAAAAAACAAATAGTGTTTTAAATAATGATTCATTACAATTACAAAATGAAAAACAATTTTTAAGCATAGATGGAGAATTGCTAGCAGAAGATAAAATGAATAATAGTAATTTAAAAAACATTGATGCTTTATATTCCTCTAATTATTTAAGAGCCTTAGGCACTGCAAAGTATATTGCTAGAAATAATAATTTAATTATAAATATTCATGAAGGTTTTGGAGAAAGAAAGTTTGGAGTCTCAAATTGGAATGAAATTCCAGAAGATTTTTACGATAGACAAGAAAGTGATGAATACTATAAAATTGGTAATGGTGAATCACAAGTTGAAGTAAGAGATAGAATGTACAAATCATTAATGGAAGTATTAGAAGAAGATAAAAAAATTGCAATAGTTACCCATTCGACAGCAATGTTATTCTTATTGATGAAATGGTGTGATATTACAAAAGAACATATTTCTTATAATAACAAAATAATTGCTGATACTAAGGTGGATAACTGTGATATTTTTGAATTAATATTTAATAATAATAAAAATTTAATTAATATAAAAAAAGTCAGTAATGCTTAGAAAGAGTATATAGAATGATTTTATAATTTTTTGATAAAAGGAAGAATTTTATGATTGTTGTAGAAGTCGGTTTTAAATTAAATAAGAATATAAAATATTATGAAGAAATTTTATCTTCACATAATGCAATTAATAGGTTTAATTGTAAAACGCATGATATATATTGGACTAATAAAAATCTTGAGAATATGACAGAGAATGAAATGAAAAATTCTTGTATTAGATTAAGAATTACAGAAGGATTTGGTGGAGTTGACTTTTCTGGTGTGTCAAAGAAAAGTTATAGATTTCAAAATGCAGATAACTTCATCGTAAATAAAGACAATCAAAAAGAACTAACTTTAGAAGAAGTTAATGAATATATTAAAAAAATAGAAAATAATGGATATGTCAAAGTATTTGATACTTCTAAAGTTGATTATCAGTATTCTATCGGTGATATGAAGTCTAGAATACAATTACAAGATATTGAAAATGTTGGACTTTTAATTTATTATGATAATCCTGATTATTATGAATTACCACTTGATAATCAAAGAAATGCCTTAATAAATGAATTAAATAGTTATGGCTTTGATTTTGATTATAATACATTAGGTTTGGACAAATTAAGAACATTATATTACAAAAAAGAAATGTATAGTAAAAATCAGAATGGGTAGGTATAAAAACGACCTTAAATTATTTAATAAAATTTATAAAGATAAACATTTTGGATATAATTTTTGAAAATGGTCAAATAGTAAATTTAAATGTCAAAAAGATACTTTTCCAAAAGAAGAAAAGCAAAAAATATATCAGATGATGAAAGAAGAGTGGAATTATAATGAGTAAATTTGTAAAAGTAATGTTTGGCAATAAAGGAGCAAATTTTGAGTATAAGATTGGAGAAATTAATGTTGCAAATAATTGGAACCCTTCAGCAGAAAATGGAAAAGATTTTGGAGGATTTAATTATGCAGATGAAACTTGTATCATTAGATGGCTACATAGGGGAAACATCATATATGATGTAGAAGTTCCAGATGATGCAGACAATATAAAAATAGAAGGAGCAACAACAATTTATAGATGCAATAAGATAATATTAAATAACCCAAGAGAAGTAAATGATGAAATGGCCTTAGATTTTTATAAAAAATCTAATATTCCTGAAAAATCTTATTATAAAGCTTTAGGAGCAGTATCCTTAATGAATTATAAAAACACAGCACTAACTATATTTAAAGATAAAATTAATAATAATACTATAGATATAGCACTTGAAGAATGGAATGATTTTATAAATAATGGCGGTGACGGAAATAGATTAGATTCAAACGAAACAGTAGTATTAATAGCAAAAATGTTAAATAAATTTAAGAAAGACGCACTTAACAATAAATAAAAAGGTGATTGAAATGGATTTCTATGATAAAGATTTAGAACAAGCATTAATTAATAAAAGATATGAACAATATCAAAAACAAAAAATAAATAATAGTGATTCTGCTAATAGTATAATGAATAAAATCAAAAATGGATATATCCCAAATGATGCAGATGTTTTTGAATTATGTTGTGATGATCAAAAAAAAGTAGATGAATATAGGGAAATGTTTGATATCAAACAAAGAGTTAAAGACGGAAAAATCTCAGAACAAGATTATCAATTTTTAATAAATAAAATAGGAATAAATGATGATTACTTACAGTCATTAATAAAAAAATGTTTTTAGCTAAAGGAGTTTTTGATGAAGGAAATCAAACAAAATTAGAAAAAAATTCAGTTTCTAAAAGATAGGAGAAAATATGGATTTAAAAATGGAAATAAATAATAATAGTTTTCATGCAAGAGCAAGTGCTATTATTTATAATAAAGATAAGACAAAAGTATTATTATTTAAAATAGAAGATGGTAGAGATTTCTATTTATTACCAGGTGGTAAAATAAAATTTAATGAAGATAGCAAAACTGCTATTAAAAGAGAAATATTAGAAGAAACAGGATACGATTTAGAATATGGATTATGTAGCCTAGAAGAAAATTTTCTAAAAAGAAAAAGTCAAAATATCATGCAATATAACTTCTGCTATAAAGCAATATACAATGGAAAAATTGATAAAGTAGATTTTAATTGTTTAGATCATGAAGGACAAACTTTTCACTGGATAGATATAGATAAGTTAGACAAAATTAAAATATTACCCAAAAAAACTATATCATATATAAAAAGTAATAATTTAAACATAATTCATTATATTGATTGGAGTGAAGAGAATGAATAAAGAAACTTATATTAGAATTACTAAAAGTAAATTAAATAAATTATCAGCAGATATTATGATAAAACAAATTGAAAAATACGACGAAGCCAAGTCATTTAAATTACCGAATCATAATTATAAAGTAGGGGATGAAGTATTTTTAAAAAAAGGAACACTACTTCATGGAACTTATAAAAATATAGAAGGATTAAAAGAAATTGTTAAAGATGGACTAATATCAAGTTGGTTCATAGAAGGCAGGGGAACAAAATATCCTAGTTCTGTTGGTGTTTGGAATCTTAGGAAAGATTATCCATTAAAAGAATATATTAATTTTTATTCAGGAGGTACAGTAAAATACTTTAATCAACCAGATAATAATAAAGAAACGGAAGTGATAAGTTTTTCTGATATATCTACATTAATGAATAAAGTAATAGAAAAAGGATATTTAGCATGGCAAATGGAACAAACTAAAGAAGCAAGATTTATGCCTAGTTTAGTTCAAGATAAGGTGCAAATTGGTATTATTTTTAATGGTGATAATAAATACACAAAAGAATTATTAAAAGGGGACATTTTACAATATGAAAATATAAATGATGTAGAAGTAAAAGAATTTGTCAATGATAAATATTATGAACGATTTTTAATTGATAGAAAAAATAAGGATGATTTCTTTACTGATCGAGAAAGTGCAATTCTCTTTGGACTACCAGCAAATTTAATTGAAGGAATATTAGTAGGTAGAGAATATGAAAAAGATCAATCAAAATTAAATGAAATAAAAAAATTATTACCCAATGCATATATATGTAATTTAGAAGGAAAAGTTATTGCAATATAGAAAGTTAAATAAACAAAAAATATCATTTCTTAGGAGTATCGTAAAAGTTGTGTAATGATGCTTTCTTACAATAAATAATCCATTCAAATTAATTCATATTATAATAATAGTTATTATTTAGTCAATACCTTTTGGTATTGTCAACAGCCTGATCTATGATATTTGATAAATAGATGCTATATTACTAAGAGCTGTGTGTGGGAAAGTTGCACGCACAGTTCTGAGAGGGGCGTATAATGTAACTTATACTTCTAATCAATCATTAAGAAGTATTAATAAAAAAAGACTTTTTAAAGGTCTTCTTTATAATTATCTAATATCCAATTATTATTTTTTCTTATTAAGGTAAAATCAGCTTTTAATGTTAATTCTGCTCCTGTAGCATCATATGCGATTATTCCTTTTCCAATAATCTTATTTTCAGTGATATCACTTACTTCATATATTGATTTTTCCTTAACATATGATAATGATCCTTTATTTGGAACTAAACAATATAATTTATCATCTTTTTCTATGTAATCTCTATCATTTACTATTTTTTCAATTAATTCATCAGATAGATAAGATTTGAAATATTCTATTATTTCAGATTTAGTTTTATATTCTTTTGATGGTAAATAAGAATTTCCATTTTCTGCAGTATAATATTGTAATGACTCTCCTTCATTAAAATCATATGTACCTGTTCCGCAATATGGTGCTTGATGATAATAAAAAACTTCATTAAAATATTTGTCCATGATGTTTTTAGAAATAATAACTGCTTCTTCATTACTTATTACTTCATCATTTTGAGAATTATTTTCACTAGCTTGTTGACCATTATTTGTTGTACTAGGCTTCAAACTAATAGTCCCTGTTGCAAATAAAACGCATAACACTGCCAAGATAACTATAAATACTATAAGTAATGTAATAACTCCTCTGTTATTATTTTGATTTTCCACTTTTTATACTCCTTTCCTATAATAAGAGTATCATATTTTTATTATTTTGTAAAACAGTATCATTACAAAAGTCATTTGTACTTATTTATTAATATTTTATTATATCTTTAGTATAGTAGTAATATCTTTTATTAATTTTGAAAATCCTATTACAGATAAAAAATATTATTCATTAATAGAAAAATCTTCAAAAGTATTCCCTAAAGAAATCCACAATAATGTGGAAAAAATAAAATTTGAACAGACAAATGGATTACTTCAAGCAGAAACAAGTACTTCGTTATATTATATAGATAAAAATCTAAGTCAAGAAGATTTCCAAAAGAAATATCAATCTCAATCTATTTGGATAGGCTACTATAAAGATTATAATAAAGAAAATCACTCATTGACATCAATTTTCTTCAACCAAGAAAATAAAGATAATTTTCTTATCTATCTAATAGAAGATAAATGCTACAAAAAAAGTAGTTGCAACCATGGTAATCTTTCATTTGTTGCCATTAACGAAATCACAAAAGAAGTAATTTATGAAAGTAAGTATTGGTAATATATTTTAAATGCTTCAATCTTTAACTAAGACAGAAGCTGTATTGGTTAATTGTGTTTCCATAATTTCTCCTTCAAATTAGTTTATGCAAAAATTCTTTCTGGGGAATTATTTTTTTATCAAAGGAAAATACTTAAGAAGTACTTTTCTACTTATAAAATCATTAAAATGGAATAGGAAAGTTATGTACAATCAAAATATATAGTTATTGATTAAGGGTAAATATGGCAATTATTAATTATTGATAAATAATGATAAAATATCTAGAATGATAAGTAAAATTTTGTTATAATGAAATCACATTATCTCTTGCGTTGATAATGAATTAAAAATTGATGTCGATAATTTATATTTTAGCAAGAAAAATATATCTATTCGGGAGTATATCATAAAGGTATATTCTCTTTTTTTGAAAGAAGACAAAAAATGAATAACGGATATCAGAATGAATATGATTTTGTAAAATTATTTAACAATAAATACTTAAATGAATTAGATCAAAATTCAATTCAATTTTTATATGAACTATTTGGAGAAAAAGTAAAAAATGATGAACCAATTATATCTTGGAAAAATAAAATGGTTCAAAAAGCAGATATATTTATTAAATATAAAAATAATGTCAAAGGAATTAGTTTAAAATGTGGTAATAGTAATTCTATGCACCATGAACAAATCCAAGAATTTAAAATGTATTTAGAAAAATTAGGAATACAATATAATACAATTGATAAATATGTAAGTTACCATTATGGGTATGCAAAAGATAAAGAAGGAAAAATAAATTTCTCACAATCATTAAGTTCAGAAGAATATAAAAAAATATACCAAAGTGAAATTGATATTTTTAACAATTGCATAAATAAAACAAGAATAATAGTAGATATGATAGATAGATTTATTGTTCGAGGCAGGAATTCAGATTATGACATTGATGCTTTGGTATGTGGAACAACTAATCATTATGTTTGGATAATGAAACATGACATCTATGATTTAATTTTATCTAAAAGATGTCTAGATTACACATCTCCTCACATAGCTTGTATGACTATTGGACCTAAAAAAAGAAATTTGAATCATGATTCAAAATATGCAAAGGAAAGATACATTGTATGTATTAGATGGAATTTTATAAAAGAAAGTATAATCAACTTCAAAAAAATAATAAAAGTTAGTTTAGCGTATAATTAATTGATTTATAATAATTTTTTTAAGAGCAAGTTCTTTATCTTAAAAAAGCTAAGCAAGACGAGGGTTTCCCTTCAAAGCTACTCCACAAAAAAACACCCAACGGGCGTTAATTTTTCAAATGGAGCAGCTGAAGGGAATCTTATCTAATTTAGAAAGGATATCTTGGAGTATTATGTTGTTTATGATAAGTATGATAATTTAATTGCTTATTGTGATAATCTTGATGAATTATCTAATTTTGTTCATCGTAGAAAAAAAGAATTAAAATATCGTTTTAAAACGAAAAATTTATATTATATACAAATTCCTAAAGTTTTAAAAATTTATAAATTTAATTGAGGTCGTACCTCAATTTTTTTAATGTTATTTTTTTATTAGAGAGGAGAGTGTAACAAATGGATGTTGAAATTCAAGCGACATTAGAAACACGAACTTCCAAAAAAGGCAGTAAGTATGAAGTTCTTGTTATCAAACTTTCAGATAATGCCGAAAAGTTAGTTTTCTTAAATTCCGCTGAATTGGAATTATTTAAACTAAATTATGAACTAGTTTAAAGCATTTTTTAATGTTTTAATAAAAAAGGAATAGAAAGGTGGGATGTGATATGGGTGAAACTTTAGCTACTATGTTGACTTCATTAGGTTCTGTGTTTACAGCTGTATTAGGTCATATTGGAACTGTTGGAGAGACTATTATTTCAACTCCTATGTTATTTGTGCCTTTTGCCTTATCGATTGTTTCTTCAATTGTATTTATGGCAAAAAAATTCATTATGCGTCACTAATATCAACAATTTAGACAATAAACTCATTAATTTAAAAGGGGAAAGGTTAAGTGTTAATTTTTGTTCACTCATTTAATACTTATCCTTTTTTTCTTTTATTAGAAAGGAGAGTAACTATGAAAAAATATTTACTTACATTATTAGCTATATTTGTGATACTAGCACCAAATGTTAAAGCAGAAGAATGTACGAATTTACTATCTAGTGATATTAATTTTTATTATTCGAATAAAGGTTCTGGCGGTTGGCACGGTGGAATTGCTTTTCTAAATAAAACTGTTGATGGTTCCAGTCCTGAAATTATTACTTTAGATACTTCTAAAACCTATACTTTTTATTTAAATGATGGTACTAAAACTTTTAATGAAGTTTTAAATTATTCTTATCAATATTCTAGTTATTTTAGAATTTATTACCAAACTAATATTTCTTTAAATCAAGATGATTTGAATAAAACTTCATATACTTTTAATCCAACTAATAAATCTTTTAATGTTTGGTTTTATGATACTCGAGATGAATTAGATGTTCTTCAAGAAAAATTAAAGAATGTGACTTTTTGGTTAGTTGAAGGTGATACTGTTTGTATTCCTAAAACTGAACCAGATATACCAGATACACCTGCAGATGCAACACTTGATAATTTTTATTCAATCTATTTAAGTAAATTATCTTCTTTAGCAACTTTTGCAACTGAAAACAAAATATTTTTTTCAGCATTAGGGATACTTTTATCTTTTGTGATTTTTGAATTATTTTTTATGTTATTTCGAGGAAGGAGGAAAACAAGATGAAAAAATATTTACTTACATTATTAACTTTATTTGTGGTACTAGCACCAAATGTTAAAGCTGATGATACTAAATTAGGTGTTCAAAATGATAAATATGTAATAAGTTCTATTAATAGTACATCTGGTTATGATGAATTTCCAGATTTTAAAACAAAAGTTGATTTTTTTAATTTAGAATATAATCGTACTATTTTTTTAGAAATTTACAATTCTATCATGAATTTATATAATACAAATTATAAAAGTATTTATCCATATTATCAATTAGATTATGGATATTCAACTTCTTCTTATTCTTTATCTCTCTTTTTATATTCTTCTCGACCATCATTACGTTTAACCGGCGGTGAGATTGATATTCTTCCTAGGGAAGATGGTGCAATATTTGCTAGTTATGATTTAAATGAGAAAACTTATATAAATCCTGAGTTTAAATTAAAATCTTCTGGTTCTTCTGTGACATTGGCTGGACAAAATAAATTTTATGATTTAATTTTAACTACTAATTTTGATTTAAAGGTAACCACTTCACTAGAAAATATCAATACTGTTGAGTTTTTAAATTTTAGAGATAAAGGAACTCTAACTTTAAATGTAGGTGACACTATTCCTCAATTTTATGCTTATGATAAAGTTTTTGATAAGTTAGATACTTCTACTACTACAACAGTCAATTTGGATAATTATGAATATGTAATTCTAAATTTAAAAGATTATAACCAGGATAAAGCTTTTACCACTAATTTAAAAGTAAAAGGTTCAATAGGTATTACTCCAATTTATAATTTTGGACAAACTGCTAAAGATGACATTATGGGTTCTAAAGTACAAGATAGATGTAACGTTAAGTATGATGCTTATACAGATTATAGATTATCTATCTTGAAACAAGATTTACAGAATAATTCTCTTTACGTTGTAAAAGGTTGTGAGGAAGGTTCATCATTCAAATTTGACAATACTATCTTTGATGTAACATACGTTACCGCCGACAACGTTGACGACCTTGTCGTCACGATTGGCGGTAAGAAATATCACGTTATTCCATTTGATAAGTTACCTTCTAGTGCTAATAAGAATGAAGAAGAAAATTATGTTCCTGGAGAAAGTAAAAAACTTACTTTAAGTGATATTGTTTCCAATGTTACTGATACAGTTTCTTCATTTTGGGATTCTATTGTTAACTTTATGAGCTTAGTTACTAAATTCTTTAATACTTTACCTATCGAAATTAAAGGGGTCGCTATCACTACGTTTAGTATGGCTTGTATGATTGCATTAATCAAATTTTTAAAATCTTAGAAAAGAGGTGTTTTATGTACAATTTTGTTGTTAGTTTTGTTGGACCAGTTCCAGAACAATTTGAATTTATTTATACAATTTTAACTTTAATTATTTCAATTATGATTTTTGGTACTTTTTCTTCTTTATTTTATTATGTATTAAGATTTTTTAGAGGTGGTAGATAATGTTTTTACAAGTTTTTGAATTTATTTGTTCTTGTATTGTTCAACTTTTAAATATATTGAAAAAACTTACTTTATTTCCTGGTTTTACTTTGTATAACTTTGTGATAGCTACTTTATTTGTTTCTTGTCTTCTTTTGCTTTTAGATTTTATTAAGGGGCGTGATAGTAAATGAGTATTTTTATTCCGTTTTCTCCGCAAACTGTATTAGAAACTTTTACTCGATGGTTTAGTTTAGACTTATCTGCTTTAACTGGATATGAAAGTTTAGTACTTACATTATTATCAAATATTTACTTCTTTGTGTTTTGGTTTTGTATTTTATATTTTACTTTAAAAGGAATTTATAGGGTTTATGAAAGGATGTTTTAATAATGAAAGTAGTTGATAAATTATGTTAAATATAAATATTTATGCTTGTTATAAAGTGTTTTATAAATGTGAATATTCTTATATTAGCCAAGAAGATAGTACGTTTGATGATAAAGTTTTTAATAAAGGAATGACAGAAAATACTTTTATAATAAATGGTGGTTCATTAATTGATTTATTAGTTGAAAAAGTAAAAGATAATTATTTTAGTGAATTTGCAATTAAGAATAATATTATAGTAATACATTGTTTTGATTATAATACTGGAGAATTTAGTACTTATATTTATGAGATTATAGGAGAGATTATTTATCATGAAAAATAGAGAAATTAAAAAGATATTAAATTTTACTAATGACTTAAGACAAGTTTTTATAGATTATATTTTTGTTTTAGATGATTATTTTGAGGTTGAAAGTAATATTAATGAACATAATGAATTGTATTTGGAATATGAAAATTTAAGAAAAAATATAGAAAATTTAATGATTAAATATGGTTTAGATAAGGAGATAAAAAAGTGAATTTTTTAGAGTTTATTATTGAATTATTGAAAATTGGTAGTTTTGATGGAATAATGTTTTTTATTTTGTATGTTGGATACAAGTATTTCGATAGGAAGTATAATTCCGATTTAAAGATAACTATGTTAGAGGAAGAAAATAAGTATTTGAAAAAAGAAAATAAAAAGATAAATGGTTCAACTAATTTTTGGGATAGTGAAAAATGATTTCGATTGTTTCAGGTTTACCTGGTTCAGGTAAGAATGTTTATGTTACATATTTAGCTAGAAAACATTTTAGGAGAGAAAATAATATAATAGCTAGAATTTTAAGAACTATTAATCATGAACCTGTTATAGTGAATAATATTTATACTTCCTATCCTGTTTTATTAAATAAAAAGAAAAAGATTTATTCTAATTTAGTTACTTTGACCGATTTAGATGGACGTTACCGTTTTTTAAAGCATTCATTGATCATTATTGATGAAGTGCAAAGTATCTTTGATTCCGACGAACATAAAGAATTTCCTAAGAATATAGCTACATTTAATCAATTTCATAGACATTTTGATATAGACGATATTATCTATATTTCACAACATCCATCAAGAATAGTTAAGAAATTGAGAAATGTGTCTTGTGTTTTTATGAAAATTAGAAAATTTTTTGTTATTCCAATTTTAAAAGTAGGAATTATGTACTATACAAATTATTATGAATTTGATGATTACGGTAAATGGCATCATCCGACAAAAGAGCAAAAAACTTATGATGTAGATAATCATTTTAGAATTTTTTCAGCTAGAAAAGTTTTTGCTTCTTACAATTCTAAATATTTATCAGTCTTAAATAAAGATAAACCACTTTATAACAAAGGAATTTATACAGATTTGAATTTATCTCCTTTTGAAATTAAAGAGATTTATGGAGATATGTTTGAAGTAGAGAAAAGTTCAATTAAGAGAAAAAAGTAGCTGTTTGTCAACTTTGCAAACGGAATAAGCAACTGCATTATGCCGGATTGCTTATTGACAAACTGTTCACTACCATAATTATTTTGAAACCAACAAGGAAAATTATAAATTTTTTTTTTGGTTTGTGATTGCTTCTTCTAAAGAAGATTAAAAGTTTTTGCTAGCTTTTTTCAAAAAGCGAAAAAATAAGGGGTTTTGTTTGACACACCAGGGGGGATTACTACGACATCCCCCTATGGGTGCATTGTGAATTGTGACAAATTGGAGGTATTTAATTATGAAAAAAGGAAGAATTTGGGCTTGTGTTGCTTATCCTGAAAGCCTACCAACAAATTGGATCGAACTTCTCCAGGAAACTGGACTTCAA
The DNA here is from genome assembly GCA_934162265.1 of uncultured Bacilli bacterium. GTDB lineage: Bacteria > Bacillota_I > Bacilli_A > RF39 > UBA660 > RUG11198. The sequence goes on along the minus strand of CAKPHZ010000003.1, from coordinate 17,384 downwards.
ATTGCAATCAGTCCTTTACATGATAAAGATTTAGATCCAACAGGAGAACCGAAGAAGCCTCATTACCATATAATTTTTAATTATGATGGTCCTACTACTCAAAAACATGTTAAGGATTTGTGCGATAGTTTGAATATGACAATACCAATTAAATTGGAAAGTTTAAGAGGTATGTATAGATATCATATTCATCTTGATAATCCTGATAAATATCAATATGACGATAGAGATAGAGTTTTACTTGGTGGATTTGATCCATCTTCAGTTGATTCTTTAACTAAGACCGAAGTAGATAAGTTTATCCAAGAAATTTTGGATTTTATAGAAGAAAACAATATCGTGGAATATAGAGATTTAATTTATAATTTAAGAGAGTATCCTAACATGTGTTTAGTAGCTTGTACACATACTATATTATTTAATACTTATATAAAATCTAAAAGACATAAATTTTTAAGTGAAGTTGAGAAAGATAAAAAGAGAAAGGAAGTAGAATAATGATAGATTTAAATACTTTATTAATACTTAATTTTTTAGCTTTACCAATATCTTTTTTACTTTTTTACATACTTTTTATACATAGTGATGAAGAATTTTCATCATTACCTATTATGATTTTGTGTATAATAATGTCAATGTTTATAGTGGGAGTAGCTCTTATAGATGTTTCTTCAGGTAATTTATTACCATAATAAAAAAAGAAAGGAGATAGATTAATGAATTTATTTATTGCTTTTATGTTAGGTTCTTTATTTGATTTGATTTGTAATTTAATGGTTGAACCTATAAGAAGACGTTGGAGAAAAGAATGCAATTATGATTGTTCTACTTGTCGAGTTTGGGACTGTGGTGTACATTTATGTAATGAACAAAAAAGAAAAGAAATTATTTCAGCTAAAAAACAAGATAGTTAATTTACTTTTAAAGTGACAACAACACTGTTATAATCTTGAAAAAGAGGTGATGTTTGACAAATTAACAAGTAGTGTATATAATAACTCACCGAGGTGAGGAATATGAGTTTCAAAGAAGCTTATGAAAATTTTAAAATCTATAGTTTAAAGCACTATAAAAAACAAACTTTTGATACGATGTTATATAAATTTAACTTTAGAATCCACCCATTTTTTAAAGATTATAATTTAGATGACATTACAACTAGTACAATTCTATCATGGCAAGATTATATACTATCTTTTAATTACAGTAATAGTTATAATTCTTCGTTGTATTACATTTTGTGTTCATTTTTTGAGTTTTGTTCATTATTTTACAATTTTGATAAGACTATTATTTCCAAAGTTGGCAATTTTAAGAAAAAATATGAACCATCAAAAAAAGATTTTTATAATTTAAAAGAATTTAATCTTTTTATAAAAAATCTTGATAACAATATATATAAACAATTTTTTAATCTTATGTTTTTTACTGGCACTAGACCAGGTGAAGCAATGGCATTGAAATTTAGTGACTTACAAGGAGATTACATTTGTATTACTAAAACGATAAGTGAACACGGTAAGCGTGAAGTGGGTACACCTAAATCAAGTTCATCAGTTCGTAAAATTAAAATAGATAAATTTTTAAAAAATGACTTGCTAAAGTTAAAAAAATATTATAACAACTTGTATCACCAATTAGATTATGATTACTTTATATTTGGTGGCATGAAACCACTAGCACCTACAACGATTAACCGTTATAAGTTAAAAGCCTGTCAGAAGGCAAATTTAAGACCTATAACGCTACATCAGTTTAGGCATAGTCATGCTACATTACTACTTCATAATGGCATCATTATTAACGAGATTTCCCGAAGATTAGGGCATAGTAACCCGTCTATTACATTGAATGTATATACCCATACGGATTTAAGCCAAGAAAAAAGAGTCTTGTCAACTCTTAATTCTTTGAGGTCAAACCTCGTTAGTACTATGTTGTATAAATTTAATCTTAGAATCCACCCATTTAAAGATTAATTTATATTATAACACGTAAAATTACGTGGTATAACCAATAATGGAGCAGCTGAAGGGAGTCAAACCCTCGTCTCAGCCTTGGCAAGGCCGAATTCTAATCGTTGAACCACAGCTGCATAACCAAGTAGACAATTAAAATTATATAAGATAATTGTCTACCTGTCAATAGTTTTATTAGAATTCGGCCCATCTTTAACAAACGATAAGTTGAATTCTACAAGAATTAAATTTCTGATGGATTAATTAAAGATAAACTAACTTTATTTTTCTCTAAATTAACATCATCAACATAACACTTCACAATATCCCCAACATTAACAACTTCCATTGGATGTTTAATATAATCCTTAGTCAATTTAGAAATATGAGCAAGACCATCATCATGAAGCCCAATATCAATGAACACCCCAAAATCAACAACATTACGAACTGTTCCTTCTAATTCCATTCCTCTTTTTAAATCTTCAATCTTTAAAATATCACTGCGAAGTAATGGCTTTTGATAATCATCGCGAAAATCACGATTTGGTTGCTTTAAACATTTTACAATATCCTCTAAAGTATAAATATCAACACCATGCTCTTTTGAATATTTCTCTAAATCTAAATCCTCTAACTTTTTCATCAACTCTTCACTACCAATATTACTAGTATCAAGACCTAAGTTCGTTAAAAGTTCTAAAGTAGCTTGATAACTCTCTGGGTGAATAGAGGTCTTATCTAAAATATTCTCTCCATCAATTACTCTCATAAAACCAACAGACTGTTCATAAACCTTCGGAGAAACTAACTTTTCATCCAAAATTTCTTCTCTAGATAAAATCTTTCCATGCTTCTCACGATACTTAATAATCTTATCAATTGTTGTCTTCGTAAGTCCAGAAACATATTTCAAAATAGAAGGACTAGCAGTATTAATATTTACCCCAACAGCGTTAACAGCTTTACTAACAACAAAGTCTAGAGACTCATTCAATTTCTTTTGATTTACATCATGCTGATATTGACCAACGCCAATACTTTTTGAATCAATCTTAACTAATTCACTAAGTGGATCTTGTAATCTTCTACCAATACTAATTGCGCTTCGCTCTTCAACATGCAAATCAGGAAACTCTGAAATAGCAAGAGGACTAGCTGAATAAACAGAAGCACCAGCCTCACTAACAATCACAAAAGCAATTTTTTTCTCTGTATATTCCTGACAAATTTCTGCTACTAACTTTTCACTTTCACGAGAAGCAGTACCATTTCCAACAGCAATAATATCAACATTATATTTTTTTATTAAATCTTTAATAATCTTTTTTGCTTCATCCCATTTATTATGAGGTTCATGAGGATAAATTTTACTAATATTTAAAATCCTTGAAGTAGGATCAATAACGGCTAACTTACATCCAGTACGATAAGCTGGGTCAAAACCTAATACTACCTTATCTTTCATTGGTGCCTGTAAAAGCAACTTTTCCAAATTCTTTCCAAATACATCAATCGCTTGTGTTTCAGCAACCTCTTTTAATTCTGCTCTAACTTCTCTTTCAACACTAGGAAAAATCAAACGTTTATAACTATCACGAATCGCATCTTTAACATATTCAGTAACAGGACTCTTCTCATTTTTAATAATTTTCTTATCAAAAAATCCTAATACATAATCCGTATCTACTTCAATCCCGATACTTAATATTCCTTCTTTTTCTCCACGATTCATCGCAAGAATACGGTGAGGCTTAATATATTTCACTTTTTCACTATAATCATAATACATCTCATAAATACCATGCTCATCTTCAGCTTTTTTCTTCATCTTAGAAACAATAACCCCATAATTCATCATATTATTTCTTAAGTATTTACGATAGCTAGCATTATCACTAATCCACTCTGCAATAATATATTTAGCCCCTTGAATTGCCTCATCAGTATTTTTAACTGCCTCATTCAAATATCTTCCAGCAAGTTCCTCCATATCAATATTTAAAGGGAAACTCATTATAATCTTAGCCATAGGCTCAAGACCATTCTTAATTGCCTCTGTAGCCTTTGTCTTCTTTTTTTCTTTAAATGGACGATATAAATCTTCAACCTCAACCAACTTCTCACATTTCATAATATCTTTCTTTAAATCATCCGTAAGAAGCCCTTTCTCATCAATCAAACGAATAACATCTTCCTTACGCTTCAATAAATTAACTTGATATTCATACACCTCGTTAATTTGACGAATTTGCTCTTCATCCAAAGCCCCCGTAGCCTCTTTACGATACCGGGCAATAAAAGGAACAGTATTTCCCTCACTAAGTAGTTTCAAAACACTTTCTACTTGCTTCATCTGAACATTCAAAGTAGCAGCAATTTCTTTAATAATTTCTTGATTCATTTTTACACTTCTTTCTAAAATAAAAAAGATACAATTATCTTTCTTAAAATAATTATATCAAAAATAAAAATAAATAAATCATAATTTACTAACAATAAATTTTTTATACAATAACAATACTTCTTTATCATATTTCTGAAAATAGATAACTATACCAATAAACAAATTCCTTTTGTTTTAAAAATTAAATATTATCTTCTTGCTTTCTTTTCCTTTTCCATACCATCGCCATTAGTATAAGTATCTAAAATAATTTTAAATTTTGGAATATTTAATGTTTCACATTTTTTCTCTCTTTCTGCCCTTTTCTTTCGATACTTAGAAGTAGGAATAACTACAATAGGAATATTTAATCTTTTTGCTTCTTGTAGATGTCTATCTTCTATTACATCAAATACAATCAAATAATTAGGACGCCTAGTATAAAATACCTTCAATTCTCCATTAACTCTTTTATTTACCATTTGAATTTCGCTATACCCTTTAGAATAACTAATCTCTTGAGGAGTCATAATCCGATTAACAAAACTAGTAGTAAAAGAATTTGTATTAAAATTACCAGCAGAAGCAATATCACTTTCAAATACATGCATGATTTCATCAATGGAAAAATCACTATACCCATAAATAAATTTTTTTCCACTAAATACTTCCATATTATAAGGAGAAATTAAAGTATAACAATATCTTCTAACTACATCAGTATTTTTGTATTCATCTCTACAATTAACTAACATGAAAAAGTCTTGTCCATCCAATTCATAGATAGGTACTTTTTCTTTTAAACTTTTTTGATAGCAAAATAAATTACCTTTTTCTTTTACTTTAAATAAAACATCTTTTATTTTTTGATAGGAGTGTTTTCTTACTCTATACCAATCTTGGTAAAAAGATAAGGCGGTATTTTTATCTTTTAACTTCTGATATAATTTGATTTTATCAGGATTAGATAACGCATCTATATTTAAAATTTCTTGATAAAAATTTAAAGTTTCTTGACTAAGAACTTTCTCTTTGTCACTCAAGTTTTTATGATATCTAAGGATTTCTTTAATATTAATCCATACATTATAAATTGTATCTTTAAATAATCCATCAATAATAATTTCACTAATTTTTTCTTTTGTATTTTTTAATAAATATTGATAAGCAAGTTCTATCCTATCTTGATCATGCATACAATCTTCTAATTTCAAAATCATTTTTCTATCAATAAAATAATCATACTTCGTATATTTTGACAAATGATCATAATCTTTATTTTTAACAAACTCTAATAATTTTTCATATTCAAAAAATAACCCTGTTTTTTCATGATATTGTTTTAGTAATTCATCATAATAATGATTTACTTTTTGCTCTAAGTAAAGAGTAGGATTTAAATCTTGAACTAAATTAATATTTTTACGAAATTCTAATAAACTACTACCTCTAAGTTGCTCGAAAAAATCTTTATCATATATTACATTACTATTTTCTTCAATAGCCCTTTTAATTTGTTTTTCGTTCATGATTAGTCCCTCTTTTTTCTATTTTCATATCAGCGTATACAATTGTATCACTACCATATTTATCTCTTATTTTGTCAATTGCTTCTTGTAATTTATTATTTTTCTCATCACAATTTTCAACTACAGTATTCTTACTTTCAAACAAAGATAATTGTCTATCATGACCACTAGAAAAATTTCCAACTCCAACACATAATCCCCTAATAAGATTATCTTTATCCCATAAAAAATCAAATAATTGTGTAGCAATATGAAAAATATCCATATCATTATAAATAGCATTTTCTAAATTCTTTTGTTTACTAACTTTAACAAAATTATTATACTTAATCCAAATACTAACATTTTTAGCATAAACTTTTTTAAACCGTAACTTTCTTCCTACTTCCATTGAAAGCTGTCGAAGTACTTTTAAACACTCATCTCGATTATTATAATCATAAGGTAAAACCGTCGAGCAAGAAATGCTTTTTGCTTCTTTCTTTTGATAACTAACTTCGCTATTATCGATTCCGTTAGCAAATTCCCACATCAAATTCCCGTGACTTTTAAATTTTTTTACTAACTTTTCTCTATCATAATGAGCAAGTTCGCCTATTGTTTCAATGCCCATTTCTCTCAAAGATTTAGCACTAGACTTTCCTAACATAAATAAGTCTTCAATAGGAAGAATCCACATCTTTGTGGAAATCTCTTCATCAAATAAAGTGTGAACTTTATTGGGTTTTTCAAAATCAGAAGCCATCTTAGCCTCTAACTTATTATTACCAACCCCCACATTAACCGTAAAACCAAATAATCGGTAAATATCATCTTTGATTTGGTAAGCAACTTTAACAGGAGCTCCAAATAAATTTTTAGAGGCAGTATAATCTAAAAAACATTCATCAATAGAATACCTTTCAATAACATTAGTATACCGTAATAAGTATTGATACATTAAATCTGAATATTTTCGAAATACTTTAAAATCTCCAGCATATACTTCTAAATAGGGACATTTCTTCCTAGCACTATATAAAGTATCAGCAGTTTTAACCCCACACTTTTTACATAAATCACTCTTAGCCGTAACAATTCCTCGCCTTGCTGCTTCATCTCCACCAATTACAGCGTAGCGTTTCCGAATATCCACCTTTTCACCATTCCGAAGCTTTTCTACAGCTGTCCAAGATAAAAAAGCATTATTTACATCAATATGAAAGATAATTCTCTTCATTAGTACCACCTCACTTAAACCATATTATACACTATAAATAAATAAGTACTTATAAAATTAAAATACTTAACTAAAATTAACTAGAAAAATAGATACTCTCTAAAAAAGTATCTAAATTCTTTATTTATAATAATTAATCATCTAAAACATCATATTTATTAATTTTCCAAATATTATTATTTTTAACAACTTCTATATCTATTTTTTCTACCCAAGTAAAATCATCACTAGAAGTTTGCCAAGTAGCTTCTACATTAGCACTTATTTTATCCAAAAGAGCCTCTTTAATATTATATTTAACATTTAACAAATTTGATTTATTAACATTGCTACCTTTTCCAGACATAGCCATATACAGGGAACCATCCTTTTCATAAAAACGATATCTAATACTTCCGTCATTAAGAAAAATATATTCAGTAGTTGAATAAGTTTGATTTTCTAACTTATCGCTATAGAAATTATCTGTAAAAAAAGTTTTAAAATAATTAGTAAGTTCTTCAAAAGTATTAAAAGAAATACATTTATATAAGCCATTCCATTCATAATCTAACCCTAACTCTTTCTCAGTATACCGTTTACTATTGTCAATATCTCCACAATATGTTATGCCGGGATTGTCAATTAAATGACGTACTGTTTCATTTTTAAATAATTTATCTAATATTTCTTTGGCTTCTGTTTCCGCTGTATCAGATACTTTATCCAAACATTTATCTTCATTATTTTTATTGGTTTTATCAACAGAATTTTTTTCATCATTAGTATTTTCAATAGATTTATTAATAGAATTATTTATCGTTTTATCTGTATTATAAGAAATAAATTTACTAGCAAATATTATAATAATAATTAACAATACAACAACAATAATCCTCATCAATAAAATAATTACTTTGGTTTCATTAAATTTCTTCTTATCTTTAAACTTCGCTACGTTATCTAATATCTCATCTTTTTTCATATCTTTATTTATCTTTTTATTTTTATTAATTTTATTCTTGGTCTTACTTTTTTCTTTCTTAGTAGTATCCATCACTTTCACCCCGTTCATCTCCTTTAAAAAGATTATATCAAAGAAAATTAATTGATTAATTAAATTTTTGCTCATTTAATCTATTTTACATTTTCTTGTAAATAAAGAATTTGACTACCCAATATTTTATATCGTAAAGTCATCATAATTTTATAGAAGTCAAAATTTTTTTATGTTAAACTTAAATTGAAGAGTAATCTCTTCATTAAATAAGGATATAATGAACTGAATATAAAAAGAAAGGACAAAATAATATGGATAGTACTGAAGAAAAGGCACTAAAAATATTAAGTATTTTAAGTGAAAATAATCATGAATCTTACATAGTAGGTGGCTTTGTGAGAGATAAATTATTAGGAATTAAAAGCAATGATATAGATATTTGTACCAGTGCTACACCAAAAGAAATAATGGAAATATTTCCCAATACATCAAGTCCAAACTATGGCTCAATTAATATTATTTATAAAAATACTAATTTTGATATTACTACTTTCAGAAAAGAAATAAAATATCAAGATAATCGCCTACCCGTAAAAATAAAATATATCAAAAATATAAAAAAAGATTTATTAAGAAGAGATTTCACAATAAATACTTTTTGTATAGATAAGGAAGGAAAAGTGAAGGATTATCTAAAAGTAATGCCTGATTTAGAAAATAAATTAATCAAAACAGTAGGTAATCCAAGATACCGTTTAAAAGAAGATTCCTTAAGAATTTTAAGAGCAATTCGATTTGCAACAACCCTAAATTTTAATATAGAAACAAAAACTAAACATTATTTAAAGGAATATGCTTATCTCTTGAAAAAATTATCTTATCAAAGAAAAAAACAAGAATTAGATAAAATATTAATGAGCCCTAATCGAAAAAGAGGGGTAGAATTACTAGTTGATTTATCTATTACAGATGCTTTAAAACTAAAAAATCTAAATAAAATAACTTTATGTGATGATTTAATTGGAATTTGGGCACAACTAGACGTAGATGATATTTATCCATTTACTAAAGTAGAAAAAGAACAAATGAAAGAAATTCGAGCTCTTCTAAAAAAAGATATTAACGACAAATATAATTTATATCAATATGGATTATATATTTCAACCGTTGTATATCAAATTAAACAAAAAGATATATCACACTTAAATAAAATATATCATGACTTACCAATACAAAGTAAAAAAGATATTCAAATAAACGGTCAAGATATTTCTAATTTATTAAACTTAAGACCAGGAATATATATTAAAGAAATCATGAATGACATTGAGAAAAAAATTATTAATAATGAATTAAATAATACAAAAGAGGATTTAACCCATTACATAGAAAAGCACTACAAAAAAAACAGTTCTTTGCCAAGTAGTGTTGGTGGAACCAAAAACTAATGATAAATGAACTTTGTGAGAGAACTAAAATTCAGTTCTCTTTTGTTATGCAAAAATGAAGGGAGATGTGATATATGAATTACGCAATATTTAGGAGTAAACCTATTATGACTACAAATGATTTATCACAAATTGGATCTCATAATCAAAGAGAAAAAAACCTATACTCAAATGGTTAATCATTCAAGAAATTGTGTAGCAGATGAATTATTTGATTATGTTAATGCACCAAATTATTACAATGAAAGAGTCAAAGCTGTTTCTAATTATGATAAGACAGATGATTTTGATATATGTAGATAAAAATAATTTTAATCATAGCAATAAAGAATTAAAAAAAGAGTAAATAAATGATATAATATTCATATAAGATAGACCTTTAAAAGGAAGTTGATATTTATGTCTAATGAAAATACTTATCAAAATTTACTAAATTTAATTAATTCAAAAATAGATGCTACAAATTCAAAATATCCAGGTTTAGTATCTGAAAAATTAAGGCAAAAGGCAATTGCAATTTACGTAAATAGTGGAAAAACAAGTGAAGATATTGATAAAGAATTAACATTTGAGTTAGAAAAAATGGAAAGTACCCATCTTTCATTAAATCCTAATGAGTTAGATACTGGGTTAAAAACGAATCATCAAGGAATGTATTTATCTTCTTTGATGATTACATCATTATCTTTAATAAATTGTTCTAGTATTTCAGAAATCAATAAGTGGATTGATTATGTTCCAAATTTATATATGATACCACAATTACCTAATGGTAATTATTCAACTGAACAAATTGATTCTATTAAAAGAAAATTGTTTGAAATATATCAGGATTCAATGATTAGCACACAAGTGGTAAATGACATCAATTCTGGCAACGAAGAAGAAGCAATGAGATATGCATTACATAAAAAACTAAGTGGGCTTAATCTTTCAATTAAAAATGAACTAGATATTGGAAATATTGGATTTTCTAAAGGAACACCTTCTATGTATAAAGAAATTGAAAGAATATGTATTGATAAATTTGGACAAGAAACAGGAAAAAGAATTTCTTCAAAGATAGTTTATTATTTTACAACGGACTATGAGAATTTTAATTCTTCTACTTATGAACAAATGGTTGCTTTAAATAACCAAATTAAAGAAAATATCAAAAAATGTCATTCAATGGGTGGTGATTTTCAATTAGTACTAAGATCTATCGGTTATGAAAATACTGTTAGTAGTAAATTAAATGATAATAATTCAATTGAGTATGTTTATAATTACGATATAAGTTCTATGGGACAAAATCTCTCAGAAAAATTAGGTGCTTCTTATAGATTAAGGAGTATGATTAATAGAAATGCAGCAGAAGAAATATCAAAAAAAGGATTGTCATCAAAAGATAAAGAATTAGTTATCCAAATATTAAGAAACTCATTAAATTCATCTTTAATAAATTTTAATTCTAATATTAAAAGTGATGGAAAAAATCTAACTTTTGAATTGTTTAATGAGTTAGTTGAAATCAAAAAAACAGATAAAAATTTTAAATTAGTATGGGAAGAAAAATTTGGGATTACACTAGAAGATATGGTTAAACAAGTTATTGAACCTAACATGCAATTAATACAGGAATTAAAAAATAAAAATGTTGATTTTATGTATAATGAAACAATGCTTCAAGAAGCTCCAGAAAAAAGAGCAAAAGTAATGGAAACTATGATTGAATTACAAAGACTTAAACCAGGATTAATTACAGTATTTGGTGATCAAGATCATACATTTAGTTCTGATTATACACCAGAAAAAATTGAACAACTGAAGGAAACGGCTGAGTTTGACAAACAAATGTCACAAATTGTTATTGGGACATTGGATGGAAAAGATATAAAACTTAAATTGGAATGTAGTGAAAGAGATTTATATTTATCTAAAGAAGAAGTTAGGAATATGGAACAGCAAGGAAAATCTAAAGATGATATATTAAAATATAAACAATCATTACAGAATAAGCATAATGAAATATTTGATGATGTTCCATTTAAAAGGGAATGTGAATGGACAGTAATTGATAACATTTCAGGTGATTATTTTAAAGATAAGCAGATAACAAAAGAAACATATATAGGAAAGTATACAAGAATCAGTGAAATGGCTAGAAAAGATAATAGTCAAAGAATAAACAAAGATATTACTGATTTCAATAATTGGAAAAGTAAAGTTGAGAAAGAAAATAAGAAACAATTTCAGGAAAATGTTTCTCAAACAAAAATTATTAGAGGTCCTGAAGTTAAATCTGTAAGTTTTACAAAAAGAAGTGCTTTTGAAATTCAAATAGCGCAACAAATAAAACAAAGAAATATGATTATTAAACAACAAAAAGAACAGCAAAAAAGCATGGAAAAACCCAAAATCAAAACAAAAAGTAAAAGTTCAAATAGTGGTAATGTTGGTTCCTCTAGTGGCTTTGCCAATATATTAACATTAATTATAGGCTTTATTGCTGGTACGATATTTATGATCATATATAATATTTTAAAATAGATTGGAGTTTTATATGGATAATAATTATAGTGTAAAAATTTTAGAAACATACATGAACATAGATAAAATTCATGATTCTATAAATAATAAAATGTTTCAATTTATAACTAAGGCAAAGGAACTTGTTGAATTATCTGAAAATATGTATCAAATAGAAAAAACAATTAAGTTGAACAAAATTTCTTTGAAAGGATATATCTTAGATTCTCCTTGTTGTTCGTTTTTAAAAGAAAATAATATATCAGATTACACAATAAATGAACTGAAAAACTATTTAGTTAGATATGAAAAATCTTCTAATGAAGATTGTACATCTTATTATTTAGCACTATCATTATATGAACTATTAGAAGAAATAGAAAAAGCAGTTGATAATAGGATAAGTCTAGAAATTGATAAGATTTCAGAACTTACTAATACAATAAGGAAAATAAAGAATATAGATTCTAATGAATATGAATATTTATATAACGAAATAAAAAATGAATTAAATAGTAAATATTTAAATCAAAATCTAATAGATGACAAGAGTTACGGCATATGTATCCAAATTTTAAACGATATTTTTAATTTTTATATATCAGGTTATCCAGATGTTCCTGATGAATACTTATATCATAGTGATAATTAATAAACTATCTTTTAGACAATATAGTAACACACTACCAAGTTGGATAAGCCAACTAGGAATAGTGTACAAAGGGAGTACCCTTTTGAAACCCCATAAGCAACATAATGCAAACTAATGTGGTTCTTTATCTATTATTTTCCATAAAAACATTACAAAAAAGACTTAACAAAACAACAAAAGTAAGTTATAATCTTTAACAAGAAAGGGAATGATACCATGAAAAAAGTCCTTCGAAGTATTTTAATTATAGTAATTATTTTAATAATAGGTATCTTATACATATCTTATGTTACGAATCATAACCAAGAAGAATTAGATAACATTACAAAAAACATTCAAGAAAATTATTCAATTAAAGATGAAATTACTTACTCAAACCGCTACGGAAATTATTATATTTTTGCCACTGAAAGTGATGTATATGTTTTAAATAATGAATATAAGGAAGTTTATAAAAAAAGTATAAACGATTTAGCAGAAAATCAAGAAAATCTTCCTATTATTTATAAAACCAACAAGCTAATGTATGAAAAAACAATTCGTAAAAAAGATAAAATAACTTATGAGTACTATGATGCCTTAACTGGTAATTTAGTTAAAGAGACGGCATTAGAAAGAAAATAACATGAACGAAGTAGTAACAGACATTTTAAAAGAACAACCCGTTGTTATTCCCAAAGTACTATTAAAATATTACACAAAATTAAATATTACTGAAGAAGAACTAATCATCTTAATTTGTATCATGAACAAAGGAAACAAAATTGTTTACGACCCAGGATTTTTCACTGAAGAAATAGGAATGAAACCTTACCGAGCAATGCAAATTTTAAATGATTTATCCGAAAAAGCAATCCTAGAAATTAAACTAGAAAATAACCCTTCTGGAAAAAAAGAAGAATATATTTACTTAGACCTTCTTTACAACAAATTATTTAATATAATTATTGATAAAAATCATGAAGCAACAATAAATACTGATCTTTTTACTCTATTTGAAACAGAATTAGGCAGAACTATTTCTCCTATGGAAGTAGAAATTATCAAAGAATGGCTTCATGATGGAAATAGTGAGGAACTTATCAAAGAAGCCTTAAAAGAAGCAATTTACAATAATGCTAGAAACTTAAAGTATATTGATAGAATTCTATTCAATTGGCGCACTAAAGGAATAAAAAGCAAAAAAGATATTTTAGAAGAAAAGAAAAATTATCGAAAGACCATAAAACCAAAAGAACCAATTTATGATTATAATTGGTTGGAGGATGAATAATGAGACAAAAAGAAAAGATAAATTGTATCTTAAATTATATGAACGACTTATTTCCTAATGCTCATTGCGAATTAGAATATAATAAAGATTACGAATTATTAATAGCAATTGTTCTAAGTGCCCAAACAACGGATAAAAGAGTAAATATGGTAACAAAAATATTATTTTCAAAGTATCCAACTTTAGAAGAATTAGCAAATGCCAAAACAGAGGACATTGCAAATATTATAAGACCAATAGGCACCTTTAAAAAGAAAAGTATTTTTATCAAAGAAATTGCTACTAGATTAGTAAAGGAACAAAATGGAATTGTTCCCAATAATCGAGAGTATTTAGAAACATTAAGTGGAGTAGGAAGAAAAACAATTAACGTCTTCTTATCAGAGTTCTATAATGTTCCCTCCATTGCTGTAGATACCCATGTTGAAAGAGTTTCTAAAAGATTAGGATTAGCAAAAAAAACAGATACAGTAAAAGAAGTAGAAGAGTCACTAATGAAAAAAATACCAAAAGAAAATTGGATTAAAACTCATCATCAATTTATTTTCTTTGGAAGATATCATTGTAAAGCAATAAAACCAAGTTGCAGTAATTGTCAATTAAAAGATATTTGTAATCATCATCAAGAAAAAAAGAAATAATTCACTTTTTTGTGGAAAACAGTTTAAAAAAACTTCTTTGATTCATAATAAGAATGAAAGGAGTTTTTTTATGGAAAATAAAATTTATAATGAAGTACCTACAATAATTACAGGAAAAGATTTAGATTACCTAAGTGATATGTTTAATTGGAATTATAGTGCATTAAAAAAAATGAATGTTGCTGTAAACCAAGTTAAAAATGAAGAAATAAAAGAAACACTAACAAAAGGCTATAACCTTTTTAAAAACAACTTAAACTTAATATTATCTCTATTAAATGAAGGAGGTACCAATGAATAATAATAAAATATCAAATCCTAAAACAGAAGTACCAATAGGAATCGAGATGAATGAAAAAGACTATTTAACATGTCTATTAGGAATATTAAAAGAATTAGAAAAAAATTATTCTATTGCCTTAACAGAGGCAAGTAATGAACATCTATATCAAAGCTATTTAAGTACTTTCAAAGAAATAGCAAATCTTCAAAGAGAAACTTATGAATTAATGTTTAAAAATGGTTGGTATTCTCTAGAAAAAGTAGACAATACAAAACTCAATGAAAAATATCAAACATTAACACAAGAATATCAAGATTTAAAAATAGATTAAAAAAAGAATACTTCTTAAAAAATTCCCTACATATTAGGAAAAATCTAAAGAAGTATTTTTTATTTTTGAAATTATTGTTTATTTGTAATATAAATACCTTTTTGTATAATGTGATGTCAATTGAATAAAAAAGAAATTCTATCTAAACAATATCATAAAAAATATGATAAAATTAACAAAAGAAGGAGGAGTTATCCATGAAATATCAAAATGGTGAAGATTTCTTAAATCATCTAAATAAAAATATGCACAATGAAGATATTGTTATGCATACGGCAAGTAAAAGTGATACTCCAGAAGAAAAAATAAAAAAGTATATGGAAAGGTTAGAAAAAAGCCACAATAAAGCAAAAGATAATAAACATAAAATGAATATTTTAAAACAATTTTATTATAACAAATATGTCATAAAAACTCTTCCAGAATCATACATAAATTTACAGAAAAAAATTGCTCATGAACAAGGATATGGGAATATAAATATAACAAAAGAAATGAAACAAGAAATGTTATTTCAAATCCAAACAGAACAAAAAAACTCATTAAATAGATGGATAGAATATTTTTGTAGTGATGATGCTATGTATCCCATGTGGTTTAAAAATTATGCTTTTGAAGGAATGATAAAACTAGGCGTTTTTGATAAAGAAAAAAAAGAATTTCTAAAAAGAACAAAAAATACATCAGCTCCATATATAGATTTAAATAGAGAAGTATTAGCAAAAGTATATGATGTTTTAATTCATCAAATTGGGGAAAATAAATTATCAAATTTAGAAGAACAAGCATTAGCAAATGGAGAAAGTTTTAAGAAATTATATACCTATTTTTTAAAAAAAGTAATTGAACAAGACAAATCACAAGAAACAGAAGGAATATGGATAAAATATGAACAGGGAAGTGACTATCACCCTCTTTTAGAATCTTTACAAGGAAAAAATACTGGATGGTGTACAGCAGGAGAAACAGTTGCAAGAGAGCAATTAGAAAATGGTGACTTTTATGTTTATTATACAAAAGATAAAAATAACGAGTATAAAAATCCTAGGATTGCTATTCGAATGGATGGAAAAACAACAATTGGAGAAATAAGAGGAATAGCAAAAGATCAAAATTTAGAACCTCATATGGGAAAAATATTAGATGAAAAATTAAACGAATTTCCAGATAAAAAAGACTATCAAAAAAAGGTAAAGGACATGAAATATCTTACAATTTTAGAAAAAAAGCAAGAAGAAGGCTTAGAATTTTCTTTTGATGATTTAATTTTTTTATACCAAATTAATGATAAAATTGACGGATTTGGCTGGGAATCAGATCCTAGAATTATGGAAATCAGAAAAAAAAGAAATGCAAAAAAAGATTTATCAATTATTTTTAAAATACCCGAAAATGAAATTGCAATAAAGTTAAATGATTTTGAAGAAAATAAAAATATTAGATTTTTTTGTGGTGACTTAAATTGGACTGAAGATAAAGTACCATCATATTTTTCAAAATTACAAGTCATTTTGGGCAATGCAAATTTCAGAAACATAACGGATTCATTAGGCTTAGAATCATTACAGAATATAGAAGGTGATGCATATTTTGATAGATTAACCAGTGCTAAAGGCTTAGAATCATTACAAAGTATAAAAGAAAGGGCATATTTTCCTAGTTTAACTAGTAGTGAAGGTTTAAATTCACTACAGAACATCGGATATTGGGCATATTTTCCTAGTTTAATCAGTGCCAAAGACCTAAAATCATTACAAAGTATAAAAGGCGATGCAAGTTTTGAGAATCTAACCAGTGCCAAAGGCTTAGAATCATTACAGAATATAGAAGGTGATGCATATTTTCATAGATTAACGAGTGCCGAAGGACTAACTTCATTACAACAAATAGCTGGAGATGCAAACTTTGATAAAATAACAAATGCCAAAGGCCTAGAATCATTACAGAAAATTGGAGGAAATGCATATTTTGATAGATTAACGAGTGCCGAAGGACTAACTTCATTACAACAAATAGCTGGAGATGCAAACTTTGATGAAATAACATATGCCAAAGGCTTAGAATCATTACAGAATGTTGGAGGAAATGCATATTTTGATAGATTAACGAGTGCCGAAGGACTAACTTCATTACAACAAATAGCTGGAGATGCAAACTTTGATGAAATAACATAT
>CAKPHZ010000002.1 GCA_934162265.1 uncultured Bacilli bacterium | reverse complement strand
GGGTGCAAAATAATTGCACCCATTCGATTAACTACCAGTTATACACAAAAATCGTAGTTTCCTTATAAATAAAAAATGATAAAATATCTTTATGAGAAATAGAGGTATTTTATATGAGTAGAAAATCTGATTTATTAAATAATATTGGAGAAAAATTATCCAATATAAATATTAATATTGAAAATATTGATTTAAATGCTTTAGTTGAATTAAAAGAAGAGTTATTAAATACAAGCGATGAAAGGCATCAAAGCTATACAATACATTCAATGATAGATATTTTTATGATTACTTTTTTTGCTGTTTTATCTGATTGCGATGAATGGATACAAATCGAAATGTTTGCAAGAAAGCATTATGATTGGTTTAAAAAATTTTTATCTTTAAATGCTAGTATACCAAAAGCTGTAACTTTTAAAAGAGTTATGTCTGTAATTAACCCTAACGAAGTAGAGCCAATTTTAGTAAACTTTCTTTTAAAAATACTTAAGCAATATCAAAATATTTTAAATGATAAATCTAAATATAGTAACGAAAAAGATGTTTATGCAATGGATGAAAAAAAATGTAATTCCTCAGGAAGAAATAGTTCAAAAACTGGAGAAATAAAATCTATTCAGGCAATGAGTATTTATTCAAATAATTTGGGAATTTGTCTTGCAACGGAATTTATTGAAGAAAAAACAAATGAAATTCCTACTGGGTCTAAATTGTTATTTTTATTAAATTTAGAGAATATTATTGTTACTTTTGATGCTTTAAATACACAAGAAAAAAACAATTGATACAATAGTAAATCAAAAGGGTTATTATGTTGCAGCAGTGAAATCAAATCAAGAAAATACGTATGAAGATTTAATAAATTATTTTGAAGATGAAAAAATATTAAAACAATTAAAAGAAGAAAATTATTGATGTAATACTGAAAAAAATCGTAGTTCAATTATTAAATATGAATACTATCAAGTAGAGGATGTTATGTGGTTATACAATTATAAAAAATGGAGAAACATAAAAAGTATTGGTTGTGTAAAAAAAACTATTAGTAATATTATAACTAACAAAACAACAGTTGAAACTAGATATTATATTAGTAATCTACCATGTAATATAATAGAATTCAGTAATGCAATTAGGAAAGAATGGTCAATAGAAAATAAATTACATTGGCATCTAGATTTAACTTTTAAAGAAGACAACAATAAAACATTCGAGAAAAATGCGCAAAAAAATCTAAATATTATAAGGAAATTTTGTTTATCAATTTTAAAATTAGTAAAAGATATATATGGATTAAGTCTTAAAAATATTAGAAAATATTTATGTATGGATTTTGAAAATGAAATAGAAAAAATATTTACTTACTTAAATCCAGAAAAAGTAAAAGAATTAGTTGATTCAACTAATTCTCAATGTTTATGATTTTATCCTGTTCAATTAAGAAACTAATATCAAATATGTCCCATTTCTAATATCACTGTTATATAATAATACATCTGGAGAGTATTTTTCGTTATTTGTTGCATTATATAATTTATTTGTATTAGAAACTGGATAACTTCCCATTGATAATTCATTAATCGCTCTATTTAGTAATATAATTATATTTCCTATTTTTTTAGTAATTGGTAAATAAATATCATATGATGCATCTATTTCAGGAACAATTAATTTTACTAAAACCTTATCATTCATTTAAAAAATCACCTAATCCCACTTCTTCTTTTTGTATTCTTCCATCTCCAATTACTTTTATTATTTGATATTCTCCATTTTCTATGATGTAAGCTATATCAGAAATTTGAATATTTATGTCTTCCTCTTGTAAATCCTTAATTTCAAAAACATCTTGCATATCTATCCCATTTCCTATCCAAATTCCTGAATTAATTCTTAAATCATCATACCAAATCGTAGAAGTAATATTTTTAAATTCAGAAAAATCATCAACAAAGATAAAATACTTAGATTGAAATTTTTGTAAATTACTCATTATTATATTAAATTTTTCTAGCTCAAAATCTATTAAAACTTCATTAATTTTTCCTATTCCTATGATAAAATAAACACTTGTTACTGACGATGATATTGTATCGTTTAATATATCATCAAATGCTTCACCAAAATTGCTTTGATAAAATAATGCATTTCCACTGAAATCAATTGTATTTGAAAAATCTAGTATAACAAAATTTATATTAGAAATTGTATCAATTAAATCTATTATTCCTCCATAAAAAACAACATTATCAATTAAATTATTTCCCAAAATAAAATGATATTTTTGTTTTAATATATTATATTCATATATATTTATATCCTCTACAGTATATCCTATCGGAATCTTTTCTAATGAACTTAAATATGGTAACATATCTTTTTGCGTAACTTTCTTTGGCAAAAATTTTATTTTGGATACTTTATATTTATAATAATTAGTTAACTGTTCTCCAAGCGACTTGATGTAACTACTAATTTCTTCTTGTTTATTTACTAAACAAGTTTGAAATTCACATGTATCATCTATTGAAGATATGTAAGCAATTCCTCTGCCAAAAGTTTTCTTGGGCACTAATCCATGTGGAGATTTTAGAATATATTCATAATCAAAAGTATCTTGAATTTGAAGTAAAATTTTATTTTCAAAACAATCTAACATGCTATTACGGACTGAATTTGTAGCTACTGCTGTTAGAATAAAAATAATTCCATATTTACTTCCTTCTCTTAATAGATGCATTAGAAAATCATTATCATCTAAATCAGTATTTTCACAAAATGATTCATAAGAATTGATAACAATTACTAATAGAGGAACTGTTTTTCCACTTGTATTTATATAAGAGGAAAAAGTTCCTCCATAATCAGAAAATAATTGTTTTCTTTTTTTAATTTCTCGTTCCGCTTTGGATAGTACACTATTTACTTTCTTTCTTTCATCTGAAAACACAACATCTCCTACATGTGGCATATAACTGAAGTACTTTAAAACTTGCGCACCAAAATCTAAAATATAAAACTCAATATCTGTTGGTTTATAATTAATACAAGCAGAAAAAATTATTGTTGTTAATAAATTTTCTTTACCACATCCTGGTAAGCCAAAAATAATTGTGTTGGATTGATTCAGAGAAATTTCATATAATCCTTGTTGTTGATTAGAAGGTTGGTCAAATTCTCCAATTAATATATTAAATTGTTTGGCATTTGCCTTAAAACCATATTTTTTTATTAAATCTGCCATATAAATAATTTCTGATAAACTTGGCAGCCATAAAGAATTAAAATTTATTTTTTCACGATTAGCTAACTCGTATAGATAATTCACTATGTTTGTTAATTGTTCTCCATTTGAGGTTATCTCTGTCTTTTTTAGAGAATCGTTAGCTGTTTTAATGATTTCACCACAGTTGTTTACAAAATTGATATTATCATCAATTGGTTTTATTATTTTTGCGGTTGGATTATATAATGCTCCCGACCAACCAGATTGAGCTAATTCAAAAATTTCATTACTACCAACTTGTAAGTAAAATCTTCCACTTTCTTTTATAGTTGCTGCTTCTGGCTGCTTAAGCATTTCTACACTATCTTCACTTGATTGCACTCTTAAACATACTCTAAATCTTGTATTAGACCATATTTGATCATCAACTACACCACTTGGTTTTTGTGTAGCAAGAATCAAGTGAACGCCTAAACTTCTTCCGATGCGTGCTGTTGAAATTAGTTCTTCCATAAAATCTGGTTGTTGACTTTTCAATTCAGCAAATTCATCCGAAATAACAAATAAATGAGACATTGGTTTACTAACTTTTCCCTCTCGATAAAATCTTTGATATTTATAAATATCAACAGTACTTTCACCTAATTTATTCCTTGTTTCATTAAAAATTACTTGTCTACGTTGTAGTTCACTTTTTAATGACACTAATGTTCTATTCATTTCACTGCTATCTAAATTAGTGATTGTTCCTACTAAATGTGGAATTTTTATTCCAGTTTCTCTATTCTCAAAGGCAAGAGCCAAACCACCACCTTTATAGTCAATTAAAATAAATTGAACTTCATATGGATGGTAATTTATAGCCATAGATAAAATATAGGTAATAATAAATTCTGATTTACCACTTCCAGTTGATCCTGCAATTAATCCATGTGGCCCGTGAAATTTTTCATGTAGATCAAGCTCAACGATTTTTCCTTTTTCTTTTTCTCCAATTGGTGCTTTTAAACTAATTGTTGGATCGTTTGATTTCCAACGGGATAATACATTTAGTTGATCTACCCTTCCTACATTATACATTTCTAAAAAGGTTAAACTCGAAGGAATGCTTTCATCTGTATCCTTTGTATAAATTGGAATATTAGCCATAACCTTAGTATAAAAATCCATATTTAAGTTTCTTTCATAATTAGCTTTAAATTTAATTTGTGTATCTAAATCTACACTTCTCCCAAAAACTCCACAAACATCATCAGTAATATCAATAAAATTATTAAATTTACTTGGTAAATTGTTAATAGAATTTTCAAATATTAATAAAGAAAAGCCTATATTTTTCTCTTCATTAATAATTTTATTAATAATAGAATTATCCTTTGCTGATTTAAAATCATCTGTGATGATTAAATAGTATTCTGGAAAATTTAAATACATCTCATCACTACTTGTATTTTGTCCATCCTCATTGTTAGAAGATTCATTTATTCTTTTTTCATAAATTGATTCTAAATATAGGGATAAGTTTTGCATTTCTTCTTCATTAGTAGCAAAAAATCTTTTATTAAATTTACTATTCCAACAATGTGGTAAATATCTACAATATGACCAACGATATTCATTTGATTTATTAGTGAAAATAACAATTTTTAGATCTTTTCCACTATGATAATAGATTAATTGTACCATAATAGAATGAATAAAATCTAACTTATATTTGGTATCTAAAAGCACTGGTAAAACTTTGTTATTAATTACAGACATGTTTACGGGAACATTTTTCAACATTGGCTTCTGACTGAATTTTTCATAGATTAAGTCTTTTAAATTATCATCTTCCATAGAAAATCCGTTATTTGGTAAATTTACTGTTATTCTTGCTGGAATGTCTCCTTTTCCAAAAGTAAGGGATAAAAAATCATTGTCAAATATATTTCTATTCCAAATTTGGCGAGATTTACTTTCAATATTTCTTATTATTGGTGTATAGTCTAAATTATTTTCCTTTAAAATTCTTTCTTGATCAGTAATATATTTTTGTAGAAGATTAATATTTTTTTCAATATATTCTTTATATTTTTTTTGACGTAAATTTTCTAATTTTTTTTGTTTATTTTTTTCCCAAAGATCCGTTAACATAGGAAGAAACAAAGAAGATATAATCATTAAAATACAAATAATTAACTCTACAATAGCACTGGTTTTATCTCCTGATCCGTTGATTAGTTCTTGTACTGCGGATACTCCCATCATGCAAGAAATTAATCCAAAAGCTATGGAAGAACCTAATGTTAAAATCATTGGTGCTCTTTGTTCAGTATAAGGAGAAGGTGGAGATTCTATAGTGATTTGATATTCTTTTATATCACTCTTAATTCTTGGCGTATGAAAAAAGATATCATTCTCTTTAAATAATTTAATATTTTTTTCAATTTCTGTTAGTGATGTATAAGTATTTTGGGTATTTGTAGTTTTAAATATAGGTAACTTAACGGGAATAATTTTATCTCCAATTTGGATTACTTTAATAAAATTGCCCATCCAAATTATTTTTAATCCATTAAGAAAAACTACGTCCCCAGTATTTAAAATACTCTCATTAAGAATTGTGCCATTTAAATAAACATATAAAGAACTGTTATTATTATTTTTGATCAAATACTGATTTGCGTTTTTGGTAATAATTATTTGCTGTGGTAAAAGATTATTGCCTTGAAAAGAAATCGTAGCGTTATTATCACTTCCAATTGTTATATTAGCTGTATCTGCAGTAGAATAATCTAAGTACATGTTATCATTACTAGATACATAAAAAAAAATTTCTTGATTAATGTCAGAAAAAAAGACTTTGTAAAGATTATTTTCTTTTAAAGGAAGATACTGAAGAAGGATATTTCCTTCTTTTGCTCTTAATGTATCATCCGTTAAGATATTCCATAATCCATTTTTTGCTTCTAACGTAATTGTTTCTGTGGCTGTTATTGTATTATCAGAATATTGATAATTTATGATGAAATAATCCTCTATTTTAGATGGTAGATTAAAAGAAGTTATTCGTTTTGAATCACATATTAACAATTTCACCGTATCACACCCTATCCTCTTATCTTAGTTAATTTTATTATATCAAAACTATTGTAATTTGTCTATTTATTTCTTTTATTCTATATCAATTTGAATTTTTTAGAATTTTTTGTAAAATACTTCATAAGCTTTATTGTAAGTGTTATAGAAAGGAATGAATAAAAAAATATGGAAACTTTAAAAGTAAGTACAAAGTCTAATCCCAATTCTGTTGCTGGAGCACTAGCAAATGTATTTAGGGAGCATGGTTGCGTAGAAATACAGGCAATTGGAGCTGGCGCGCTAAATCAAGCGATTAAAGCAATTGCAATTGCTAGAGGATTTGTTGCTCCTTCTGGTAAAAATTTAGTTTGTATTCCGGCTTTTACTGATATTCAAATTGATGGTGAAGAAAGAACGGCAATAAAATTAATTGTAGAAGCAAATTAACAAAAAAGACTATTAAGAATATTTAATTCATCTTAATAGTCTTTTTTAGACTTACTTTTTTAAGGAATGAATAAGCCTTTGATGTAATTCATTTTCTTCTTCTGTATAAAAGGAAGTTGTATTATTAGGATGTGTTAGGATTAATTCTTGAATAGATACTTTTTCTAATGGTTCATCTTTACTAACTTTTGAAAAATATCCTACTAAACATTCTAAATCTTTAGAACCACCAGCTTTTATATATTCATTGATGAATAATCTTAATCCTGGATCAGAGTAATCTATTGCGTACATCATAGGAATACTAATATCCCTACCAAATTCTTTAGCAAATAAGAATGCTCTTTTTGGTCCTATTCGATTTCCTCCACGTTCAATAATTCTGTACATTACACAATTTAAGATTTCTTCTTTTTGATAATTTAAATTATTATAATCCTGAATTGCTTTTGTTAATTCACTGTCTTCTGGAATTATTATTCCTTTTTTCCTGATTATTTTTACGACTTCTTTGATATTTTTTCCTTCTAAATCTTCATTTGAAATTCCTGGAATAACAGTATCCATACATTCTGACATTTCGACAGTTCCATTTTTACTTAAGTGAAGATGTGCAGAGCATAATACTCCTTTCCAATAGACTATACTTCTATAATTTGGTTGGCTTAAATAAAATTTTTCTTCGTTTGATAATGCATCATAGAAAGATTTAATACCATAAATTTCTGTTTCTGGGTTTGTTTGTTTATTATTCTGTTTTATGATATTTTCTATACTTTTTAATTTTTTACTACTTTCTATTATTAGATTTACTTTATCATTAGGATATCTTAGTTCATACCATACTGCTATTTTTTCAATGAAATTTCTCATTTCATTAGGAAGATGATACTCGCCAATATCCGTATAAAGTCCTTTTACCATATTATTTTTATACCACTCAATAAATTCTTCTACTTTATCATTTAAATCATATGTATCTTTATCTTGTTCTGATCCTTCTTTCTTTTTTCCCTTTTTCATTATTTTTTCTCTTAGTTTTAATAATTCTTCTTTTATGTTCATTTTTTCCTCCATAATAGTTTAATTTAAATTTTATTTTATTTTTATTCTCATTATATCATTAGGGTATACTTCTTTATCTAAATAAAATTTTATGACTTCTTGTGGGTGTCTAGCGACTTCTACTTCTTTCATCTCTTCGTTATAAATTTTAGGAACTTTAAATGAGAAGGCTTGAATATTTGGACCAAACATTTCTACTTCATCTTCTGGTTTGAAGTAGTTTCTTTGCGTTAAGGTTACCAATTTTTCTTTTTTGTCGTAATCTAGAACAATTCCTAAAAAATCTTGATTAGATACTTCTTGTCTACCTAGATAGTACTGGGCTTCTACTCCTGGAAAGGTATTAAAGAATTGATCGGTGCTTTCACGGTTGGCAACTCTATTTAATACTTTTTGATAATATTCTTGTAAAGATTTTGTATAAGTATTTTTATAAATATGATCAATTGCTTCACGATAAGTGCTGATTACTGTTGCAATATAATAGTTGCTTCGCATTCTTCCTTCTACTTTTAGGGAAGTAATTCCTATTTCAATCATTTCTTTTAGAGAATTAATTAATGATAAATCTTTTGAAGACATTGTAAATTCTGTTTCATTAGATTTTTTTTGGTTTTCTTTTTCTAGTTCAAAGCACCAGCGACAAATTTGAGCACATCCTCCACGATTAGCATCTCTTTTGGTAAAATAATTAGATAAAACACATCTTCCTGAATAAGAGGAACACATAGCTCCATGAAGAAAACATTCAATTTCAACCCCTGTTTTTTCGATAATTTCCCTGATGTTTTCCTTAGAGCATTCTCTGGCTAATACTACTCTTTCTACCCCTTGATCTTTTAGGAAACTAACGCTTTCGATATTAGCGTTGGACATTTGGGTAGAGATATGAATTTTAAGATTTAATTTTTCTTGGTTTACTAAATCTACAACAGCCATATCTGATACGATAATAGCATCTACTTTATATTTTTCTAATTCTTTTAAATATTCTAACAATCCTTGATAATCTTCATTATGAAAAGTAATATTAACTGTTACATATAATTTTTTTCCTAGAGAATGGGCAATACACGCAGCTTCTTTAATTTCTTCGTTGGAGAAGTTTTTGGCATTGGCACGTAAACTATAATTTTTTCCTCCAATATAAACTGCATCTGCTCCATAGAGATAGGCAAATTTTAATTTTTCTATATCGCCAGCTGGTGCTAATAATTCTACTTTTT
Source organism: uncultured Bacilli bacterium (assembly GCA_934162265.1). Classification (GTDB taxonomy): domain Bacteria; phylum Bacillota_I; class Bacilli_A; order RF39; family UBA660; genus RUG11198. Next base: position 61,921 of record CAKPHZ010000002.1, on the reverse strand, counting down.
TCATTGATTTTTATCTCCTACTCTATAAATGGTCTTTTCGTTTAAGAAGCCTGTATAATGTTTATGATTGTCTTCTTCTTCCTTTAAGTATTGATCTAAAGTACTTAAAAAGACTTTATTTTCTATTAAGGTTGAATTTAGGATTAAGTATTCTACTTTAATATTTTTTATTTCATTAATTAAATTAATGGGTTCTTTGGTATAGATTGTTGTTCCATATTCTTCTTCGACAATTGGATATTTATCTTCTTTATTCTTAATATAGTAATGTCCTTTTTCTTTATTTTCGTGAATATAATTTAAGTAATTTGTAATTAAATATCTTCTAGAATAGAAGATTGGAATATAACCATAACTAATTAGCATAAGAGGCATAGAGGGAGAGATTTCATTGATTTCTTCTTTCGTAATATCATTAGAGATTACTGTATACTTTACGCCATTCTTTTTCCAAAAATGGTTTGAATAAATGCTAGTATTTAGATGTTCTTGGAAGATTACTAAATCTTTTTTGATTCCTAATCTTTTGCAAATGTTTAAGACTGCTAAATCATAAAAGAAAATTTTACTAATATTCATTTTATTTAATGCTACTAGAGTATTTTCTAATTCTTTTAAATCAGAATTATGCATAATTTTATTGATTGATACAGAAATTTCTTTGGAAGTCATATTAAGGATAGTTTTTATTTCTTCTAATGAGAATGTGAGATCTCGATTTACTGATAAATTAGTAATGGGAAGGATTACACCTGCAACATCTTTTTCTAAAACACTGCCTAATAAGTCTAGGCTATTGGGAATAATAAGTATTTTTTTCAATTCAATTCCTCCTTTATTTTTTTATAGAAATACTGATTTTATCTCCTACTTCTATATAGCTTGTACAATAGTTTGGATTATTTTCTAAGAAGTCTATAAATTTTTTGATTCTTTTTACTAAGCCTTTTTGATTTTTAGTAACTGCTAATGCTTCATTTTCTACTAACCCATGAAAAGAAAGATTATCGGTTATGATTGTACCTCCTTTTTTTAAGTAGGGTTCATATTTTTCAAAGAAATCAATGCTATGTCCTTTGGAAGCATCAATAAAAATTAGATCAAAATTGCCTGTTACATTGACTTCCATGGCATCTCCTAATATTAGGGTAATTCTATCTTCTAAGTGCATATTTTGAATATTTTCTAGAGCAATATTGTACCTTTCTTCATCTCTTTCTATTGTAGTAATATGGATATTTTCTTTAACTAAAGCCATTTTGATTGCTGAATAACCAATTGCTGTTCCGATTTCTAAGATATTTTGGATATGATTTTCTTGGATATAGTTACATAAGTATTCTATTCCATCTTTTAACATAATAGGAACTTTATGTTCTTTTGCATATTTTTCTATTTCTTCTATCATAATATTTCCTTATATTCTTGGCGTTAGTATTTCATATCCATCTTTGGTTACTAAAATGGTGTGTTCATAGTGGGAAGCTGGATTTCCATCTTCGGTTACTATTGTCCAATCATCATCTAATATTCCAACAGCAGCACTTCCTAAGTTTAGCATGGGTTCAATACAAATAACCATTCCTGGTTTTAATTTTGGACCTGTTCCAGCTTTTCCATAATTTGGAACATCAGGATCTTCATGCATTTCAGTTCCTATTCCATGACCTACTAATTCTTTTACAACACCTAAATTGTGTTTTGTAGCATAGGTTTCTACAGCATGGGAAATATCGCCAATATGGTTGCCTGGTTTTACTTGCTTGATTCCTTCGTATAGAGCTTTTTCAGTGTGTTCCATTAAATATTTTTTTTCTTCACTAATATCACCCACAGCATAGGTCCAAGCGGCATCTCCTTGATAACCATGATAACCTATTACCATATCGATACTAACAATATCGCCATTTTTTAATTTTCTTTTTCCTGGAATACCATGAACAACTTCATCATTAACACTTACACATAATGTAGCTGGATATCCTTCATAGCCTTTACAAGTGGGAATGCCATCATGTTCTTTGATAAATCTTTCGGCTAATGTATCTAATTCTTTGGTTGTTATTCCAGACTTGATAAAAGGTTTTAAATATTGATGGGTTAAGCTTACTAAGTAGCCTGCTTTTCTCATTAATTCTATTTCTTCTTTGCTTTTTATTGTAATCATAAAATCAACTTCTTTCTCTAGTATTATATCATATCTAATACTTTATGAAAATAAATATTTATTTAATTTAGAGGGGAAAAAATACTTATTTATTCTTATTCTCTATATTAAGTGAAATTCTCGTTTCATGTTAAAATCTAAAAAATTGAATAGCTAATAAATAGGGAGAGATAAATTCATATTCTCATTAAAATACTTAAATTTATTTTTTATTGAATAAATTTAAAAGGAAAAGAAAAAAGTTCTTGAAATGAAGAACTTAATAATTCTTATGTACCAAATAAATAATTAATGATAATTAAGTATGAAAAGAAATTTTATAATAAACTTATTCTCTTTTTGATGTTTTCTATTCCTAATAATTTCATTATTTCGTATAAATCTGGTGTCGTAGATTTACTTGTTAATGCTACTCTAATAATTATACTTATATCAATAATACTTCCTTTATAATCATTAGGTTTTTCTTTATACAATTTTACATTGGAACAATATCCATATTTATCTGATAATTCTTTCATCTTATTAAACCAAGTATCTTTATCATCAGCTATATTATAATAATTATTTATATAATCCGTTAAAATGGTTCTAATTTCATTTATATTATTGATATTTTGCCATTCATATTCAATGTTATTAAACAATTCATTATACATATACCATATATATGATTTTATTTCAGAATAACAACAGAAATCTTTTCTAGGTTTTTTTTGTTCTCTTTCTATATTTAAAATATTGATCGTATATAATTTATACTTTGTTATTAGTTCGGCAAAAGGTTTATCAAATTCTAAAGTCCATTGTAATAGGTTATTATATACTTCTTTTGCTGTTAATCTTGAAATATAGTTTCTAGATATATTTATTATTTTATCTAAATCGAATAATGCTCCATTTTTACTCATTTTGCTAAAAGAAAATTTAAAATCTCTATAAGATTTAGTTGGATTTTGTAAATACCAACTATCAAAATTAGAATTCATTAAGGTTGCAAAATACAATTTAATTGCTTCTACAGGAATTCCTTTTTCATGATAATATATTGCTGCTGCTTTGGGATCTTTTCTTTTACTGATTTTTCTTACTGAATCACCATCTTTAATATTTAATGGTAGAAGGTGTGCAAATTTTGGAGGTTCAAATCCACAAGCTTTCCATAATTCCAAATGATATGGAACAGAGGAAATATAAGAATCATCTCTTGTAACAATTGTAACTCTCATAAAATGATCATCACACACATGTGCAAAGGCATATGGGGGAATACCATCAGATTTAACTATTACTTGGTCTAAATCATTTTCTGGTAATTTTATTGTTCCTTTTACTAAATCTTTAAGTATTATTTGACTATTAAAGTTTCCTTTTGATTTTAATCTCAATACCCATTTATCACCTTTATCAATATGTTTTTTTATTTCATCATAGGTTAAATTACGACACTTTGCATAATGTCCATAATAACCAATTCTATCTTTTTTACTTTCTTGAATTTGTCTCATCTGATTTAAGTCTTCTTCAGAGCAAAAACAGGGATATGCTCTACCTACAGAAACAAGATATTTGGCAATTGTATGGTATATGTTGATTCTTTGTGATTGAATATATGGTCCATAATTACCACCTTTAATAGGATCTTCATCTACTTTATAATTATAGTGTTCTAAGTCATTTATTCCTAATTCAATTCCATTTTCAATTTTTCTTTTCTGATCAGTATCTTCAATTCTTACAATAAATATTCCATTAGTTTGTTTAGCAATAACTTCTGGAATAAAAGAAGCATAAAGATTTCCCAAATGCATTCTACCTGTTGGACTAGGTGCAAATCTCATTACCTCTGCACCTTCTGGTAGATTTCTTTTAGGATACATCTTCTCTAAATCATCTATTGTTTTGGTAACATCTGGGTACAATAAATTAGCTAAATCATCATAATTCATTTCTATCATTCCTTTCTTTAAATAAAAAATAGACTCATCCAATAAGGACGAATCTATCGTGGTACCACCTTAATTATATAGTTAATTAAATTAACCATACATCTCCATATCTTAACGCGATTAACGGAATAACTTGTATACATTATTCTGCTTCAAAGCTTCATTCAAATATTTCAAATGTTAATTTACACCAACCATTAACTCTCTATGATTTGAATATATTTTACTCTTCTTCTTCACAGCTTTCAAAAATATGGTTTAATTATAGTGCTTTTAGAAATGTTTGTCAATATATATAAAAGTATTTTAAAAAAATCCTCTAATACAATATCAACGTGGATTCCAAGGAACATAAACCTTAGATGTAAATTTTTTTCTTTAAAAATCTTTAGAAAAGAATAAATAAGTATTTTTCGTTTATCTTTCTTTTTCTACAATTTCATAAGCTTCAATAATATCTCCTGGTTTGATATCATTAAAGTTTTCGATGGTAATTCCACATTCTATACCACTTTTTACTTCTTTTACTTGATCTTTTTCTCGGGCTACGGTATTGATTGCGCCATCATAAATGATTACGCCATCACGAATAACTCTTGCTTTGGCATCTCTTTTAATTATTCCATTTGTGACCATAGAGCCTGCTATTGTTCCTACTTTAGAGAATTTAAATAATTTTCTTACTTCAGCATTTCCTAAGATTTGTTCTTCGAAGATTGGATCTAGTTTTCCTTTCATTGCGGCTTCTACTTCTTCTACTAATTTATAAATAATATTATAAAGACGAATATCTACGTTTCTTTCTTTAGCAAAATCCATGGTTTTGTTATCTGGTCTGATATTAAAGCCGATGATAATTGCGTTACTTGCGGCGGCTAGGGTGATATCAGTTGGTGATACTGTTCCAATTCCACTACGAATAATATTGATATGTACTCCTTCAACATCTAGTTTTAGTAGAGAGTTTCTTACTGCTTCTTCACTACCTTTAACATCTGCTTTTAAGATAACATTTATTTCTTTAGCTCCTTCATTAATTCGATTAAATAAATCATCTAAAGAAACTGTTTCTTGAGTTTGCTTATTGTTGTTTTTTAATTTTAAAGCTCTTTCACTGGCGATAGATTTTGCTTTCTTTTCGTTTTCAAATACCATAAATTTATCTCCAGCTGATGGACTTTCACTTAATCCAGTAATGGTAACTGGTGTACTTGGTTCTGCACTGACTAGTGATTCATTTAGATCATTTTTTAAAGTTCTAACCTTACCAGCACAAGTTCCTACAACAATAGCATCTCCTAAACGAAGAGTTCCATTTTGAATTAGAAGGGTACTAACAACTCCTAGATTCTTATCCATTTTTGATTCGATTACTGTACCACTTGCGTAACGATTTGGATTAGCTTTTAACTCTTCAAGGTCACTGATTAATAAAATTCGTTCTAGTAAATCGCTAATTCCCATTCCTGTTTTAGCAGAGATATTGACAAACATTGTGTCGCCTCCCCATTCTTCTGGGATGATTCCTGATTCTGCCATTTCTGTTAATACTCTTTCTGGATTTGCATCTGGTTTATCCATTTTGTTTACGGCAACAATAATTGGTACTCCTGCTGCTTTAGCATGATCAATTGCTTCTTTGGTTTGTGGCATTACCCCATCATCTGCTGCTACGATAATAATAACAATATCTGTAACACTTGCTCCTCTAGCTCTCATTTCTGTAAATGCAGCATGTCCTGGTGTATCAATAAATGTTAATTTATTTCCTTGATAAGTAATTTGATATGCTCCTATTGCTTGAGTAATTCCTCCTGCTTCTCCTGATACTACATTTGTTTTTCTGATGGTATCTAGAAGAGTTGTTTTTCCATGATCAACATGTCCCATAATGGTAACAACAGGTGGGCGTTTTACTAATTCTTCTTCGCTATCTTGAAGTTCTAATTCTTCAAAATTTACTTCATCTGTTGTTTCTTCTCTTTTTAATTCTCTACCAAAGTCACTACTAATAATTGCAGCAGTATCAAAATCAATTACTTGATTTAAATTCATCATCATACCAAGTGACATTAATTTCTTAATAACTTCTCCTACTGATGTATTTAATGCTGTAGCAAATTCTCCTACTGTCATTCCTTCTTTATAAAGAACTATACTCTCATCTAATTGATAAGTATTTGATTTTAATTTATCTTTATGCTTGTACATTTCTTTTCTTTGTTTTTTAAAATCATTTTTTTTATTTTGTGTTATATTTTTATTTTGTTTTTTCTTCTTTTTGGCTTGCTGTGTTTTATTATTTGAATTTTGATTAGGTACAAAATCTTTGCTACTTTCTATTAGTTCTTCTTCCTCTTCAATAATTTCTACTTCGTCTGCTTGTTCTTCTTTTAAGTTTATAATCTCATTATCTAATAAAATAATGGCATCATCATCTAGTATATCTTCAGTGGATTGGACTTGTATTTTTAATTTTTTACATAACTCCATAATTGTTGTTACATCTAAATTTACATCATTTGCATATTCTTTTACACTCATCATTTGAGCATCACCTCCAAATATCTATATCATTTTCACTAACCCCTCATAAATGCTATCTGGTATTTCTACTTCTAGCCTTCTATTTAATATTTTATTCTTTTGACATTTTTTTATGACCTCAAGATCTTTTTTTAAATAAGCTCCACGGCCATTCATTTTTCCTGTTGGATCAATAAAGACTTCTCCTTCTTTATTTCTCACCACACGAATTAATTGGTTTTTTTCTAATATTTCTCCAGTAACAATACATTTACGCATTGGCACTTTCTTCATGATCATCCTCTACTTTCCCATCATTTTCTTGTTCTTGTGGTAATATTTCTTCTGCTGGTGCTATGTTAGAATATTTTTCACGATATTCTTCGATATTGACATCATCATAACCTTTTACTTCAATTTTATAATGAGTTAATCTTGATGCTAGTTTAACGTTTTGTCCTTTTTTTCCGATAGCTAATGATAAGTTATCTTTAGAAACGATAGCTATTGCTTCTTTTTTCTTATAGTCTTTAATAAATACTTCAATATCTTTAGCTGGGCTTAAAGCATTTTTTATGAATTGGACTGGGTTTTTATCATATAGAATAACATCTATTTTTTCGTTGCCAATTTGTTTTAGAACACGATTGATACGATTTCCACCATTTCCAATTACGCAACCTATTGGTTCAATATTTTCTTCTTCTGTATAAACAGCAATTTTACTTCTTGATCCTGCTTCACGAGCAACTGAATATAAGATTACTGTTCCATCATTAATTTCTGGGATTTCTATTTCTAATAATCTTTTTAAGAATCCATAGTGAGTTCTTGATAATAAGATGAAGACTCCTTTGGTTCCAATTTCTAGTTTAGAAACATATGCTTTTACTTGAGAACCCATTTCTAATTTTTCTCCTGGGATAATTTCATCTTTAGGTAGTAAACCGAATGTTTTTCCTAAATCTACATAATATGTTTTAGCATCTTCTCTTGCTAGAGTTCCTACGACTAATTCATCTTGTTTATCGCCTAATTCTTTTACAATCAAATCTTTTTCTGCTTCTTTCATTCTTTGAACTACTACTTGTTTTGCTGTTCCTGCCGCTACTCTACCGAAATCAGTCATTTCAACTGGATCTTCAATCGTTTCTCCTATTTCAATATCAGGAACTCTTTTTTTTGCTTCTGATAGAGAAATTTGGCTTTTTTCATCACGGAAGTTTTCATCTTCTACAACTGTACGGACAGAGAATAGTTTAATTTCTCCTGTTTCTGGATTTACCGTACATCTTGCAGGTCCACCTTTCTTTTTATAAGCGGCTGCCATGGCTTGTTCCATTGCTTCGATGACAATTTGTCTATCGATTCCTTTTTCTTCTACTATTGTATTTAGAGCTTTCATAAATTCTTTCATTTGTTTTTTATTCATTGTTATCACCTTTCTCTTTTGAAGATATATCTAATATATAACTATCACTTATGATATCGCTATTATCTAATAATGGATTAATAAGATGTGTTACTTCAACACATGTATCAATGTCTATTGGTTTAATTCTATCAATCACAATTCTTAAGAAGTAATTATTTCCTTCTTTTTCATAAATAATGCTATCAATTGTGATTCCCATTTTATTGACTGGTTCTTCAATTAATTTTCTGACTTTTTCTTCTATCATACATTCCTCCTAATATATAAAAAGTGGACTTTCATAAGGCCACTTTTTCTTCAAGATATATTGATTATATCATATTTTCTTTGGTATAACAAGCATTTTTAGTTAGTTATTAATTAAGTTCATGAATTCTGTTTCTATTGCTTTTAATTTTTCTTCTGTTTTAGCTTCAAATCTAGTCGTAATATTTGGTCCTGTGTTAGATGCTCTTACTAAGGCTGAACCATCTTCAAAGAAGACTTTTACTCCATCAACTAGTAAAATATGGTAGTGTTTTTCTTGACAGTATTCTTTGATTTGTTCTACTACTTTAAATTTAATTTCGTCAGGAACTTGAACTTTGATTTCTGGGGTACTTTGATAGATAGGAATATTTTCTAATAATTCTTTTATGGTTTTGTCTGTTTTGGATAGGATTTCAATTAACCTCAAGCCAGCATAAATGCCATCATCGTAGCCATTAAATTTATCTCTAAAGAAAACATGTCCTGATAATTCTCCAGAGAATGGATAATTTCCTTGATAACTTTTTTCTTTGGTATAAGAGTTTCCTGTGCGATAAAATTCATTTTCTACACCTAATTTATCTAGTTCTTCTTTTAAGGCTAAAGAACATTTGATATCATAAAAAGTTTTCTTTTCTATGTTAGGAAGTGTTACTAAATATCTCCATACTAAAATCATAAATTTATCTATAGGAAGAAATTCTCCTTTATTATCAATAATTCCTACTCTATCTCCATCTCCATCAAAAGCAACTCCTACATCAGCATGTAAAGTTTTTACTTTTTCTTTTAAAATACTTAAGTTTTCTTCTACTGCTGGATCTGGATGATGGTTAGGGAAATTAGAATCACTTGTATTAAATAGAGGGATTAATTCTAATTTATCTTTAAAGGTATTGAAGATTTCATCTGCTACTATGGAAGTTGTTCCGTTTCCACAGTCATAAATTACTTTTAATTTTCTTTCTCCTAAATCAATATTAGAAGTAATCATTTTGATATAGTCTTCTTTTATTTCTACATCTTTTACTTCTCCTAGTTGTTCTTCTGTGATAAAATCTTTATCCATTATCATTTGATATAATTCTTTTGAACTATCTCCATAGGCATTATGAATGCCGTTGTATGAAAATTTAAATCCATTTTCATCTTTAGGATTATGAGATGCTGTAATCATCATTCCACACGGAATATGTAATAAATCCCATGCATAGTAATACATTGGTGTTGTAACTAATCCTAATCTTACTACATTTACTCCGCTTTCACGAATTCCTTTTACTAATTCTTTTTCTAAACTAGGAGAACTATATCGATTATCGTATCCTACTAGAGTTGTATCTTTATTTAGTCTTCTTAACTTTGTACCAAAAGCTTTACCTAAAAGATAGGCTAACTCTTCTGTAATATCTTTTCCATATACTCCTCTAATATCATATTCTCTAAATATATATTTATTTATCATCTTTTTCCTTCTTTCTTTGTTTCTTTATTCTTCTGTGATTAAATAATTTTCAGATTGAACTTTACTAGAATTATTATTATCGAATAATTCTGCACCTAGATTCTTTTCTGTACTATAAATTGAAATATTATTCTTTATGGTATCATTTCCTAAGGTAACTAATTTTGCTGCACGACTTGTATCAGACCATTTTGCTTCTATTTCTATAGTGTAACCAGAAGCAAAATCTATTGTACTTGGTAGGGTTGGAATTTGTAAATAATCATCTACTCCATCTAAAAATAATGCATATCTTTTTCCATCATATTTTAAATTTGCTCCATTTTGTAAAATACCATTATATCCATTTCCTGATAAATCTCTGGTCGTATTTTTAGTAAAGTCATACTCAAGTAAAGTAGTTTCATCTTTTAAGGTTATTTTTAATTTATAAATATAACCTTTAAAATATTTTTCAGTATCTGAAGTAGGTTTCCCTATATAATTATCCATTCTTTCGATATTTTTTATTGTTGTATTTCCTAATGGGGTGGATTTTAATAAATTATTATCTTCACTATATAAAGAGATTTCTTTGGTATCATAAATTACTTTAAATTCTTGACTAATTTTATTTCCTACTTTTAAGTTAATCATGTATTTATAGGTGTAACCAAAAGAATCTTTTAAAATGACTTTTACGGGATGTTCTCCAATATCTAGTTTAGTAGTATCTTGAATTTTATAAATTTCACAGCCACTTCCATTGTCATTACAAATAAGTTGATTATTTTCTAATTGTTCTCCTGGATTTATAGATTGTGTTATTGTTACCGTTGGCGCTATTGGAGTTATTTTTATTGCTCCATTTCCTTGCTTTGTGTAGTTTGTTGTTGGTGTATTTGATTTATTTGTAGTATTAAAAATTAGGTTAGATCTATCTTGGTTAATTTGACAATTATAACAATACATTATTTTATTATGTAATAATTCATTTCCAATATAGCCAAATTTATCACTTGATGTTTGAGCAGAGTTACTGGCTAAAAGTACAATTTTATTTAAGTTTTCATTGGTTATGGAAGAGATTTTATCATCTTTTGTGATGTAACTTGCTCTTGTTCCTAGATAGCTATCATTTGTTTCTTGGGTGTTTGCTACCGATTTTGCTCCTATGGATAAATAAATTTTTTCTTGATTGTTTAAGACAATATTTCCTCTAGAATATTCTCCATATTTTATGTTTTCTGCTTTTTGATTTATGGATTCTGCTCCCCAAGCTTCTACTTGATAAACTCCGGTATGATCAGCTGTAAAGGTTTGGGATGAGCCTGTATAAGAATAAATTAAACTAGATAATGTAAAGTTGCTATTTCCTTCTTCATAGCTAATATACCTTTTATTGATAGAGTCATAAGAGAAATCTACCTCTGATGTTGTTCCACTAATTAGCGCTTTTCCATTTAAATATTCAATATCTTTTGTACTTTTATCAGAAGTTGCAACACCTATATTTACAATAGCGCTGCTATTGGTATTATTTTTGATGATAATGGTTGCTGTAATGTTATTATTTTCTAATAAACTTCCACTGGTTGTTGTATCATTTTCTATATTTCTTGCAATAATAATATCACTTGTTTTAGAAGTAGGATTTACCATTTTATACCATATTCCATAATAGGCAGTGGCATTACTATCATTGGTTACTTTAACATTAAATATTTCATAAGAATTAGGAGCAACATGAATTTCTTCATATTCTTCAATATTGCTAATATTTAGATTAAATGATAAATTCATTCCTACTATATCATCTGGGGTAGTATAATTACTTGTGAATTTAGCATAAGTTCCTTTTAGCGAAAGTCCACCTAAAGTAATCACTAATAATACCATTAGATAAATGATTATTTTATTTACTTTTTTTGGTAATCGTTTATTCATATTATCTATCCCCTATTCTTATTTTACACTACTTAGATTTTATCAAAAAAAAGAGAAAAAGGCAAGATATCTTTAATAAAATAAAATGCTATTTCCCCTAGAAAAAAAAGAATAAGTATTTTTCTATTCTTGTGAAAAATTAACATATTCTTCTGTGTTATATATTTTTCCATCTATACTTAAATAAATAGAGTAAGTTCCTTTTAATCCTTCTTGGTTAATATATCTTGTTACGGTAAGTCCTTTTTCATTTTCTTCTTCCGTAAATACATCTACACAAAGAGCAGTATAAGGTTTTTTACTAATACTAATATTATAAGTATTTACTTTTAAGTTTTTGTACAATAATACTTTAACATCTGTTCCCTTTTTAAATGTTCCTTTAAATACTAAACGGTCTTTTTCTTTTTGAAAACTAATTTCATGGGAATGATAATTTTTATCTTTTTTGTTTGCCTGCATTTGTAATTTAAATTCTGTTTTATCAATTTTTGTTTTTCCTAGACTTCCTAATATTTTAGGAGAGTTCAAATTCACTTCTTCATTCTTGTTATATAGACTCATTTTTTCAACACGATAATTATTTGTTGGAAATTTTATTTCAAAAATTACTTTATTATTAAGTAATTCTACTGTATCACTTACAAGAGTAGTGTCTTTGGAAAATCCTGCTGGTTGGTTAGAGTTTTTTCCATCAACATAGACAATTCCTCCTGAATGAATAATGTAATGATTTTTTTCTAAGTAATCGACATCAGAAATATAAGGGGAATAGAATTCACTTCCTCGTTCTTTTCCGTATTCAAAGACTTGTTCAATGGTCATTTTTTTGGTATCAATTTTATACATTACTCCTCTAGAGTAACTATTTTCAGCAGATACATAATTTTCTTTGATTTTAGACTTATTATTTCCATTGTCAAAGATAAAAACATATCCTTCTGGAGTAATCATTGCGGCATGTTGACTCCATTGCCATTCAAAGTCTGTATCTCCTACTTTTTTGAAAAAGTATTTTTGATATTCTTTGCTCCAATTGGTAGAATCTCCAATAATCCAATTTAATTTTTTTGTTTTGTAATCAATATTAACTACTGCATCTTGATGGCGACCAGATAAAGTAATGGAATTTGTTTTCTTATCATACCAAACAGAATTGTTATGAAACCAATCGTACGCTGTCCAGTTTTCACTTTTTCCATCTTGCATATTTAAGATGTCTTTTAAATCAAAGGTGTTAACAATTTTTCCTGTTTTTCTATCTAATTCAACAATATAGTCTTCTACTGTTCCATCATCATTATAGAAATCATCACTAGCGATTAAAAGGTTTCCATTTTCCATTTCATAATAATCGTGGTGATAGCCACCTTTTAAGCTATATTCAGTAATAATTTTTCCTAACATGTTCATTTCATATAAACCAGTCATATAATATGGGTTATTGATTAATCTTTCTGTACTCAGTAATAAATTTCCATTTTTTAATTTATCTACCTTCCATAGAGCATTATTAGATAAGTACCAGCGAACATCTCCATTTACATCATAGGCTGCAGTATATCCATCACTAGATGGAGTATAAAAATATAAATCATTGGTTAAGTTTTCCTTATCTGCTGTTACTGAAGTTGGTAATACCATATTTTTAGGTAGTTCTTTTGTTTTTATTTTAATTTCTTGAGAAATTTTTTTACCATTTTCTGTATATTCAATTTTTACTTTATTCTCTTTATTTGCATATAATCCATAGATTGGTAGATAGTGTTGTTTTGTTTTTTTGAATTGATGAGTGAAAGTACTTAATTCATCTTTTCCTTCTATGGTTACTTTAGGTGCTACTTCATTTTTGGTTTCAAATAAAACAAGTGCTGTTAATGGAGAATTTTGATAAGGATCTAAAATGATATTTGGATTTTCTACGGTATATCCTTTTATTTTAAATGATTTTTCTCTTTTTTCTTGTTTTTCTATTAAACTACTTACTACTTTGACTTCTTTAGTATTTTTATTTTTTTCTTCTAAATTTACATAGGTAAATGTAAAAATTAAAACAATTAATATTATACTTAAGAAGATAATTCTTTTTTTCTTTTTCATTGTTTTCTCTCCTTTACCAGTTTAGCATATCTTATTTGTGGTAGAAAAGCAAGAAAGAGATAGTTGAATCAACTAAACTTTAAGTTGAAAACTATCTCTTTATTTATTTGATTTCAATAAGTTCATAGTCTTTTGATCCAAATCCTAGTGTAGAGGCTATATCTATAGTATGTCTTCCATTTCTCGATTCTATTCTCTCAACTAGATGATCTTTTCCTGGATCTTTTGATTGATAAACTAAATCAATACAAGCTTGGTCTAAAGCGATTGGATCAGTGGACGCTAAGATGCCAATATCTTCCATACAAGGATCTTCTGCAACAGCACAACAGTCGCAATCTACTGACATATTACACATAATATTAATATAACAAATATTTCCTTTAAAATATTGATGTACTGAAGAAGCCGCATCTGCCATTGATTCCAAAAATTTATCATGATCAGCAGTCCACTTTTCTTCTGGTTTTCCAGCACCATGGATGTAAGCTTTTCCATAAGAAGAGGCGAAGCCAATGGATAATTGTTTTAATGCTCCTCCATATCCTCCCATAGGATGTCCCTTAAAGTGAGATAATACTAAACATGAATCATAATTTTTTATATTTTTTCCTACATAATCTTTTTTTATTACTTTTCCACTTGGAATATCTAGTTCCATATCAGGACCTTCGCTATCTAAAATATCTACTTTAAAGTATTTGTTCCATTCGTGTTCTTTCATCAATTGAAGATGTTTTTCTGTTGTATTTCTTGCTCCATCATAAGCAGTATTGCATTCTACAATTGTCCCTTTTACTTCATTTACGATTTGTTGTAGAAATTCAGGCCGTAGATAATTTTGGTTACCAGCTTCTCCTGAATGAACCTTAATTGCTACTTTTCCTGGTAATTCTTTGTTTAATGCATGATATATTTTTACTAGATTATCTGAAGTGATTTCTTTCATAAAATATACTTTACTTTTCATCTTACTCATCCTTTCTGAATTCATTCTACTACAAAATTATTGCTTTTTCAATTTTTTTTGAAATATCGATAAATCTTGTCCTTGATTTTCAGATACAATCATTTCTTTGGTATTTGCTTCAATTTCTACTTCTAATTTATTAAGTTTCTCTATCCTTTCTGAAAATGCTTCTTGAATGAATTCAATATTTTTTTGGTAGTTTTTATTTCTTGGAATTCTTGATAATTCTTCTGATAAAATGATTTGGTTTAATTCATTTTTAGCTAAAACTGCTTCTTCTACAGTATCGTATATCTCTCCTATTTGTGCATTATATCTTGTAGGTTCTACTTTACGATAAGCTTCTCTTCCTTTATCATTAACTTTTTGATAAGGAAAAACTACTCTATAAGAGGTATTTGTTGTTCCATCTGATAAAAAAGAATTAATCTCACTAAGGATATAACATTTAGAAACAACATAGCCAATAACTTCTAAATGTTTATATCCATACCTTACAATGGAATTATAAATATTTAATGTGTGATTGTTACTTAAATTCTCTCCAACGTATGCACAAATTGGCATTATTGAATATTTTATTGGATAATTATATTGCATTTTTTATCTTCCTTTCCATATTTCCATTTTATATTACTCTATGAAATATTTCAAGGAAGTAAATTATATATAAACAATATTCTTTTTTCTTGTTTAATTTAGCATTTGGTCTTTTTTATCTACTTTTTTTAATTAAGTATAATTCTTTTCCCTGGTTACTTACTGTATCATGAATCATTGTATAGTCTTGCCTAGAATTAGATTTAATTACTTCTAATAATATAGAGAAAATAGCTATAGTTTTAGTAATTTGGTCTTGATCTTTTGTATCAGCAATAAAACCAATATAATTATTTTCTATTAAAGGAATACTGGCGTTTACAATTTGGTCAACGATAACTTGTTGATCTAGTGTTAGATCATAATAAGCAATTAATGCATCAAACTCACTGATAATGGGATAAAAATAAGGAATTTTTTGATTACTACGAATTTTTAATTTTTTTGCCAAATTCTTAAAATATTCATCTCCTGCTTCAGAAGTTGGAACAACTATTCTTCCTCTTTTATTAAGATAACCATTGGCTCCTTTTATTTGATAAGATACTAACTCTGAATAATCTATTTTTCCTGATAATAAAAATTGTCGATAATCTTTTAAATATTTAGAAATCGAATTAGGAACAGATTGAATAAGTTCCAAAATATTTTTATAATTTTGTGGTTGAAAGCCATTTGCAATTAAATAATCTAAAAAAATCTCATCATTTGTTAACATCATAATCCCCCTCTTATTCGCTTATTGTATACCTACTTCTGCTATTTGTCAACAATTGAGAAACAAATCCAATTTTTTTTAATGCTTGATAACTTTTAAACTTTAATGCATTTAAAAATACTTATACAGTTTTATTCTATATAAGTATTATAAGTCAGTGACTTCCATCAATTTGGAATAATTTTTTAAAAATTCTTTACTCTTCAAATAAAGACCAGCATAACGATCATAGTAGTCATCGATAAAAATAGATATTTCTTTCTTTACTTCATCCCGAATATCAATCCGTTTAATCTTATCCAAATCTACTAAAGATAACATTCTAATTAATTTCATCATCTTTAAAGAATAAACAAATTCCCTACCAACACATCTCTTACAAAGATAACCTCCCTTATAACTAGAAATCGTAATAATATCTTCCTTATTACCACAACTAACACAGCAAGAAAGTTCTGGCTGAATACCAAGATACTTAAGTAACTGTAATTCTACAATATCAGTAATGACTTCAGCATCATAGCCTTCCTCAATCTTTGCTAAAGCAGAAATTAATAAAGAATAAATTTGCTTTTGCTTACCATGACGATAAACTTGACTAGCAAGGTCTAATAAAAATAAAGCATAATTTTGTTTAAAAATATCTTTTCGTATTTCTTTATAAGAGATTTCTAAATCGACTTCTGTTAGTAATGACATTCCTGATCCATACTGTCTTAAATAAAAAGTCCCTTGAGATAGCGGTGTAGATACTGCTCGAAGTTTGCTTTTCATTGTCTTACATCCTTTAGAAAGAACCCCAATAATTCCCTCATCTTCTGTAAAAATATTAACAATCTTACTACTTTCTTTGTAGTCTACTGTACTAATCACTATCCCCGTTACTTTTCTTATCATGGCAAGTCCTACTTTCTTTGTCTTTCTTATACTTTAAATAATATTCAATTTTCCCAGTCATCTTAAATAAATTCCATAAATCTTCTCTATTCATAAATTATCACCATTAAAATCATGTACAAAATAGAAAAAATTTATACACTAATCAAGAGAAATATCTTCATATCCAAGTTGTCTAAATAAAAAACTATCCTTATCACGCCAATTCGGAATCACTTTTACTTGTAAATCCAAATAAACTTTTTTCCCTAACAATTCTTCTATATCACGTCTTGCTTCCATTCCAATCCTTTTAATCATAGAACCATTCTTCCCAATCAAAATCTTCTTTAAATTTTCTCTATCCACGATTAAACTAGCAATTACTCGAATACTATATTTATCCTCGCTAATTTCATCCACAATACAAGCAACAGAATGAGGAACTTCCTCTTTAGTATGATATAAAACTTTTTCTCGAATTAACTCAGATACAGAAAAATTCTCACTAACATTAGTAATAGTATTTTCATCATAATATTTAATATCATCTTTTAAATATTTACTAACAGTTTGAATTAAATCATCTAAGTTTTTCTTTTTATAAGCAGATACAGGAATAATCTCACTAAAATGATATAAATCCTTATACTCTTCTATCTTAGGCAAAAGTTCTAAATAAGTAATTTTATCCATTTTATTTAAAACTAAAATAACAGGAACATCATTTTCTTTTAACTTTTCTAAAATAAACTTATCTCCATTCCCCAACTTTTCTGTAACATCAACCAAAAACAAAATGACATCAACATCATTTAAACTATAATAAGCTTGTTTATTTAATACTTGTCCTAATTTATTATGAGGCTTATGAATACCAGGTGTATCCACAAAAATAATTTGTACATCATCTCCATGATAAATACCTTGAATCATATTTCTAGTAGTTTGAGCAGTATTTGAAGTAATAGCAATTTTCTTTCCAATAATTGCGTTTAAAAGAGTACTTTTCCCAACATTAGGTCGACCAACTATACTAACAAATCCACTTTTCATTACTTCTCCTCTTTCATACTATCATCCCCAAAAGGATATGGGCATAATTCTTCAATCGTATGCATAACAATTCTACTATCACTAAAAGTATGAGAAAATACTTTAACCTCTTTATCACATAAATCACTTAAAGCATGTCTACAAATAAAACATGGAAAACAATCATTTTCTGTTGTACTCATCACATGAATTTCCTTAACATCTCCCTTAGTATAACCATTAGTAATCGCACTATATAAGGCATTTCTCTCAGCACAAATTCCACTAGCAGGAGAAGAAGTTTCTACGTTAACCCCACTAAACTCTACACCATCTTTCATCACAATAACAGACGCTACTGGATAATGATAATATTTACTATATGAATTTTTTAATAAACTTTGTAACTTTTCTTTCATTATTTACCCCTTCTTTCTATACACTAAAAATACTGATAAGTATTTTCCTATAATTAAAGTCTTATCTAGATTTACGATTTAACTCATCTACAAACTTCTGATTTACCCTATCTACATCTTCTTTACTTCCAAAATCTTGATTACCAATATGATTTAACAAACTCTTTGTTCTATTTAACAATTCTATTTGTTTTTTTCTTGTATTCTTTTCTGTTATTTCTTCTATCTGTAGCTTATTATCTACTCTTTCACTTATCAACTTCATTCCAATATTCTCTAGTAAAATAATTTGTTCCTCAGACATTTCTTTTTTTTGGTATAATTGCTTTTGAGTGGCTACCCAAGTACCTAAGTTTATTTTTCCCAACTCATCTTCTTCCCAGCCATTATTTGTTTTAAACTTAGCAAAAACTTCTAAATTTCCATGGCGTTGGTAATAAATACAAGCATACTCATACATTTCTTCCCAACTTAATGTACTATTTTTACTCTCAAAACGCATCCCTATTTGAGATAACAATCTTCCTCGTTCACTCTCTGGTAACGTCCTAATTCTTTGTTTAGCTACCCAAGCACCTAAATTTATTTTTCCCGAATCATCTTCTTCCCAACCATTATTTGTTTTAAACTTAACAGGAACTTCTAAATGTCCACAATGCTTATAATAAATACAGGCATACTCATACATTTCTTCCCAACTAAGTGTACTTTTTTTACTCTCAAAACGCATGCCTATTTTCAAAAGCAACTGACCGCGTTCACTCTCTGGTAACGTCCTAATTCTTTGTTTAGCTATCCAACTTCCTAAAGGAATTTTTCCTTGTTCCTCATATTCAAATCCATTATTCGTTTTAAACTTTTGGGGAACCTCCAAATTTCCATGATGTTCATAATATTGACACGCATACTCAAACATTTCTTCCCAAGAAAGTGTACTTTTTTTACTCTCAAAACGCATCCCTATTTGTGATAACAACTTTCCCCGTTCACTCTCTCGAGACACAGTTTTTCTTTGATAAACTATCCAGATACCTAAATTTACAATTCCTTTTTCATCATATTCAAATCCATTATTTGTTTTAAAACTTCGGGGAATTTCTAAACTTTTATGATGTTCATAATAAATACGGGCATATTCATACATTTCTTCCCAACTTAATGTACTATTTTTATTGAAAAAACGCATACCTATTTGAGATAGCAGTCTTCCTTGTTCACTCTCTGGTAACGTACTACTTCTTTGTCTAGCTATCCAAGCACCTAATTTTATTTTTCCCTCTTCATCATATTCAAATCCATTATTTGTTTTAAACCTTTGGGGAACCTCTAAATTTCCATGATGTTCATAATAAATACGAGCATATTCATACATTCTATTCCAAGAATTATTCAATCTATTTTTTAATTCCATTAAACTAGAAAATAAATCAATATTTTCCACTTCTATATCAAATGATGCATCAATAAGTTTTCTTCTTTGATAAGTATTATTTTTTCTTCCTGTATTTTCTTTTAATCTATTCTTTAAATTATCTTCTAACTCTTTAATCCATTCATAATTACAAGTTAAATCAATAATAAGAGGAGAAAGTAATTTTTCTATCATCTCTTCTTTAGAAATATTTTCTTTGACTAAAATATCTCTATCATGACACATTTGTAATAATTCCTCATAAGAATATTTTTCTAATTCTTCTTCTCTTTTCTGATTATCTCCTCTTACAGCTAAAGATCTACCAATATGTTCAAAAAAGACAATATCAGAATTTGTCATTCTGCCCTCAATTACACCATCAACACCAGGAGCATGTACCCCTTCATTATATTGATTAATTGCAAACATAATACGAAGTTTATTTGAACAATCTTGTCCATCTAATGTTTTATCATGATAAAAAGCATCTCGATTTTTCTTTCCTAATTCTCCCATTTCTGAAGTTGTAGTATAAAAAACAATATCTTCTTCTTGAAATTTTGGTTTCAAATCACTCAGTATTTTTTCTTTTATTGTTTCAATATCATTTATTCCTTCTTCTGATTTAACAGGGCAAAAATAATAATACTTTCCATCTTTTTTTAAATTTTTCTTTAAAACATCCGCAATAGTTGGTGCTTCATGAATTTTTCTCTTTAAATCATCTAAAATAAGTTGATATTCTTGATATTCCTTTGTAGTTAAATGACTACTTTCTAAAATTCTTTCAATATCAGATAATTTACTAGATAAATGAATATAAGCACTTTTATAAATTGGTTTTGGTAAAACACCATCAATTATTGCATCACATAAATCATAGCGACTAACTATTGAATCAGAAAATATTTCATTTCCACCAGACAAAGCCATATCCCTCTCATAAGAAGTTCCTCTTGAAACTACGGTATAAGCTGTTGTCCCAAGCACCTTAATATCAGGATGTGTTTCAATCAATTTTGAAATTCTATTCTCCCATACTGGACCATTCAAATGATGTAATTCATCAACAATCAAAAAATCACACGCTAAATTTTTTATCTCATCATAACTCATATTAACAAAACTTTGATAAGTTCTAAAATCAACATGAGAAAAATCATTTAAACTAACATTTGAATTTTCTTTAACAATTTCTTTTAAATGTTCAATAATAGATAAACTAGGAACAACATAAATCCCTTTTTTATCTTGATTATCTAAAGCAAATTGTAGGTTAATATAACTTTTTCCAGTTCCCGTTGCCCGAACTTCACTGACAATCTTTTTTCCTTCTTGATAAGCTTTTTTAGCATCATTATATCCATCTAAATTATGAGGATATAAATTTAGTGAATTATTCATACTTTTCCCCTAATTCTATATCAATAAAATATTTTCCATCAATAATTTGTTCTGTAACAATTACATTATCTTCTCTTAATATTTTAGCATTATATTCATCTTGTTCTTCTATAATTTCTTTTATTCCTTCATTAGTTTCTACTCTAAACCCTACTTCTTGATTCATATTATCTGGAATAAAAACTTCAACTACTCTTCCACTTAACTTTTTCATCTCACATCTCCTTAAACTATCAAAATTCTAATCTGAAAAGAAAAATACTTATAAGTATTTTACTTTAATAAACTAATAATCTTAGGTAAAAAAATCAATATCCCAAGAACAACAGAAAACATACTTGCAACAAGCACTGCTCCTGCTGCAACATCTTTTGCGTTTTTAGCAAGCTCATAATAATCTTTAGTCACCAAATCAACAGTTCTCTCAATCGCCGTATTAACCATCTCTAATACTAAAACAAGAGAAATAGTAAGAAGCAAAATACACCACTCTACTACACTAACTTTCAAAAAATAACTAAGGAGCGTAACCAAACAAGCAGCAGCAAGTTCTATTCTAAAATTTCTCTCATGACTTACTGTATAAGTAATCCCATCCATCGCGTGAGATGCACTTTCTCTAAACTTTGCCCGACCTTGACTCTTTAATAATTTTTTCACTTTCATTTTACCGATTAATCTCATAACCCTTTAACAACTCCTCTTGTAAAGAAAACATCACTTTCTCTTCTTCCTCTTCCATATGGTCATAGCCAAGCAAATGTAAAATCCCATGTGTTGCTAGAAAGCAAATTTCTCGAATTCTAGAATGTCCATACATCTCTGCTTGCTTATACGCTATAGGAACACAAATATAAACATCTCCCAAAGTCCTAAACTCAGGATTTTGAAAATCATCTCCATCCTCTAAAGCAAAAGTAATCACATCAGTAGGTCTATCTACTTTACGATAAGTTTTATTTAATTCATGAATCTCCTCTTCATCAACTAATATAAAATTAAATATAGCCTTCTCTAACTTCAACTTTTCTACAACATATGTCACATACTTTTCCAAAATATCTAACTCTAATACCTCTTCATGATAATTATTAATAATATCAAACATAAAAAACCTCAACTTTCTAAGAAATAAACTCCATTACATGTAAATCAAATAAATAAATAATCCCTACAATAAAAATAACAATAACAACAAAATTAACAAATCCATCACTCTTACAAAAATCAGGCAATCTCTCTCTTAAACTATCTAAAACATAATAAATGAAAAAACCTATACTTCCTCCTAATGTATTCAAAATCATATCATCTACATCAAAAGTTCTCCCAATATTTAATTGAACAATCTCAATCGTTAAAGAAATAACCATGGTAAGTCCAGCAATCCACCATACTTTTTTTACTTTCAAATAATCACTAGCAAAATAACCATAAGGTAAGAATAATAAAATATTCCCAATAATATTTTTAATAAATAAACGACTTCCTACTTGATAGCGAAATATTTCCCTAAAAGGAATAAAATTAGATAATCCATAATTATCATCTTGAATGGTAACAACTTCAAATAAACACATCACATAAAGAATAAAAAGTAACATAAATAACTCTTTATAAAAACAAAACTTCTCCCTATGTAAAATTAAATAAGAAACTCTAAGGGAGCAACAAATTACCGTAATGATAATAATTACCGGCCAAACATCTGGAAAATAACTCGTAATCATTTTTCTTAAAGTAGAAGCCATTCTTACCCCTCCTTATACATTCTTAATATCTTTTCGTTTAAATATTTCTCTTACTAAAAGAAGAAAAACAACAAAATATAAACTATACCAAATACTAGAAAACCAAAAATCTAACCCCTCTAATCCAGAAGACTTTCCAAATAAATAAGAGGAAAATCTCCAAACAAAATTAGGAAAATACTTCATCCAATAAAGTCGATGAGAAATAGCAAGTTCTAACATAGAAGAAGAAAAGATAGATAACATCAAAGGAATAATCATAGAAATTATCGTTGATGAGGTTACGATTCCAAGTAGAAAAGCGATTAAACTAAGCATCAGCATCGAAGGCATCTTTGATAATAAAGAGATTAAAAACCAAAGAAACACATTCAAATGAAGTACTTTATCTAATCCATAATCATAAACAATTACTCCTAAATGTAGAGAATCTACTCCAAAAAATATTCCCCCTAAAACAAATTGAAAACTAAAAACAAGAAGAACACTCATCAAAAGAACAAGTATGGAAGTAAAATATTTACTTAATAATATTATAAATCGACTTACTGGTTTTATCAAGAGAAACTTAACCGTTCCCTTTTGAAATTCATCACAAATTAAAGATGCACTAACCATCAAAAGAATAATAACAAAGAAAAGTTCATAATCATCCATTATTCCTTTGATTAATGAATTTAAAGTGTTTTCTTTTGGATAATTCACTCTATCTAAAAGAACAGTCTCACTAATCTTCATTTCTCTTTTCACTTCTTGATAAACCATTTTTTCTTGATAAGTATTTTTAGAAAGCTCCTTTAATTTATCTCGTGAACTAAGATAAGTTGACAACGCCTCATTCAAATACCCATTATCTTCAACAATACGATTCTTAATTCGATAGTTTAATATGGACAATTCTTCTTCTTTTTGTTCAAGATTCTTCTGAAGATTAGTATCACCTTCCCCATTCTCTTGTTCTTCCTTTAAAAAAGAAATTTGACTCTCTAAATCTTTCTTCTCTAAATGCCAAAAATAAGAATAATCATTATTTTTAAACTTCGAAACTAAAGTATCATAATACTTAACTTTTTCTAAATTAGTACTATCTTTATTTTTCTCATATAAAGCATCATATAAATAATCATTTACTTTAAAATATTGCCATGAATTTTTAGAAAAAGTTGACTTTAATTTTAAAAGTTCTATCTTTGTTTCTAACATAATCCTAGCATCAGTTCCTAATACAACAGAATCTTTTTCCTTAGTTAAATTCTTTATTTCTTCTTGAATATTTTCTTTTTCTTCATATAAATATCTACCATCTTTATCATAATCCCGCCAATACAAAAAATTATTAAAAAAACAAAATAATAGCATCACTCCCCAAATAACATAAATTCCCTTTTTTCTCAATACTTTTAAAAGTTCTATTTTCATTAATTTAAATATCATGAGATGCCTCCATCACTTTTAAGAAAACATCTTCTAAAGATAAAACTTCTCTTTTTACTTCATATACAAAAATATCATTTAATAATAGAGCTTTTAAAATATTAACAATATTCTCCCTTGTTGTAGAAACTTCAATATGTTCATTATCTAGAACCTGATAAGAAGTTAAAATAGAATCTAAATTTGTATCACTAACCTCTAAACAGTAGCGTTCTTTTTCTGTAATTCTTTTAATTTCTGCAATAGAAGCATCCTTTTCTACTCTTCCCTTAGAAAAAATACAAATCCTAGTACAAAAAGATTCCAACTCTGATAAAATATGACTAGAAATCATAATAGCCATCGAATAATCACGTGCCAAAGTAATCAAAATATTTTTTAAATCTTTAATTCCCTCTGGATCTAAACCATTCATTGGTTCATCCAAAATCAATAACTTAGGTCGATGAAGAATAGCAACAGCAATCCCTAATCTCTGACGCATACCAAGAGAATAATTCTTTACTGCATCATGAATACGCTCCTCTAAACCAACTAACCTAACCACTTCATCAATTCTATTCTTATCTACTTGATAAAAAACAGAAGCAATTTTCAAATTCTCATATCCAGTTAAATACATATACAAATCA
This sequence comes from uncultured Bacilli bacterium, assembly GCA_934162265.1. Classification (GTDB taxonomy): domain Bacteria; phylum Bacillota_I; class Bacilli_A; order RF39; family UBA660; genus RUG11198. The sequence continues at coordinate 36,851 of CAKPHZ010000002.1, read as the reverse complement.
GGATTCTCAACAATCGCCCCAACCTGTCTAATTGCTTTAACAAAATCTTTTTTGATATCATAACCCAAAATTTTTACACTACCACCACTTAAACTTTGCAACCCTAACATCAGCTTAATAGAGGTAGTCTTCCCAGCACCATTAGGACCAATAAATCCCAAAATATCCCCTTCCTTTAAAGAAAAAGATAAATCAGAAACAATCACATGATGCCCAATTTTCTTAAAAACTTTATTACATTCTAATACTAACATAATGCACTTCTTTCTGCATTATTTCACCATCCACATTCATTATAATATAAAAAGAAAATTTAAGATAGTCTTTTTTGAAACAAAAAAATACTTACCTAGTCTTCTCTTTATAAAAAGAATAAACTAAATCAGTATTTTTTTCATTTACCAATATTGAATATTTGTTTTAATTTTTGTTCCTGGATATTCTTTTTTCAAAACTTTATTCATTCGTTTTGAATTCTGAGAAGAAGGATATTTTTCTTCAGAAAAATCACTTTCTTTCACATGAAAATCATTTAACAATAGCTGATAGAAATATTCTTGGGCTTGAATAATTCTTTGATCTGTTGCTGTTAATTCTTCATGACTTTCTATTTCGCGGTAATTATCTGTCAAATTTTTTAGCGTTCTTTGGTGTTCTAAATTCCAATTTGTTGAAGGACCACCATATTTATTTTTATGTCCGCCATAGGGATTAGACTTTTGTGATTCTTTTTCATAACTTTCCAAAATACTTAACAATTCTTTCTCTCTTAAATTAGGATCAACTTTCGTTAAATAAAGAGAAGAATCTCCAATATAAAGATTTCTTATTTTATTTGAAGAACCATCTTGAAATAACAAATGATTTTTCTGTATATTATCAGATGAATACTGAAAAGAAAAAATATTAAATTTATGATTATCTATTTTTCCTACAACATTTAAATGTTCCATACCATTTTCATTATTAGAAATTTCTAAATCGATTCCTTCATTATTTTTGATTAATAAATTTTGTGTTCGATAATAAATATTATAAATAGCTATCTTACGATAAAGATCTAATTCTAATAAAAATTCTTTCATTTCTGGAGAAACAAGCGGATTATACTCATACACAGAAACTTTTAAATTAATTAAAAGCTCTAAATAAGCTATTACCTCTTCCGAAAGTATCCAATGATATTGATTTAATAATTCATATAATTCTTCTTCACTACTAACCCTATTCCATTCTAAAATTCTAGATGTGCTAACCATTTTTTCTTCCTCCTATTTTTTTAATTTATTATAATCTAATACTAACATGGTGTTTTTGTATTATTTTGCTTTCCATATTGATTATAATATAAAAAGAAAATTTAAGATAGTCTTTTTAGAAAGAAACCAAAAAATACTTTTATTATTTCTTTACTAAAATCAATTTGAAAAATAAGTATTTTATGATAAAATAGTTTGAAAAAGAAAGGAAGAGAAATATGAATGAGAATGAACAAATAAAAAGTATAATAGAGTTAAAAAAACAACAGGAGGAAAATGAAAACCAAATCGAAATGATGAGGGAGAAAAAAAGAATACTTCGCATGAATAGTTCTGAATTTAAGTTAATTAATATTTTTTCTTTTTCGACAATAACTTATTTATTATTAGCTGCAAGCTGTATATTAATAACAAGCATCTTAAGTATCCCTACTAATATTTTTACTTATAGCTTTTCACTTGCCTTATTTGGTGGCTCTATAGCAATAGGTAAAATAAGTCAAATTTTCTTAGATAGAAAATATCAAACAAAAAAACTACTACAAAGTTTTTCTTCTGCTACAACTAAATTTGAACAGTTAGAAGAACAAGCAAAATGCCAACTTGAAATAAGAAAAAAAGAAAATAGAAATCAAATTATCAATCAAAGTATCAATGTATTAAAGCAAAAAGATTTGGAATTTTCTAATGATTATCCCCCCAAAAAAGAAGAATTAGAAAAAAGAATAAAAGAAGGAACTGATAAATTAGACCTACTTGTAACAAAGAAATTTATAGCTGACTATTTTTGGGATGTAAGATTACCAAAAAAGTTAAAAATCCTAAATACAATTATGTTATCCCTAGCAACGGGTACATTTATAATGTTTTTTTCTTGTATTCCAACAATTATGATTAGTCATCCAGGAAGTTTATTAATCCCATTTTCTACCTTTACTTTAGGAACCATCTGTAGTGCTACTTATCTAAAAAGAAGAAATAATAATCATTTAAAACTATTTAACCAGATGAATAATCTATTAGAAGAAAACAAACTACCCAAAACAATCGAAACAGAATTTGATAACGAACTAGAACAAGATAAATTAAAACGATTAATTGAAAAACAAATGGAAGAAATTAGCAACTTAAAAGTTAATCAACAGAAAAATAAAAGAAATTTAGAACAATATGCTCAAAAACAAAAAACTTCTTTTCAATCAATAAAACCAATTGAAAGAGATAATTATCTTAATGAAGAAAAGAAAACGAATTCATCTTTAGTAAGAAGAAGAAAAATAACTTAAAAATTACTCTCCCAAATAAACAAAAAAAACTGAAATAATATCTAACTTTTAGAAATAAATTTCAGTTTTTTTATATATTAATTAGTAAATTCATTATTTAATAATGACACTTTATTACACATTAATTTTATTTTTCTCTAAAACATCATAAACACTACTATAAGAGTCAGGAGTAACTACCTCACCTATCATTCCCAAATCTCTAGCAGTTTCAACATTCTTCTTATTATCATCAATAAATAAACATTCATTTGGTTTTAATTTAAATCTATCTAACAAAGTCAAATAAATAGATTTATATGGCTTTACCTGATGTTCAAGATAAGACAATACATATCCATCTACTATATCAAATAATTTACTATCATAAATAGATTTAAATGTATACTCATTAATATTAGAAAGTAAATAAATAGAATACCCCTTCTTTTTTAAATTTAAAATCAAACAAAGTACTTTATCATCAATAAAACTATATTCATTATAATGATACCAAAATTTTTCTATTAATGAATCATTTTTATGATTTGTTCTATCCTCTACAATAGAAATTGCATGCTCCCTAGAAAGAAAACCCGTATCAATTAAAGCATAAGAAAGCCACTCTGGAGAATGAATAACTTCCTTAAGTAAAAAGTCATTTTCCTCCTCATTAGAAGCAAAGTGAGGAAGAACCTCATCTAAATCAAAGTGAAGAATTACATTTCCAATATCAAAAACAATATTTTTTATTTTTGTCATTAAAAAACACCCCTCTCTACTTCTTTATCAATCCAATCAAAAAATTTCTGATTACCATCTAATATTTCTATACAAGAAATCTCTGGTACTTCATACGAATGAATATTTAAAATCTCTTTCTTAATCGCAGGAAATAAATCATATCTACTTCGAAAAGATAATTGAAATTCCTCTTTTTTTCTTTTTTCATTATTCCACCAATATTCTGAAGTAATAGCAACAATTTGACTACCAGCAACTAATCTCTTTTCTAATAAACAAGAGATAATTTTATTAGAAATATCTAAACTATCACAATAAGTTCTTACAATAATATACTTACTCATTTTTCTTCTCCCAAATTTTTCTAATCATTTTTAAAGACAAAGTTGATAATAAAAAACCAATCACTGGAACTAAAGAAGAAAGCCATATGCTACCTATTTTCTGAATCATTATCGAATAAATTACTACTACCAAATAAGTAATGAACATAATAATAATTCTTCTAGTATAACTAGTCTCCCACTTTTTATCTAACTCTACTCTTTGATTTCTTTTTTTAATTTCATTTAATTGTTTTTCTAATTCTTTATTATTCATTTTTAATCCTCTAATCTACTTTCTTTACTTCTCTAAAATTTCCACTAATTAATGAATATAAGTAAAGATTAATTTTTTTATCTGCCTTCTTCTGAATATAATGATAATAGCCATTTAATTGTTCATCATAATGCTCATCATCAATATTAGAAAGTTTATAATCAATAATATCAATATGATCATCATACACAAGCATCAAATCAATAATCCCATGTAATTCTTGATTTTCCTCTTCATCAATAAATTCATACTCTTGATAAACTTTAGCCTTATCTATATTATGAAATATTGAGCACTTAAGAAGTCTCTTCATTATTTCCTGTACCTCTTTATTTTCTATTTTCTCAATACAAGGATTCTTAAAATCAAAAAATTCCAAATACTCATGTACCATAGTACCAAGTTTCATGAGTTCATATTGATTCTTACTAATCACTTCATGATTCTTCTTAGAAAAACTTTTACTTTCCACTTCATCCTGAGAAAATGAATAAGAAAATACTTCAATTTCTTTTTTCTCTTTACTAAGAGATTTCTGATAATTACTTTTCTTTAAATAAGCATAGTTCTTAGTTAAGTTAATATCCTCTAAAGATATCTTTTTCTCATAAGAAGAAAGTCGAAAAGAAATAAAATCCAACATATCTTCTAATGTACGAAAATTTTTTTTCACAGAATCCTCTAAAACTGTTACCTGAGAAAAATCTCTCAACTTATCATTTTCAGGAACAATCATAATCATCTTCTCACGAGCTCTCGTTAAAGCAACATAAAATAAACGAATCTTCTCACTAATCTCTTCTTTTAAATAACAATCTCTAACTAAATCTTTCCAAATTACTTCTCCTATTCCCTCTTGAAAATAAGGAGTAATAATCCCATAATTCTTATCATATAAAAACTTTTCTTTCAAATCACTAATATTAAATTTTTTATATAATCCACTAAAATAACAAACAGGATACTCTAAACCTTTTGATTTATGAATAGTCATCAACTTAACCGAAGTAGCCCCATTATCACTAACTTCATATTGCATTTCAATTCCATTTTCTAAAAGTTCAGATAAATAAACAGAAAAATCCTTTACTGAATACCCTAAACTCTCCAAATTAATCGCCATCTCACGAATTTTAGCTAACTTAACAATACCACTTTCAACATTCCCAATAGTAATATATTTCTCATAAAAAGAAAAACTATCTATAATATCATCAATAAGTTGATGTGCAGTAGTATAAGGAAGAGTCCTTACCAACTTCAAACACTTCCCTACCACATCACTTTCCATATAAGTATTTTTAATAAAATAATCAAAAATCTCCTCATCCGAAAGACCAATCAAAAAACTCCTAGCAATACTAGTAAATAAATATTTAAATTCCGTATCTATCTCTTTTGCAGAAAGTTTTAATACCAACTTAATAATATTAGAAATAAGTAAAATATCATCCTCATCATTCATCTTTTCATTCTTTAATAGAGTAATAGGAATTCCCAAATAACCAAAAATTTTCTTATATAAATCAAAAGTAGTAGCCCTATCCATAATAATAGAAAAATCACTATATAAACATTTTCTCAAAATACCACTATCTTTATCAAAAACCAAATATCCATGACTTACTTTATCTTGAATATCACGAGCAATAATAAAAGCTTCTATCTCATCTTTACTAAAACCAACTTCTTTCGAATAAGGATAACGAACAATCTCCATTTCATGAGAATGATTAGCCTCTTCCTTTAGATAAGCTCCATTACCAAAAATCATCTGATGACTCTCTAAATAATTAGCCCCTCCTAATTCTTCTCCCATAATTAAAGTAAAAACTGTATTAATATTCTCTAATACTTCTTTTCTAGAACGAAAATTCTTATTCAAATCAATCTTTTTATCTATCTTACTCTCACTATATAAATCATACTTATTCTTAAAAATATAAGGATTAGCATTTCGAAAACGATAAATAGATTGTTTAATATCTCCTACCATATAAACATTATGATTACTAATCATAGAAATAAATTCTTCCTGCAAATCATTCGTATCCTGATATTCATCTATCATAATCTCATTAAAATATTCTTTTAATTCATCCCGAACATAAGAATAATTCTTAACAATATCAATCGCCATAATAGCAATATCATTAAATTCATAAGCTCCCTTATCTTCTTTATACCAAGAAATCTTATCCGTAAACTTTAAAATAATCTCTATCATTACTTTAACCGTATCATAAGTACTCTTTAATGTAGAAATAATCTCCTTTTCATCTCCATAAACTGCCAAATTCTTTATCTCTTTAAGCTTATCACTAATAGAAGACTTTAAATTCTTTAACTCTTCCTCACTCCCCCTTGGAGCAGATGGCAACTTAATATTTAAATACTTACGAATATCGTTATAACAACGAATCTCTTTAAGCATCTCCAAAGACTCTTCTAACTTTATTGCATACTCAGCATCAAGCAAAGAAATAGCAGAAACCGTCTCAAAAATAAAATCTATCTTCTCTTGAATAAGAGAAAAATATTCCTCTACATTTCGAATTAATCGATCATCAGAATAATACTTATCGAGATATTCTTCTAAATATTTCTTCTTATCCGATAATAAATCTAATTGATTACTAATTTTCAAAATAGAATTTTTAATTTCTGTATCATCCTTCGTACAAAAAGTGCGAATCATCTTCAAAAAATCTTCATCTTTTTCTTGATAATAAGACAAAAATATCTCATCCATAACTCTACTTTTCTCTAAAGTAATTACACTAGAATCAATAATTCCAATACTAGGAGAAATATTTAATAAATAATGATATTTTTTAACAATAGATAAAGCAAAACTATCAAAAGTAGTAATATAAGCAGAATCTAATAAATCTAATTGCTCCTTTAATTCAGGAATTTTCTTAATCTTTTTACGAATTCTATCTGCCATCTCTCCAGCAGCAGCCTTCGTAAAGGTCAAAATAAGTAGCCGATTAACATCAACCCCATCTTTCAATTTACGAATTACCCTCTCTGTTAAAACAGCAGTTTTCCCCGAACCTGCACCAGCAGAAACAATAATATTCTTATGATCTTCATAAATTGCCTCCCACTGTTCATCAGTCCACGTTACATCAGCTGGCTTTATTGGTATCATCAAATTACCTCCCTTATCTATAATATAATTTTTAATTTTACAAACAAAATATTTCCAAATAAAACATTATCATCTATTACTTCTGCTGAATATTTATCTTTTAAATATTGAATTGTTTTTTCTTCTTGTCTTTTTTCATAATAAGTAATATAAGAATAACCTTCTCCTCATACTCTTTTATCTTTTGAACAAATATCCCTACTTTATCCGCAAGTTCTTTTCTCGTATACATAACATCAACTCCTAATTAATCAACACTTTCCTCTTCTAAAAATTCTAAATTTTTATACTCTTTTAAATCCACAATATCTTTTTCACTCATAAAGCAAATATCTCGATAATGACAATACTTACAACCAACATTATCATTTCCAATTCTCTTTGGATTAATTGTAAAATCAGCATCAATTATCCCCTTCATCGCATCAGTTATCTTATCTTCAGCTAAATGACTTAACGCCTCCATCTTAACATCATCTAAAACTTTTTTAGTCCCAAGGCCTTTAGAAGTTGTTCTCATTCCTTTAATCACTTTGCTATCACAATAAGTTTTATCAAATAAAGATAAAATAGAAATATCTGAATTACTGTACCCTTGTAATTTTAATTTTTCTTTTTTCAACTCAAGATAAGAATGTTTATTGTCTCGACTAATCTCATTATTTAAAATTTTTTGTAAATAAAACCCAACAATCCTAGCTTCAGGAAATTTATTTCGTGCTAAAAAAAGATAAATTGGTAACTGTAAATCTAGTCCATAAATTGTATGATTTAAATTCAAATTAGGATTTCCTGTCTTATAATCAATAATAGAAACTAACTTTTGATCATTGCTAACCATCATCTTATCAACGAATCCCTTAAAGCAAACATCATAGGAAGAATAATGATAATTTTTAACAATTCTCTCCTCAAAAAAAGCACTCTTTAAATTAGATTCTTCCTCTTGTTCTAAAATTGTATCAATAATAAATTTAAGTTCTCCCTTTAAATAGTTAATAAAAAATCTTTCTCTATCATCATAAGAATATACCTCTTCATACTTCTTAACAACCTCATCATAGACATTTGAAAAAATAAAATCTTCTTTTTTATATTGTGACAAAACATCATGATAAATATTTCCTAAAACAGTATAAAAAGTATTAGGAAATAAATTAAGTTTTAAAACATTAGAAAGATAATAACGAAATCCACATTGATAATAACTATTCATTGCACTATAAGATAAAGTTAACTTACCATCTAAATAATCTCTTAACTTATCTTTACTAATCCCTTTAAAAGAAGAATCATAACTTAAATAAGGAATATCTTGATATCTCTCATAAAGATAATCTAAATCTTCTTCCTTCTCATTATACTTTACCAAAGTATCTAACTTTTCTCCAAGTAAAAGCTGATTATACAAATGAGAATAACAATAAGTATTTTTAACACTCTCAACACGCATTTGTAAATCATCATTCAAACTAGAAGGATAAAATTCCCCTAAAGGACTTTTCTTTTTCATTGTGATTACCAAATTTTTAACTTCTAAAATTTCTTGAAGCCATTTATTTTTTTTCTTTTTATTTTCTTCTTTCGTAGAAATGAGTCCTAATTTTTCTTTTAAAGCATCATCAAAATAGTCCTCATCTTTTTTCAATTTAGGGATAACTCCTTGATTAAATCCAAGCAAAAAAACATGAAATTCATCTTCTACATTTCGCAAATTAGGAATAATTTCTATTCCACTAGTACTTTTTCTGCTTCTCACTTTTGTATTCTTAAAATCATGAATAAGAAAATCCTTTATTTTAAAAAAATCATCTACCCATACATAACGATTAATAATATCACAAATCTGATCAAAAATTGTTAACTCTTCTTTTATTTTTAAAAAATAATGTTTTTTTAAATAATCTATTGCTTCATCTGGGCGATGACCTAAATATTTCAAAAAATCTTGTCCCATCAATGTTGCATACAAACAATTATCAGATGCATCAATTGGCAAAGAAAACCAAGAAAAAACTCTTTTCACAACTGGTAAATATTCTCCTTCTACTCCACACAGTTTAATGTTGGAAGGATGAATTCCACTTTTTATTTTTTCAAAAATGGCAGTAGCAACATACACAACTTCATCAGAAATATCAAAAGACTCATATAAAACTTCTCTATCATATTGTTTTTTTTGAGGAAAATAAGTTCTTACTTGAAATTGCTTTTCTAAATCATGATACAGCTTAGTTACCATATTATCAAAAAAAACATCATAAAAAACAATATCTTTATTTACCAAATATTCTTGAAAATAAGTTGAATAAAACAAAAGGCCTTTTTCTTGTAATTCTTTTTTCAATTTTTTTATCCATTTTACTTTTTCTACATCAATATCTATATCATCAGAAACAAAATATAATAAAGATAAATACATTATAGCAACGTCATATTGATAATGATATTTTTCTTTGAGATAATAAATTGCCCTTTCATCATAAGAAAAATAATACTTATCTATAAATTCTGTTATTGTAAATATTTTAGGATTAGGATAAGAAAAGTTGTTTTCACTAAAATGCTTAATCAACTTTTTTTTCTCTCCATTCATTACGATTAAAATTGTATTATCTAGCATTTCAAGTTCATTCATATTATCCCTACTTTCTACCTTATCATAATGTCAAATATATCCTTAATATACATGCCAATCAATTTCTTTTAAATGATTTTCCTTTAGAAATTGATTTGTTTTAGAAAATGGTCTACTACCAAAAAAGCCATAATTAGCAGAAAATGGAGATGGATGTGTCGATTCTATCACGTAATGTTTGGGATTAGTAATCAAACTTTTTTTGCTACGTGCAAAATTTCCCCATAGAATAAATACTACTGGTGTATCTTTATCATTTAAACTTCTTATAATAGCATCTGTAAAATTCTCCCAGCCTAAAAATTTATGAGAAGCTGGTTTATCTTTTTCTACTGTTAAAACCGCATTTAATAGTAGAACCCCCTCTTTAGCCCAACACTCCAAATTACCAACAGAAGCTGGGGTTATTCCCAAATCACTATAAAGTTCTTTATAAATATTTTTTAAAGATGGTGGTAATTTTACACCATCAGAAACAGCAAAAGCAAGACCATTTGCTTCTCCTACTCCATGATACGGATCTTGTCCTAAAATAACAACCCGAACATCATCATAATCAGTCAAACTAAGTGCTCGTAAAATCCTAGGTTTTGGAGGAAAAATCTCCCTTTCTTTATATGCCTGATTGATATAGGCAACAATTTTTTTAAAGTATTCTTCATGATACTCATGATCTAAAACTTTATCCCAATGATTTCCAACTAAATTCATATTTTCTCACTTCCTACAAAATAACTATCATAACCATTTTACTATAAAAAATAACAAAAAGAAACAGAATTTCATCTATTTCTTTTCCTCTTCAATTTTCTCTAACTTTATTCCTACTTCAAAGTCATTAATTTTTTCAAATTCTTCGATACTATCTACTTTTTTCATGCTAAGCGCAAGTGTTTCATCACAAATAAATTGAACATAATCATTTATCTTAGAACTATATAAATCGTTAGAAGAATAATAAATATTAATTCGATCAGCAATTTCAAAGCCACTACTTTTTCTTAAATTTTGGATCTTAGAAATTGTTTCTCTAGCAAGACCTTCATTAATTAAATCATCCGTTAATTCTAAATCAAGAATAATAATCAAATTATCATTAACTGAAACATTAAATCCTTCCTTTGACTCAATCTTCTTATCGATTAAATCTTCTGTTATCTTGTATTCAGTACCATTAAAATTAACTACTAATTCTCCATTAGATAATTTAATTAAATCCTCTTTACAAATATTCATCAAATATTGAGAAAAATCTTTCATATCTTTACCAAATACTTTACCTGCTACTCTAAAATTAGGCTTATAAGATATATTCATATATAAATTAGCATCATCAACATATAATACTTCTTTAACATTTAATTCTTCTTTAATTAATGATTCAAGTCCAGAGATATCATTCTTAAGGGAAGACTCTAGCATAACACTTTTAATTGGTTGTCTAACTTTTATTTTAGATTCTTCTCTTATGTTTCTTCCCATGGTGATTAAATCTCTAACCAAATCCATTTTATATTCTAGCTTGCTATCAATTAATTCTCTAGAGCAAACAGGAAAATCTGCTAAATGAACGGATTTTTTCTTTGTTAATTTTGTATAGATTTCTTCTGTTAAATAAGGAATAACAGGTGCACATAAACGACACAAACCTTCCATTACTTCATAAGTAGTCATATAAACACTTTTCTTACTTTTATTCATATCACTTCCCCAAAAACGATTTCTATTCCTTCTGATATACCAATTTGATAAGTCTTCAGATACAAAATTAGTAATCTCTCTAACAACCAAATTTAAATCATACATCTCATAAAATTCTCTTACCTTTTTGATTAGATGATTATATTTACTTAATAGCCACTTATCAATCTCTTCTCTTTCTTCATACTTAACCTTGCAATCCTCAATATTAATATGATCAATATTTGCATACGTTTGAAAGAATGTATAAGTATTTTTAAAAGGATTAAAGAATTTGCTATGAACTTCCCTTACACCAGCTTCGGAAAACTTTAGAGGCGTCCAAACAGGAGATGTATATAACATATACCATCTAATATTATCTGCTCCATATTTCTCCATCATTTCAATTGGGTCAACAATATTACCAACAGATTTACTCATCTTTTTACCAAATTCATCCAACATCATATCATTTACAACAACATTTTTAAATGAACTTTCTCCTGAAATAATCGTAGAAATAACAAGTAAAACATAGAACCAGCCTCTAGTTTGATCAAGCCCTTCAGCAATAAAGTCAGCAGGAAATTGACTTTTAAATAATTCTTGATTTTCAAAAGGATAATGGAATTGCGCATAAGGCATCGAACCAGAATCAAACCAAACATCCAAAACATCTTTAACACGAGTCATTTCTTTACCACAAGAACATTTTAAATGAATTTGATCCACATAAGGACGATGCAATTCCATCTCTCTTACATTAACATTTTCAACAACATTTTCTTGCAATTCATCTAGAGAACCAATAACTTTTCTCTTTCCACAAGAACATTCCCAAACAGGAAGTGGACAACCCCAATAACGATTTCTAGAAATTCCCCAATCAACTATATTCTCAAGCCAATTTCCAAAACGTTTTTCTCCAACATAAGCAGGATACCAATGAATTTTTTTATTTGCCTCGATAATTTTATCTTTATACTCAGTAGTTTTAATATACCAAGCAGGTTTAGGATAACTAATTAAAGGACTCTTACAACGCCAACAATGTGGATAATCATGTTCTATTTTAATTTTTTTAAATAACTTATCATTTGCTTTTAACCATTTAATAATATCAATTTCAAGTTCTGGATCGGTAACAAGACGTCCTTCCCATGGACCAGTCGTATACCTGCCATCAAGTCCAACAGGATTGACAAAACCAATACCATTTTGAACACAAACACGGTTATCATCAGCTCCAAACGCAGGAGCAATATGAACAATACCCGTACCATCACTATCCGTTACATAAGGATCCGCAATAACTTCATGACATTTTCCTTCGACACGAACAAAAGGCATTAATTGTTCATATTTTATTCCAACCAAATCGCTCCCTTTAAAGGTATCAACCACTTCATAATCTTCTCCAAGAACACGAGTAGCAAGACTTTCGGCTACAATAAATTGATATCCCTTAGATTTTGCTTTAATATAAAGCATATCAGGATTAACACAAATCGCAACATTTGCCATCAAAGTCCAAGGTGTTGTTGTCCAAGCTAAGAAATACTCATCAGCGTCTACTCTCTTCAAAGGAACAATAACCGTATTAACACTAGTTTTAGTATATCCCTGTGATACTTCATTTTGAGATAACTCTGTACCACATCTAGGACAATACCATAATACCTTATTTCCGTGATATAAAAGCCCCTTCTCGTCCATTTGTTTAATGATCCACCATTCGGATTCAATATAATCATTAGAACAAGTAATATAAGGATTTTTGCAATCAATAAATTGTCCCATCATATCGGTAATATGATTAACCTCATTAATATTTGTAGCAGTTGCCTTATTACATTCACGACAAAAAGCATCAACACCAAATTTTTCAATATCAGCTTTACCAGAAAATCCTAACTTTTTCTCTACATTTACTTCAATAGGAAGACCATGTGTATCAAGACCAATCTTTCTTAATACTCTATACCCATTCATAACCTTATACTTACAAAAAGAATCCTTAATTGTTTTGGCAAATACATGATGAATACCAGGTTTAGCATTTGCATAAATAGGACCATCATAAAAAACAAAATCCTTCTTACCTTCACGATTTTTTATCGTTTCATTCAAAATATCTTCTTTCTTCCAAGTATCTAATATACTTTTCTCAACATCTTTAACCTCTCTCTTATCTAAACTTTCATACATCTAAATCATCCTTCTTTCTAAAATATAAAAAGCACAAAAATTTTATTCCTTAAGGACGCTTAAAAACGCGGTACCACCTTAATTCACAAAAATTTTGTGCAACTTCATTGGATAACGGGATACAATTCCCGGATACTTTCTACTCTATTCAAAAGTTCACATTCCAGAGTGATTCATATTTAATTCTTGTTATCTGCTTTTCACCAGTAGCAAACTCTCTTTAAATTAGAATTTAAATACCGTCTCTTTCACATGATTTTATAAAACCAAATTAATTATATGAAATTTATAAGTGAAAGTCAATAGAAGTATTTTAATTCAATGAAAATATTCACATAAGTAATCTTAATATTTAAAGATTATTAAACAAAATTGTCAGGGTCTGATTTTGTTCTAACAAGTTTTAAATAGCCTAAAACACTACAAACAATTCCAACAAACAAAATTCCCATAATAATATAAAATGAAATACTACCTGTTTTAGGATTAGAAACTCTAAGTAAAGTAAAGGTTTTAAAATTGTATGTATTAGAAATTCCACTATAACTAGATTCTACATTCGCAATATTTGAACTTAAAATCAATTTATCTCCAGAAATATTCATTTTAATAGCAGACAAGTCATCCACTAAATTTAAATTTTTAAGTATTGTTGCATCGTCATCTCCACCAACATCAATAGTGCCTTTTTCTTCATTGATAGAATATTTGCTACTTGTAAGTTTATGGAAAATAAATCTTGAATTAAGTATATACTGCACCTTAGCACTAGAAGGAACTTTCAATCCAGTATAATTCCCTGAACTATCAACAATATCAACTGAAACATTTTTGCCAATTTCACCATTTATAGTTGGATCATCACCACTTATTGCAGTATAACTATAATAACGTTTCGTTCTATCAACAATTCTTTTACTTCCCAATGAAGACATACTAAGTCCAGATGGTAAATAATTTAAAACTTGCGATACCTTGGAACTACTTTGATTATAGATTGGAACATGAATTGCCGAAGAAACAGATACATCAGTCAATTTAGACAAACCCCTAAAATCATACTTTTGTGCTTGCCACAAAGAAATAATTAATTTTTCTAAACTACCAGAAAATGATGTTAAGTTTAAATTATTTATTTTAGAAACTCCTGCTATATTTAGATATTTAAGTTTAGTTTTACTGTCTAACGTAAGAGAACTTAAATTTTTACACCAGTTAACATCTAAATCTAATAATTCGCTACTGCTTCCTAGATTTATACTAGAAAATTTATTATTTCTTGCATATAAACTTTTCAATTTCGTAAGCATAGAAACGTCTAATGAATTAAGCAAATTCACACCAACATCTATATATATTAAATTTTTGTTATTACTAAAATCAATAGAAGTAAAATTATTATAATTTGCATAAAATTTATATAATTCAGGGTTATTTTTTAAATTAATAGAATCTAGCAGTAAATCATCTACTCTTAAGTATTTTAATTTGGGATTCTTTGACACATCAACACTAGAAAACTTAGTTTTACCTACGCTTAGTACATAAAGTTCTGGAAAAGCAGATAAATCAAAATTAGAAATTGGGTTATTATGCAAACTAAGTATTGTTATTTTAGAAGTTAGTCCTTTGATACTAGTAACATTGTTATTTTCAATCCATAACTTATCTAAATTAGTTAAACTAGAAACATCTAATTCCCCACTATAATTATCTCCACCAAATGCAAATAATTTTAAATTGGGAAATCTAGTCATGTAACCATCAATTACACTTTTTGTTAAATTGTTACTAGAAACCGATAAATCCGTAAGCTGTTTAGCAACGTCATCACTAACACTTAAGCTTTTATATTTATTGCCAGCTGCATAAATCAATTTTAACTTAGGATTACTTAAATTAAAAGTACTAATAGAATTGTTATTGACATAAAGATATTCTAAGTTAGTCAGTAAATTAATACCCGTTAAGTCCTTAATACCATAATCTTCACAATATATGGTACGTACTTTATCTAAATTTGCTTCTGTAAAATCATATGACTTTTCGTCAGTAGTTAAATAATAAGTATAAGTATCCCCAGTATAAGTTCCTATCCAATCCTTTCTTCCTTCTTTTAACACCGACGTTAAACATTTTCTGAAATTTTCATCTGGTATTTTAGAAGATAAATCATCAGCATATGCAAACTCAGAACCTGCAAAAAATAAGATAAAACTTAATCCGAAAATCATCCAAGTTTTTATTTTTTTGAAATCCACATTCTCACTTCTCACAAAACTTGTTTTTTTACTCCCCACTATATAATAGCACAAAAAAATAAATTCTACAAGCTAATTTTCAAAATAATCAGGATAAAATATGATTGGTTGCATTGCAAAAGTAAATTCCACCCCTATTTTAATAAAGATGGAATTTAGTTGGTAAAAGTAATGATGT
The DNA here is from genome assembly GCA_934162265.1 of uncultured Bacilli bacterium. Classification (GTDB taxonomy): domain Bacteria; phylum Bacillota_I; class Bacilli_A; order RF39; family UBA660; genus RUG11198. The sequence goes on along the minus strand of CAKPHZ010000002.1, from coordinate 20,858 downwards.
GGAATTTACTTAGTAAAATTTGATTTTTTGTCTATTAGGACTATAATATATCGCTGATGGTGCTTATTCTTTTTAGAAAGGATTTGTATTTATTATGAAAAATAAACATTTATCATTCGATGATAGATTAGAAATTGAAAAAGGACTAAAAGAAAATAAATTTTTTAAGGCCATCGGTAATATCATCAATAAAGATTGTACTACTGTAGCAAAAGAGATTAAAAATCATATTATTTTTAAAGAAGTTGGTACAGTTGGAAGAAAGCACTTTGATTGCAAAAAAGGTAAAAATTGTCCATTTAGACAAAAAGGAACCCTTTGTAATTTTAATAATTGTGCTCATTATGAAAAAGTAGTTTGTCTCAAATTATCTAAGCCACCTTATGTTTGTAATGACTGTAAAGAAAAAAGTACTTGTACCTTATCTAAGCAATTTTATGAAAGTGACTACGCCTTCAAAGAATATAAAGAAAATCTGACAAATGCTAGGCTTGGAATTAATTTTTCACAACAAGAATTAGATAATCTTGATAAAATTCTTATTCCTCTTGTAAAAGAGCATGGTCAATCTATTCACCATGCTTTTGTTAACAATGAAAATTTAATTATGTGTAGTGAGAAAGAAATTTATCATTTAATAGATATAGGTGCATTAACAGTAAGAAACATTGACCTACCTAGAAAAGTAAGATTAAGACAAACACCAAAGCGAAAAACATATTACAAGATAGATAAAAAGTGTTTAGAAGGCAGAAAATACACAGATTTTTTAAAATTTATAGAAAAAAATCCGGACACTAATGTTATTTAAATTGATACTGTTGAAGGAACAAAAGGTGGTAAAGTATTATTAACTATTCACTTTGTTAACTGTTGTTTTATGCTTGCTTTTTTACGTGATAGAAATGATGCTCAATCAGTTATTGACATATTTAACTATTTAGAAGAGCTATTTAGAGTAGAAACTTTCAAAAAATTATTTCCTGTAATTTTAACTGACAATGGTTCTGAATTTTCTAATCCAAAAGAGATAGAATATAGCCATTTAACTGGTGAGCAAAGAACTAAAGTATTTTACTTTGAACCAGGCCGTCCAGATCAAAAAGGATCTTGTGAAGTTAATCATGAAATGATCAGAAGAATATTAGAGAAAAAGACTTCATTTGATAATTTAACGCAAAATGATATTAACTTAATAATGTCTCACATAAATTCATACAAAAGAAAAAAGTTAAACAATTCATCACCACTTGAAATGTTTAACTTAATGTATGGTAATAACATTGCTACCAAACTTAACATACTTGAAATAAAAAGCAATGGAATTAACCTTACTCCATCTTTGTTAAAGAAGAACTGATTTAAAATCAGTGCCAGTTTCTTACTTTCTTCTTTTCTTCAAAAGAAGAAAGTTCTGCCTGAATAAGGCATAAATAAGCACCATCATATCAGATATCTAATAGTTACCCATGAGGGATGGAACTTTCAAATTCAAAAAAAATTTAAAGACTCGATCTCTTTTCGACATACAATAAAATATTAAAATATCGGCTTATTGACCATATAATACCACTTTTTAGCATAAAAATACACCTAATTTTTCAATTAAGTGCATATTTTTCAATCCAAAGTAGAAATTATTACTTCAAAGTGGAATTTACTTTTGCAACTGAGCAAAATTAAAAAGATAGAGAATAAACTCTATCAAAGCTGTGAATAGTAACCTATTTTTAATAAAATAAATTTATTTACTCTTTTTTACTGTTTAAATATCAACGAAAAAGTGATATAATATTGTCAAATTGATGGTGATTAATATGCTAAAAAAAATTGAATATACAAAAAGTAATTTGCTTAATGAAAAAATTGAAAATATTTTTATATGTCCAATATGTCATAGTAATATTAGGATTTATAAAAATTCTCTAATTTGTGAAAAAAATCATTGCTATGATATTGCAAAAAAAGGCTATTGTACATTATTAAAAAAAAATAAATTGAGGATTGATAATATTTATGATATAAATTTATTCAAAAATAGATTGGAATTTATAAAAAAAGGGTTTTATTATGAATTACACAAACTAATATCGAAAATAATTATAGAAAAAGGTAATTCACAAGTAATAGTCGATATGGGATGTGGTGATGGTACACATGATAATATGATTTTAAATTTAATAAACAACAGTCAATCTTTTATTATTGGGGTAGATATATCCAAAGTCGGTGTTGAATACGCAACAAATTATGTTAAAAATAATTTTATTCCATTGGTTGCGGATTTAAACTATATGCCATTAAAGAATAAAAGCGTTGATGTTATACTAAATATTCTATCCCCATCTAATGAAAAAGAAATGAATAGAATATTAAAACAGGATGGAATTATAATTAAAGTTACTCCAAAAAAAGAGTATTTATACGAGTTAAGAGAACTTTTACATATTAAAGAATATGAAAATGAACTGCAAATTGAAAAGAACATAGACAAAAATTATATTATTTTAAAAAAATATACAATTAATGAAAAAAAAGAATTAAATGAAGAATCAATGTTAAATTTGATTAATATGACACCATTATCAAAAAATTACAATTATGATAAAATGATTAACAAAATTACAATTGCTTTAAATATCTATGTATTAAAAGTGAGGGATAAAATTGAATAACTATGACGAAATTAAAAATATATATGATAATAATTTTATTTATAACAACGAATTTGCAAACTATGATGATGATATTTTCGTTTTGGACCCATTGGATAAAATCAAGTAGAGAAAATTTACAATAGTTTGTAAATTTGTCCCTCTTACACCACCGTACGTACCGTTCGGTATACGGCGGTTCAATTTATATTGCAGTATATACTTTTAAGTAATGGTCTAATGGAAACACTAGACCTTTTTGTTGTAATCGCTTATTAGAAATTGCCTTATGAATAGGAAAACACATACTAGTACTCCAATAGCTTTTCCTAGCGTACGAACACGCCCTTGCCATGTTCTTATCTAATCCTAACTGTATTAGACATTTTATTCTATGCTTTGGTGTTTTCCATTGCTTCCATATAATGCATCTTATTCTTCTATTTAGATGGCTTGTAATATTTGAAAGTTGATTTTTCATATCCGCAATTCTAAAATAATTTATCCATCCTCTTATGACTTGATTTAATTTTATGATTCTTTCGTTTAAATATATACTACAACTTCTCTTGGTAAGTTGTTTTACTCTTCTTTTAAACTTTTGAATCGATTTTAAATGTGGTTTTGGTTTGACTATACCTGTTTTTGTATAGTAAAATCCAAATCCTAAATATTTTATTTGATTTGGTCTTGCTACTTTGCTCTTTTCTGCATTAACTTTTAATCCTAGTTTCTTCTCTATAAACTTTGTTATATTCTTCATAACTCTATTTGCTGCTTTTTCACTTTGTACTACAATTATACAGTCGTCCGCATATCGAGTAAACCTTAAACCTCTTTTTTCAAGTTCTTTGTCTAATTCATTTAACATGATATTAGATAGTAGTGAGGATAGATTACCACCTTGTGGTGTCCCTACCTTTGTTGGACTAACTACACCATTTTCCATTACTCCACTTACTAGATATTTTCTTATTAATGATACTAATTCACCGTCATGAATTGTTTTCATGATTATGGAAATTAATTTATCATGGCATACTGTATCAAAGAATTTTTGTAAATCAATATCTACTATCCAAGTATAGCCATCATTAAAATATTCTAATAGTTTAATGATGGCCATTTCACATGAACGTTTAGGCCTAAATCCATAACTTGTTTTACTAAATTGCTCTTCGTATATTGGGGATAGTACTTGTACTATTGCTTGTTGTATTACTCTATCTACCACAGTTGGTATTCCTAACCCTCTTTTATCTTCGTTATCTTTTGGAATGTATACTCTTCTTACTGGGCTAGGTTTATATTTTCTATTTCTTATTTGTTCTTTGATTTCTTCTTTGTGCAGATACATATAGTGTCTAAGTTCATCAACAGTAATTTCATCAACTCCACTTGCTCCTTTATTTTTATACACTTGTTTATATGCTTCAAATAAGTTCTTGTCATCTAAGACTTTTTCTAGTAATTCCATACTCGTTCTTTCCTTTCTAATCTCAACATTAGTTATTTATCTTTTAAGGATTTATACATAAAATACGTTTTACTTATTTACCTTTTATTTATTCTGATTTATAACTAACATAATATTATGTGTACTAAAACACTATAAATTGTTCAGTCCTTCTTAATAATTAATTAGTACTATGACCTCGGCTGACTTCTTGTGATAAACCTTTTTCGAACAGTTTTCTTTCTAGGGTTCTCCTTAACTGTCCACAAGACCTCCCAGGGTAAGACATATAACTTTCCTCGTTTACTCACTTGATTTACTACATAAAGTTACGTGTATCTTTTGGACTTTAGTTTGTTTTGTAACCTCATCCGTTTATGCATCCTTAGTATCAAGTTTCTGTTCGTTGAGCCACGATTTTGTTTCACACTTCCTTTAGGCCCTAACATCACCGTTAATGCGTTGTGCTTCCCTAATACTTCGCAGATACTTACGTGTATAGTGGACTTTCACCACCTAGTTATATACCATGCCTGCACACAAAAATTACATCTAAATTTTAGATGTAATTTTATTATATTTTATTTCTTAAAACTTAAAAAAAACTAAATAACTCTTTAAAAAATTCAAATTAATATTAAGTAATTTTATAACGAATACTTTTTGTTAAATCCACCAAATTTAAAAGAATTTAAAAAATTAATGCTTTTGTAAACATTAATTTTAGTAATTTTCAGCTTTAATTTCAAAATAACTTTGAGGATGAGCACATATAGGACAAACTTTTGGAGCTTCCTTTCCAATAACAATATGTCCACAATTGCGACATTTCCAAATCTTATCTCCGTCTTTAGAGAAAACTAAACCACCTTCAACATTTTCAAGTAACTTACGATATCTGTCCTCATGTTCCTTTTCTATCTGTGCAACACCTTCAAAAAGATAAGCTAATCGATCAAAACCTTCCTCTTTAGCAGTCTTAGCAAAATCTTGATACATATCTGTCCATTCGTAGTTTTCTCCCTCAGCGGCAGCTAATAAATTTGCAGCAGTATCAGGAATAGAACCACCATTTAACTCTTTAAACCACATCTTAGCATGCTCTTTTTCATTATTTGCAGTTTCCTCAAAAATAGCAGCGATTTGTTCATAACCATCTTTTCTAGCCTTACTAGCAAAATAAGTATATTTATTACGAGCTTGACTTTCTCCAGCAAAAGCAGTCATTAAATTTTGTTCAGTTTTACTTCCTCTTAATTCCATAAATAATCATTCCTTTCCTAACTTCTTAAGTCCCTATTATTGTAACATAAAAGCTTTAAATTTTATTAAAATTAACTATTAATTTTTAGAAGTTCCTAACTTAACTTCAACTTTTTTAATTTTATTATTTCGATAAAATTCCACTGCTACTTTTTCACCTGCTTTATGCTTATACAATACATAACGAAATTCGGCAATGGATTTTACTTTTTCTCCTCCAATAGAAAGAATAATATCTCCTTTTTTTAATCCTGCGAATCCTGCTGGAGAAGTCAAAGAAACCTCAGTAACAACTACACCTTCTTTAATAGTATCAGGAACAGTAATACCACTTTTCCATAAATAATAACTATTATTTAAATCTAACATTCCTATTCCAAAGTAAGGTCTAGAAATTGTTCCCCCTTTTTCTAAAGTAGAGGCATAAAACAAAGCATCATCGATAGGAATTGCAAAACCAATTCCTTCAACTGTAGAATCAACTAACTTCATATTAGTAATTCCTATTACCTCTCCATTAATATTACATAAAGGACCTCCACTATTTCCTGGATTAATGGCAGCATCAGTTTGTAATACTTTCATATAGTAATCCGAAGAAGATTCGTTAGAAAGAGCAACAGCAACCATTCGATCTTTTCCAGATAAAATTCCTTTGGTAACTGTACCAGCATAATCTGCTCCCTCAGGTGACCCTACTGTAAATACAGTATCTCCTACTTTTAGATTATCACTATCTCCCATAACAGCAACAGATTTTACTGATTTAGAATCAACTGCTAAAACAGCAATATCTGAATAAGCTTCGCTACCACGAACTTGTGCTTTTAAAACTGTTTTATCACTTAAAACAACTTTTACAGAATCCATGCCAGAAACAACATGGTGATTAGTCATGATATATGAAACCCCATTTCCATTTTTATAAACAAAACCTGTACCAGTAGAAGCTAATTTATTATTAGAAAATCCTTCAACAACTACAACAGCATCATATACATTCTCGACTCCCTTAGAAATAGTATCCTTCTCTTCTAAAGATGAACTACCTGTTGAAATTACTGTCTTCACATTATCTGCACCCAATAAAGAAACAAAATACATTCCAACAGAACCACTAATAAAAGAAAGTAATACTACTATAATCAAAATAATTCTAACACTATTCTTTTTCATCTTTCTCCTCCTTACATATTTACTAAATCCATATAATCTTCAGGTATCCCCATTCGATCCAATATCTTTTCAATAGGAATAGAATCAATCGCCCCATCTAGTTTTTCAATTTCATACTCGATTTCTCTCATCATCATTCGAAAATCATCACTACGAAGTAAATATTTCATCATAATCATTACAGAAAAAACATCATTTTTTCCATAAATATACTCGTCATCCATTCTAGGAATACCTAATTTTTCATGATAAGGAGTATTTAAAATAACATTCTCAGATCGATGTTCATAAACAATATCTTCATGAGCACACAAATTGCGATAGTTAGATAAAATAGGTAAAAAATTCTCTAAATAATTTGTATTCATTCCAAAAATATCAGCAATCGCAACTTGATCTTCTGGTTTTAAAATCAAATATAACTCCGTCACAATTCCAAAGGATAGAACTTTTACCAATACCCATAAAGGAATATAACCATAATTATTCATATAATGCATCGTTGCCATATGATGAGCCCCATTTACCCGAATTTGACGCTTCATTTTTTCAATAACATCTTTTACCCTTCTAGATTTATTTCTATCCATCGTAAAATTTTTAGAATTTAAATAATCTTTATCACGATAACCATACTTTTTAGATAATTGATAAGAAATAACAGACTTTAATTGATTCTCAACAATAAGTAAGTTTTTAAATAAAATATTTCGAAAACTTCGATCAAACAAAAAAATAGAATAAAGTTCACGAAAAGTAGCTCCAACAACAAAAGTTTTATCCCGATAAGAGTTCATTAATAAAATGCGATATCCATTAATAAAAAAATAATTTTCACGAAGTAAAATTTCCCTAGCTAAAGCTTCATCTTCAATAATTAACCCTTTTCCTTTTAAAATATCTAATTGTTCATCTATTGTTTTAAAAAGTTTTTCCACCCTATCACCTACTATACTATTCTAATCTAGTATATCATGAAATGATAAAAAAAGATACAAAATTTCCATAATTTACATTCCCATTACTCCATGCTATAATAATAAAACAGAAAGGAAGAAGAAAATGAATGAACCACTAGCAATCAAATTAAGACCAACAAAATTAGAAGAAGTAATTGGACAAAAACACTTAATTGGGAAAAATAAAATACTGACCAATCTCCTTCAAAATAAAAAACTATTCTCTATGATTTTATATGGAAATCCAGGAATAGGAAAAACTACTATTGCTCATGCAATTGTATCAGAATTAAATGTTAAATATCGTACATTCAATGCTGTTATTAATACAAAAAAAGACTTTGATATTATCATCGAAGAAGCAAAATTGTATCAAGGAATGGTATTAATTTTAGATGAAATTCATCGTCTGAATAAAGATAAACAAGACTTACTTCTTCCTTACCTAGAATCAGGACTAATTACCTTAATTGGACTTACTACCTCTAATCCATACCATGCAATCAATCCTGCCATTAGAAGTAGATGCCAAATATTCGAATTAAAAGATTTAAGTGATGAAGACATTAACACAGCAATCAATAAAGTCATTAATTCAAATATCTTAGAAAATATAAAAATTGATTCAGATGCCAAAAATTTCATCAAAAATAATTCTAATCATGACTTAAGATCTGTTTATAACTTAATAGAAATAGCCTACTATGCAAATAATAGCCATCACATCACAATAAAGTTATTAGAAAGTATTAGTGGAAAATCAAATATCATTATCGACAAAAATGGAGATGGCTACTATAATGCTATTAGTGCTTTTCAAAAATCTATTCGGGGAAGTGATGTCCATGCTTCTTTGTATTACCTTGGACTTCTAGTAGAAGCTGGAGATATTGATATCATTTGCCGAAGATTATCAGTAATTGTCTACGAAGATATTGGACTTGCTAATCCTAGTATGGGACCAAAGGTCGATGCTGCTATTAATTCTGCCTTAAGACTTGGATTACCAGAAGCTAGAATTCCTTTAGCCTGCATCGTAATTGAATTAGCACTTAGCCCAAAAAGTAATTCAGCAGAAGCATCAATTGATAAAGTATTAAATGATATTCATACAAAAAAAATTGGAGGAGTTCCTAAACATATTATTAATCACTCCCCCGACTATAAATATCCCCACGATTATCCAAACGACTATGTCAACCAACAATACTTACCTGATGAAATCAAAAAAGCAAAATATTACGTACCCAAAAATAATAAAAATGAAAAAATATTAAAAGAAATTATGACAAAACTAGAAAATATTAAATAATCTTAAGAAACTTCTTCTTTATGTTGTTTTCTTTTTTTTTGAAAAAAATTTTGCAAAATAGAAACACATTCATCTTCTAATATTCCTGATACAACTTCTATTTTAGAATTTTTTAACTGAGAAAGGTAACCAAAATCTTGATTAGAACAACCATAAACCACTCTCTTTATTCTCGATTGAATAATTGCCCCAGTACACATTAAACAAGGTTCAACCGTAGTATATAAAACACATTCATCCAAATACCAACTACCTAATTGACGACAAGCCTCATTAATCGCTAAAATCTCAGCATGCGAAGTTGCAATTTGATCGATCGTTTTTCGATTATATGTACTAACCAAAACTTGATCATGAAAAACAATTACACAACCAATTGGTACCTCATCTAAAAAGTACGCATTAGTTGCCTCTTTAAGCGCCAATTTCATATAAAAAACATCCTTATCCATTATCAATTCTCCTTATAAAGAAAAAGAAAATGTAAGTATTTTCAAGAAAGAAAATCTAAATCTTATAATTATCTTCCAAGGTAAATACAACATTTTCATTAATCCAATTTTTTCTAGGTTCAACAGCATCTCCCATTAAAACAGAAACTCTCTTTTCTGCAAGAGCAACATCTGTAATATTTACTTTAACTAAACTTCTCTTCTCTGGATCCATTGTCGTTTCCCATAACTGATGAGCATTCATCTCACCTAATCCTTTATAACGTTGAATCTTATAATTACTCTTTCCTTTTGTAAGTTCACGTAACTCTTCATTTGTCCATAAATAATGCTCATGTGAACCAATCGTTACCTTATATAAAGGAGGCATAGCAATATAAAGATTCCCATTTTCTATCAAAGGCTTCATATAACGATAGAAGAAAGTTAAAAGTAAACATTGAATATGTGCTCCATCATCATCAGCATCGGTCATAATAATAACTTTACCATAACAAATATCTTTAATATTAAAATTATTCCCATACCCAGCACCTATAGTATGAATTAAAGTATTAATTTCTTCATTCTTAAAAATATCTTCTAATTTTGCTTTCTCAGTATTTAAAACCTTACCTCTCAATGGTAAAATTGCTTGAGTTTTTCTATTTCTTCCTTGTTTAGCAGAGCCACCAGCAGAGTCTCCCTCTACAATAAATAATTCACGAGATAATTTATCTTTTGTCTGAGCTGGAGTTAATTTTCCACTTAAAATCTTTTCTATTTTTTTAGAATCTTTCCCCTTACGAGATTCTTCTCTAGCTTTTCTAGCTGCCTCTCTAGCATCCTTTCCCTTTAATGCTTTGGTCACAATCATAGTCGCAATTGACTTATTTTCTTCCAAGAAAAACTTTAACTTTTCTGTAGTAACTGCCTCAACAATACTTCTAGCAACAGGAGTTCCTAATTTAGCTTTTGTCTGACCTTCAAATTGAAGAATAGACTCAGGAATTTGTACGCTAATAATTGCCGTAAGACCTTCTCTAACATCTGATCCCTCAAACGATTTATCACGAGCCTTAATAAAATTATTTTCTCTAGCATAATCATTTAATACTTTTGTTAAAGCAGTCTTAAATCCAACTTCATGAGAACCTCCATCACTAGTCTTTACATTATTTACAAACGAAATAATATTCTCAGAATAACTATCCGTATATTGAAGAGCAACACTAACATTAATTTGATCTTTATTAGCTTTAAAACATAATACTTTATGTAAAACATCCTTTCCTTCATTCAAATATTCAACAAAAGACTCAAGACCATTATGATATAAGTATTTTTCTGTCTTTCCTTCAATTTCATCAGTAATTTCAATACTAAGTCCATTTACCAAAAAAGCACATTCCTGCATTCTCTCACAAATAACACTAAAATTAAACTTTGTACTACTAAAAATTTCACTATCGGGCATAAAATGAACAGTAGTCCCTGTCTTATTAGTACTACCTAACTTTGTTAATTTTTTATCGACATGCCCACCATTTTTAAACGAAATATAATATTCTTCTCCTTGATACCTCGTCGTCACTTCCATAAAACTAGACAAAGCATTAACAACAGAAGCACCTACACCATGAAGTCCTCCACTTACTTTATAGCCACCTTCTGAAAACTTACCTCCAGCATGAAGCACTGTATAAATTACTTCAGGAGTGCTTTTCCCAGAAGCATGCATTCCTGTTGGAATTCCTCTACCATGATCTGTAACACTAACAGAACCATCTTTATGCATAATAATCTCTAAATGATTTCCATAACCATTCAAAGCCTCATCTACACCATTATCGACAATTTCCCAAACTAAATGATGAAGACCTCTTTTATCAGTAGAGCCAATATACATACCAGGTCTTTTTCTAACAGCCTCTAATCCTTCTAATATTTTAATTGAATTTTCATCATAAGTATTTGTTGTTTTCTTAACCATCACCATCTACCATCTTTCTTAATTTCTTAAAATAGTATACCACAGAAAAAAGAATATTCCAAAGAATATTTCTTTTTAGTTTACTAATAAAATCAAATTATTGATTGACATACTTCTTTGTAAATAATAATAAAGCTTTCTCATACTCTTCTTGACTATCAAGTTCTACAAAGAATTCTTCTCCATTCTCTTCTTTTACTACTTCTCTAATTTCAAATGTCTTATCATCATCTTCTTTTTTTAAATAAACATAATGATCAATAATATCAACAACAAAGTAATCATTACCATCTTCTAAAGTAACATACTCAACTTCCATTTCTTGATCTTGCATCTTATCTACCCTTTCCTACACTTTTTGCTTCTATATCTAAAGATTGTCCTAATTGCTGTGACAAACTCTCTTTAGCAACCTTAAAAGAAACATCAGAAACAATCTTTTTTGCGATTTCTAATTTTTCTTCATCACTTTGGTCAGAGGTAAACCCAAATCTTCTAAGAAAAGCTCCTTTATTATCTGAGCCACCTTTCCAGTTTTCAATACTATCATAAGTAGTAAAAGCAATTAAAGCATTAACTTCTTCTTCAGATAAACTATCATAAACATTCTCAACTTGAGAATAATCAAAATATTGATTTAGCCAATTTAAAATAACACTCTTCTTATGATAAAGAGAAAAGTTATAAAAATAATTTTCTTTATCATCCGTTCTCTTTAAACAAGAAGTTTTCACTTCTGTAGAACTTAAACCATCAAAATCTTTTATCATCTTATCCGCTAATTTAGAAATTTGAACATCTATCTTTTCTTGTGTATCATCAGCAACAGAAGATAATTTACTATTACTACTCTGTTCATTGTATTGCAATTCTTGTTCTAAGGCGTCTGCTTCTTCTTCATATTCGGTAATAATTTCTCCCTCTTTATCATAAAATTTACCGATATGTTTTTGAACATTACTAGAAGCTACCTCGAGTGGATCACGTGTAACTTTTTTATAAGCATAATTAAGTCCTCCAATAGCTATTGTGGCAATGGCAGCAATAAAAATAGCTCTCTTAATTTTTTTCTTGTTGCGTTTCCTTTGAATCGCCTTTCTTTTTTTCTCCTTTGCCAGTTCTTGTTGTCTTTCTCTTCTATAATTTTCTTCTATTAATTGTTGCCTTCTTGGGTTATTATTAATATTTGTTGTCTTAATTTCTTCTCTTTCTTCTTCCATCATAACACCTCTTCCTTAATCCAGTGACTGAACAAATATATTCTTATCTAATGCTTGAACTATTCCTTTATATTTAGAATATACTTCACGATAATTACTTAAATACTTCTCTTCCATAGAAGAAAAAGGAATAATTAAAAAATCTTGATAAGAAGAATTATAATAAGTATACAATAACTCGTTATGTAAATTCTTTAATATTATTTTATCATTTTCTTTATAAATGTCAACCATACTCATCAAACCAACTCGGTTAGACAAATTAACTACTTCATGAGCAGATAAGAAATTACCAAGCGAATAAATCACTAAAGTTTGATTAATCCAAGTAACTGGCTGAATAACATGTGGATGGGTACCAATAATAATATTTACTCCTAAACTAGCTAAATAAGAAGCCATATCTTCCTGATAACGATTAGGCATATCCTGATATTCCACACCCCAGTGCATTGCAACAATAAGTAAATCAACTTTATCCCTAACCTGTTCAACGTCTTTTTTTACCTGACTTTTATATTCTTGGTACAAAGTATCTGTATCAGGATTATTCCCAGTAACAGGCCAAATATTAACTAAGTATTCTTTTCCACTAGGAACACTTATTCCATTCGTTCCATATGTATAATTTAACATGGTATAACGAATATTATTTTTGGTAACAATCCGAATCTTATTTCGATCATCCGTACTAGAATAACTTCCAACAGCCAAAACATCACTCTTACTATCCCAGTACTTCCTAGAATTTAAAATTGCCCTCTCTCCTCTATCCATTGTATGATTAGTAGCAAGAGAAACTAAATTAAATCCAGTATCAATCATCGCGTCTCCTACTTCATAAGGACTATTAAATGCAGGATAACTAGAAACCCCAATATCTGATCCTCCTAAAATTGTCTCTTGATTATAATAAGCAATATCATATTTTTGAATAATAGGTTTAATTTCCCTAAAAATAGGCTTAAAATCATAACCACCCTCATTCTTAGCATCCCAATATATCTTATCATGAATTAAATTATCTCCTACCATAACCATAGATAATTTCTCTATACTCTTCTTATTTTCTTTAGAAGTATTTTTTTCCTTTTTTATTGTTTTCTTTTGTTCAAAAACAGGAAAATACTGATAAAGAACTACTCCTCCAAAAGTAAAAAGAGAAATAAAGAAAAGAAGAACTAAAACGATAAATTTTTTCTTTTTCTTATTTCTTATTTTTCTCATTATTCTTCTCCATAAGCAGGTTTTACCGAAATATTATTATCATATTTCTTTACCACCTTAGCATATTTATCATGAACCCTTTTATAATCAGGCAAATAATTAGCAATCTCCGAACTAGAAAATGGAACAACTTTAAATCCTCGCCAATTCTTATAATAAGTATATACCAAATCATTATCAACATTAGAAATACTAATCGTTACATCTTTCCCTTTTACTTTCTTTTTTATCTCTAAACTAGTCATCAAACCAACCATCTTATTATAATCATCAGTCTGATACTGAGCCGAAATAAAATTACCTAAAGAATAAATTACTAAAGTCTTATCAATCCAAGTAACTGGCTGAATAACATGAGGATGAGCACCAATAATAATATCTACACCTAAACTTGCCAAATAAGAAGCCATATCCTTTTCATATTCTGTAGCCTCATCTGTATATTCTACTCCCCAATGCATCGCTACCATTAAAACATCTACACTATCTCTAACTTGCTCAATATCCTTCTTTACTTGTTTTTTATATTCTTGATATTGTGTATCTTTCTCTACATCATTTATTTCTAAATTAGTAGGCCAAACATTAACTAAGTATTCTTTTCCACTAGGAACACTTATTCCATTTGTCCCATAAGTATAATTTAACATTGTATAACGAATATTATTCTTTGTAACAATCCGAACCTTATCTCGATCATCAGTACTAGAATAACTACCAACAGCCAAAACATCACTCTTACTATCCCAATACTCCCTTGATGCCAAAATAGCCTTCTCCCCAGAATCCATCGTATGATTACTAGCAAGAGAAACCAAATTAAATCCAGCATCAATCATCGCATCTCCAACCTCTTGAGGAGAATTAAAAGTAGGATAATCACTCACACCAAGTTCCTTTCCCCCAAGCACAGTTTCTTGATTATAGTAAGCAATATCATATTTTTGAATAATAGGCTTTACCAACTCATACATCTTTCGAAAATCGTAGCCACCCTTTCCATCACTAGCATCTTTATAAATACTAGAATGAATTAAATTATCTCCTACCATAACCATAGATGCCTGATATTCTTGCTCTTTTTCTTCTTTATTTTCTTGCAATTTATTATCTTTTTTTCCTTCTTGCTGTAAATTTTTAGAACTAGGACCACAAAGAAAATAAATCAAAACCAAAGAAAACAAAATAACTAAACTAACTGCAATAAAAATATTACCTAACTTTAACTTTTTCTTTCTTCTTCGCATCTCTACACCTATTTATTCTTTTTCAAAATATATTTCTTAGAATCTGATTTTTCATCCAAATCTTGACTATTTTCATTCCCTTTTTCTTTCACTTTTCCTAAAATCTTAAAATCGATCATAGAGTTTTCCTTACAAGCCTTAGTTACTTGAACAATAACTTCATCTCCAAATCCAAATTTATCTTTGGTTTTTCCGTTCATTAAACACATTGCATCTTCGATGTAGTGATATCCTCCACGAGGCATATCTTCTATTCTAGCAAGACCTTCTACTGTATTAGGAAGTTCAACAAAAACACCAAACTCTTGTACACCAGAAATAACTCCTGTAAATGTTTCTCCAATATGACTTTCCATATATTCAGCTTTCTTCATATCATCAACATCTCTTTCACACTTAACAGCATCTTGTTCTTTTTCTGAACAATGAAGCGCCATAATTGATAAATTTTTATTCCAATATTCAATCACTTCTGGAGAATAATGATATTGATAGTCTTTTACTAAGCGATGTAAAATCAAATCTGGATACCTTCTAATAGGGGAAGTAAAATGTGCATAGCACTTACTACCAAGGCCAAAATGACCAATATTGGTATCTGAATAAACCGCTTTAGCTTGACTTCTAATGGCTAAATCATTAAGGATTTTTGCATCTGGTTTATCTTCTAATTGCTTTAAGACATTTTGTAAATCTCTTGCTGTAATATTTTTCTTCTTTCCATTTACTTTATATCCACGAGAAGCTAAGAAACAGAAGAAACTATTCAACCTCTTCTCATCAGGCTTGCTATGAACACGATAAATTCCAGGTAATTGTTGATAGAATATAGAACTAGCAACCGTTTCATTTGCGGCAACCATAAAGTTCTCTATCATATTTTCTCCCGTTCCTTCATTTCTCAAACGAATATCAACTGGTTTTCCAGCATCATCAACAATAATTTTTGCTTCATTACTATGAAATTCAATGTAGCCTCGTCTAACCATTCTTTGTCTTAACAAATCTGATACATGTCGCATTATTCTTAAATCATCAGCGAATGGTTGATAAGCTTCATCAATGATTCCTTTGTCTAAAATATCATTAACCTTATTATAAGTCATTTGGATTCTACTACGAATAACAGATTCCCCAATCCAACGAGAAATAATCTTACCTGTTGAGTCAATTTTCATAATACAAGACATTGAAAGTCGATCAACATTTGGATTTAAAGAACAAATTCCATTTGATAATCGGTGAGGTAACATCGGAATTACTCTATCTACCAAATAAACACTAGTTCCTCTTTCATAAGCTTCTTTGTCTAGTAAGGTATCTGGTTTTACATAATGACTAACGTCTGCGATATGAACACCAAGTTCAAAGGTACCATCATCATTTTTCAAAATACTAACCGCATCATCAATATCTTTTGTATCATCTCCATCAATGGTAAAAATAACTCTATTTCTTAAATCAAGACGACCATTTAAATTTTCGTTCTCAATATTGTCTGGTAAATCTTTAATTGAATCTAATACTTCTTCTGGAAACTGAGGTTTAAAATGATTTTCATAAACAAAAGATAGAATATCTACCCCAACATCATTTTTATGTCCAATGACATGCGTAATGCTACCCAAATATCGATTTCCATCAACTGGTGCTACGACAACCTTATGTCCATCAACAAGTCCCCTTTGGCATTCTTTCATAATCTCAATATCAAGTAAATTTTTTTTGTCAGGATGAACCATACATTTCCCATCTTTAAAATAAACCGTACCAACGAAATCTTCCATATTTCTCTCTAAAATACTATGAACTCTTCCTTCCGTTTTATCTCCAATCAATTCAATTAAAACTGTATCTAAATTTCTAGCACCATTTAAATTATCACGATGAATATAAATATCTTTTTTTCCATCACCAATCTCAACGAAACCAAAACCTTTTGGATTCATCAACAGCTTTCCTTTCACTAAATGGCTATTTTTTAATAATAAATATTTTTGTTTCTTTTCACTATAATAAAGAATTCCTTTTGTGCATAATTCTTCTAACAACTTCATCACTGTCTTATAATCCTCAATAGACTTGTACCCCAAAGCATCATTAATCTCAATAGAACTCATTGAAGGTCTACTAGGATTAGACAACAAATTAATTATATCTTGTTCCATTATCCTCACCTCTTTTTATCAATAAAATACTTCTATGGAACTTATGTATTTTATTAAACTTTTAGCATAAATGTACATCATTTACCTAATAAAAGAATAGCAAAAACATTTCTCATAGTCAATAATTCTTTAAATCTTTTTTAAAATAAAAAAGAAGCTAGAAATAAATCTAACTAAATTTTTTATCAATTAGTAAAAATAATAGGCAAAGTAAAATCAAGTAAATCACAAAAAGAGGAAAGAAATAGCAAAGAAAATATCTAAAATAATCAAAGGCAGTAAATTGATACAAATGATAAATTTGCATAAAAATATCAATAAAAGAAGAAAAATAAAATTTAATACAAATAGTGGCTAAAAGCGACAATAATAAAAGTAAATTAAAAAGCAAAAAATTTCGCTTTCTATTCTTTAAATAAAGAAAAGAAAAAGTAAGAAAAAGAAAAAGCAAAATGATAAAATACCATACTCCTGGGTAAATTAAATAAACATTACCCAAATAAGAAAGCAAAAAGTAATAACTAGTCATCAGTACCCTAATTTTGCTTTCTTTTACTTTTGAAAGAAAAAGAAATAATATTACTAAAGAACCTAAAAAGACAACATTTACACCAGACAAAACACCTAAGATACTAGCATTCATTGAATTATCTAATGTGAAAATAGGAAGAATTCCTAATACTTTGATATTTATCTTTTCTAAATAATCGGAATAACTAGGATTATCCAAGGAGTAAGAATAACTAGATAATGTCTTTACTTGAAGAGCATGGCCTAATTTATCTTGATATCCGTACAGAGAATAATAAGAAATTGCTCTTAAGAATTTATTTTCACTTGTCTCATCCGAAAAGCCATAAAAAATAGTATCTCCAATAACTGTTACAGGAACATTTTCTAAGCGAATTTGATAAATATCTTCTAATGTTTTTATTTTATCTGCATTTTTTTCCTCATGAACTTCATAGCGATAAACATGAATATAATTATTTTTCTTCTCTATACTTTTTAAAAATCGATTTTCAGCTTTACAGTGAGAGCAAGTATTAGAATGAAAAAAATAAATATTGACAGAATTTTTAGTATCTGCAAAAACAAAGGACAATGGGCAAAGTAGAAGAAAGAAAAGAATAAAAATCTTTTTCATCTTATTTTTCCTTAAAATTTAAACTCTGATAGCAAACATCAAAACAAGAACAAAACTTCTCTATTTCTTCTTTGGTTGTTTTAAATGATAGACTAATTCGAATACTATGCATAGCCCTTTCTCGATCCTTTGTCACAGCATATACAGAATCAGACATTGTATTAGAGCTAGAACAAGCACTCTTTGTAGAAATATAAATGTCATAATTATCCATTGCGTGAATGAAGGTTTCTGGCTTTATATTAGGAATACTAATATTAATTGTAGAGTAAACAGAATTTGAAGTACTATTAACTAAAATAGAAGGATACTTTTTGAAAAAATTCAAAATACTTTGATTTAACTCTTTAACATAAGAAGTATTTTCTTCAATATGAGGAATAATCAATTCAAGTGCTTTCATAGTAGAAACAATAAGCGGTAGCGCTGGAGTTCCGCTGCGATAAACCGTACTAGACTTTCCTCCATGAATAAGGTTATCTAACATAATATTTTTCTTTTTAATCAATAATCCTATTCCTTTTAATCCATAAATCTTATGTGCAGAACAAGTGGCAAAATCCATAAAATCAAAACAAAGGGGAATTTTTCCTATTGCTTGTGTGCAATCAACGTGAAAGAAACATTTTGGATAGTCTCTAACGATTTTAGAAATCTCTTCAATAGGTTGCCTAATCCCAAGTTCACTATCAACAGCACAAATACTAACCAAAATCGTATCATTATTTAATAATTTTTTTAAATGTTCCAAATCTACTTGACCATCATCTTTAATTTTTACATAATCGACAATAAATCCTTGATTGGATAAATAATTTACTGTAGATAAAACTGATGAATGTTCCAAAAAGGTAGTAATAATATGTTTGCCACGACTTTTATATTTAGAACATACTCCTTTAATTACATGATTATTTGCCTCACTAGCCCCACTAGTATAAATAATCTCTTCATTTTTTAAATTCAATAATTCCTTAATTCTCTCTGTTGCATAATCTTCAAGTTCTTTTGCTTCCATTCCTAGTTTATGTAACGAATTACTATTTCCAGGATAATCTAAACAGACTTTATTAAAAGTGCTTAATACTCTTCTATCCACTGGTGTTGTTGCTGCGTAATCTAAATATATCATTAACTTCTGCCTTCTTTCTTTTACAATTGTACCAAACATTTAAAAAAAAGTTAATAAAAAAGAAGAGATTATTCTTCAATATTACTCTTCTCTAACAAAGAAAGCTGTCCCTTAATTAAACTTTCCATTTTTGTTTTATATACACTATAACTTTTCTTCAACACTTCTAGCTCTTGTTCAGTTTTTTGTGCCGAAACTAAAGCTTCGTGCACAATAGCACTGGCATTATCTTTTGCTTCTTTGACAATTAAATCTGCCTCAGTGCGAGCAAGTTCTTTCATTTTATCTGTTGTTTCTTGCGCTGCAATCAAAGCTTTTGCTACTTTAACATCAGTATTTTGGTTAGATTGTTTTTTCAAAGTCTCTAATTGCATTAAATAATTATTATTATCTTCACTCAAGCGTTCCAACTTTTTGATAACCATATCAATAAATTGATTCACTTCTTCTATGTTATATCCATTATTCACAATGCTAAATCGTTTCATAATTCACCCTCTAACCTCTACCAATCTAAATCAATATCGTTATTTTTAGCCTTCTTCCCCTTATCATCATCATCAGTAATAGCCCCCTCAACATCTACATTTTTAGGTGTACATAAGAAAATACCAGCACCTATTTTTTGTAAATCTCCTCCTAAAGCATAAACTGTACCACTTAAAAAATCTACAATTCTTTTGGCTTGATCGGGTGTTACCCTCTTCATATTCACGACAACAGTATTTTTTTTCTTCAAGTGATCGGCAATTTGTTGACTTTCAGAATAAGCACGTGGTTCTAATAAAATCATTTTTCCTGTTCCTACATGATTAACCATATCTTCACTCTTTTCAGATTCCTCTACCTCTTCATCATCAATTTCATCTACAATCATCTTTTTTAATTTACTCAAAGCCATAGTATCCTCTCCTTATCATAACATATGATAAGTATACACTAGTTTTTTCAAAATTACAATAACTTTAAAATATTTAAATCAAAAATAGATGAGCTTATTGTCCACTAGAATATCAAAAATTAGCAATATGGGTTAAATGAATTGCCTTTCTTTGTTCTGGTTAATTTATGGATTGCTTTTTTCTCTACCAAGCGAATTGCTTCTGTTGTAACACCATAGTCACAAGCAATTTCACGCAAAGTCATTGGTTTTTCAATTTGGTATCCAGCTCTCTTAAAAAGAACATCTTTTTCTCGCTCGGAAAGAGTATCATCCATATACTTCAATAAAAGAAGAAAATCATATTGAAAAATAGCTTTGTTTTCAATATTTATATTTTTATCTTCTAACACTTCTAATAAAGATAAACCGTTATCGGAAATGCTATCATTATCAGAAGAAGCATCATAATATCCTTCAAATGATTGACCAACAATATTACTTCTATCATAAAAAAAGGTTCTATAATAAATAGTGTTGGTGAGTAAAATCACTTACACTATTTTTATTAAAATAAAAGTGAGTCATACCAG
>CAKPHZ010000001.1 GCA_934162265.1 uncultured Bacilli bacterium | reverse complement strand
AAATTATACTAAAAATTGGAATAAAATAAAACATCCCACGAGGGATGTAGATGAAACGGAGTTTCATTCTTTTTTTAATTTTGAATTGACAAAGATAGAGAAAAATGTTACCATAATCACGAAACTTAAAGGAGGGGGATTTGCTATGGCAAGAGATATTTTTAAATATGTAGGATTAGCCTTAGTAGCAGTAGGAATTGTAGTTGTAATGAAAAATTTATTCTCTGGTGACACAGAATGGAAAGAAACTACCACGAAAGCAAGTACAAAAAGTACATATAATGCAACAGTAAGTTTAACAGATAAAGATACAAAAGCTTATATTTCAGATTCTAAATTAGTCGTAAAAGATAGTAAAGGAAATGTAGTAGATGAATGGACAACATCAGATGGTGTACATTTAATTAATAATTTAAGTAATGGAACATATACTTTAAATCAAGAAACAGCAAATAGTAAGTATTTTTTAAATACGGATACAATAACATTTAAAATAGAAGGAAAAGATCAAAAAGTTAGCATGTATAACATTGCTTTAACAGAAGAACAAATTAAAAATGGCGTAAATAACAATCCAAATATTACTTCAAATGAAACAACAGTAGAAAATACTTCTTCTTTTACTAGCATTATTCCTTACTTAATATCAGCAGTATGTATCTTACTAGGAGGAACTTTTCTTTACAAAATTCAACAAGGAAACTAAGCAGATTATATCTTCTATGATTTGCTTTTTTTCTGAAAAAATAATAGAAAAGAGGAATAAAAATGAAAAAACAAATACCAATAACCTTAATCACAGGATATTTAGGAAGTGGAAAAACAACCTTAATCAATCACATTTTACAAAATGAAAATCAGAAAAAAGTAGCAGTAATTGTAAATGATATTGGAGAAGTAAATATAGATGAGACATTAATCGAAAAAGGAGGAATTGTCAATAAAAAAGATTCTTCCCTAGTCGCTTTAACCAATGGTTGTATTTGCTGTAATTTAAAGATGGATTTAGTAGAGCAAATTACAGAAATTATCAATCAAGATAAATTTGATGCTATTGTTATAGAATCTAGTGGCATTTGTGAACCAATCCCAATCGTACAAACCATCACCATGATGCCAGAAATGATGAACGGGAAAGAAATCTGCTATTTAGATGCTGTAATCACTGTAGTAGATGCAATTCGTCTAAAAGAAGAATTTCAATGTGGAAGTAGTTTACAAAAAGAAAATATAGATGATGAAGATATTGAAAAACTAATTATTGAACAACTAGAATTTTGTAACATCATAGTTCTAAATAAAAAAGATGAGGTATCCAAGGAAGAATTAGAAGAAATCAAAGCAGTAATCCGCAGCATTCAACCTCAAGCAAAAATTATTGAAACCAACTATTCAAAAGTAGAAATTTCAAAAATATTTAATACCAATTTGTTTGATTTAGAAGCCTCAACAATGACAGCAGGTTGGATTGAAGCAATGAATAATCCAGCAGAACCAGAAGAAAGTGAAGAAGTATTAGAATATGGAATTTCTACATTCGTTTATTGCCGACGTGAACCATTTAATCGAAAAAAGTTTTATGAATTTTTAGATAAAAAATGGGATTCCTCTATCATTCGTTGCAAAGGACTTGTTTACTTTTCCGATGAAATAGATATTGCTTATATGGTAGAAAGTGCAGGAAATAGCAAGAATTTAGTATCAACTGGACCATTTGTTGGTGCAATGTCAGAACAAGAACAGCAAATGATTTTACTTCAAAATCCAGATATTGCTGAAATATGGGATGATCAATATCAAGATCGAATGAACAAAATTGTTTTTATTGGAAAAAATATGGATAAAGAAGAAATTATCTCGAAGTTAGATAGTTTCTTAGATGAATAATGATGAAAGTAATTTTAGATTCTTATATTTAAAATTACTTTTTTGTTTTCTAATAACTTAAAATACTTTTATTGATTTTTTGCCAAGATATTGCTATAATCGAAATATAAAGAATAAAGGAGATTAGAGAAAAATGTTAGGAAAAATAATGAGTATTTTAGGGGATACCGTTCGAATAAAACTAGAGGTAAATATTTATGAATTAGATAATTTAATGGGAAAAAATGTCATCTTTGAAGAACCAAATGTCAAGATAGTAGGAGAAATAATGGAAGGAGATAGTACTTATTTAGATATTAACCTTATCGGAGAAATTTCTAATAATAAGTTTATTTATGGAAGTAGTGTAAAACCTGCTTTTAAAACTCCATGTAGAATTATTACAGTAGAAGAATTAGATATTATCTATCAAAATGATCCAAATACCAATTCAATTAGTATGGGAAATTCAGTAGTATATAACAATTATCGAATTTCTTTAGATGTTAATGCTTTCTTTTCTAATCATTTTGCTATTTTAGGAAATAGTGGTTCAGGAAAAAGTTATTCTACCTCCAAAATCTTACAATCCATTTTTTACGAAGCCAAAAATAGTATTCCTTTTCGAACAAATATGTTTTTATTTGATGCTTATGGAGAGTACCAGCCAGCATTTTTTAATATTGGAAAAAATAATCCAAATTTAAATTATAAAGTAATTACAACTGACCTAAATAGTACAGAGTTTCCTCACTTATGTCTTCCTTTTTGGTTACTAAGCGTAGATGATATTGCTTTATTATTAAATGCCAATAACGAAAATCAAATTCCAATTATCGAAAAAGCATTAAAATTAGTAGGCTATTTTACCAAAGCAGAAGAAGAAGTAATTGATCAAAAAAATGATATTCTAGCAAGAAGTATTTTAGATATCATTTTCTCAGGAAAAAATCCTAGTGAAATTAGAAATAAACTAACATCCGTATTAACACAATTTAAAACTAAAGATATTAATTTAGAAATTGCCTTAACAAAAGGAGGATGGAGCAGAACGATTCGTCAATGTCTATTTGTTGAACCATCAGGAAAATTTGCCGATATTGAAGTTGTCATTCAATATCTAGAAGAATTTACCAAAAACAATTTTCAATTATCTTTACCAGATGGTACTTTTATGTATGGACTAAAAGAATTTTCTCTAGCTCTAGAATTTGCTCTTATCAGTGAAGGTGTCTTAACCAGTGAAAAAGTTTTTGACTATGCAAATGCCTTAAAAATTAGATTAAATACACTAATAAATAGTGATTATGCTAAATTCTTTGACTATCCAATTTTTGTTACAGTAGAAGGATATATAAAAGATCTTTTAATGACCTCTAATGGAAGAAAAGCCCAAATTATAAACTTTAATATTAATTATGTTGATGATAGATTTGCCAAAAATTTAGTAAAGATATATTCTAAATTATTGTTTGATTATGTTGCCAAATTAAAAGATAGAGGATCAATAGCATTCCACATCCTATTAGAAGAAGCACATAGATATGTTCAAAATGATATTGATATTAAATTGTTTGGTTATAATATTTTTGAGAGAATTGCCAAAGAAGGAAGAAAATATGGAATTTTATTAGGAATGATAAGCCAAAGACCATCTGAGTTAAGTGAAACAGCAATCAGCCAGTGTAGCAATTTCTTAGTCTTTAAAATGTTTCATCCAAATGATATTGCTTTTGTTACCTCAATCTTACCAAATATCAGCAGTAACTTAATGAATAAACTAAAAACTTATCATTCTGGTACTTGTATTGCCTATGGTTCAGCCTTTAGGATGCCAGTTGTTGTGAATGTTGATCAGCCAAATCCATCTCCGCTAAGTCAAAATGTAAATATTTCTAAGGTATGGTATGTAAATCAGCAATAGTCATTCAATAATCCTAATCATTCTATTCTTTAAATTCTAGTTGTAATAGAACTAAAATTTCATATCTGCAATAACAATTTATTCTTGACAAAAATTAACCATTATGTTAACATAGTCTACTAAAAGAAGGGGGGAAAAGTAATGTGTAATGTGGAAAAAACAAATCAATCAAATTTATCTTTAACTTTTCAATCGAAAGATGTAAGAGATTTATTTGCCATGACATTTACAACGTATCATTTATCAGAGAATTACAAAGTAATATATAAAAAGGATCCTGAATGTGCTATACCTAAAAGATTAATAGAGCTATATTATAAATTTATAAATCCAGATTATAATAACATGATATATTCGTTCAAAAAAAAGTATATTTCTAATGAAATATTAGTAGAAAAAAATGATACAAAAGAGCAAAGAAAGGGATTAAGTGATGCATACCAATACATTCAAGATTATGATTGTAATAAAAAACCACTAAACTTATTTATAAATGCATTAGAAATTAACGAAATTTTATGGAGACCAACAGATATTGCAAACAGTCAATCTCTAATAGAAGAAGTGGAAAAATTAAGGGGAAAAGCTGATAATTTAAAAAAAGAATCAAAATTAGAAAAAAATTTACAAAAATATAAAAAAGCACAAGAAATCGAAAAAGAAATTAATGCAATGAAATATAAAACAAAAATAGGTGGACAACTAAGAAGTAACAATAATAATGATGAAGTTCACTTAAATGGCGTAGATATAAAAGTTCCAACGCCAAAGGAATCATTGATAATAATGAATGGATATTTGGATGCAAAAAAGAAAGAAGAATTTAATAATATAATAAAAAATGATGATATAATTGAGTATATCTCTTATTGTGTAAAAGAGACCACAAAATTAATAAAGACACAACCATTTTTTGACGGAAATAAAAGAACTTTTAGAGCACTTTTAAATCTAATGTTTAAAGCAAAAGGATTACCTCCTGTATATGTAAAAACAACAGAAAGAGAAACATACAAAAAAGCATTATACATTGCAATGAAGGAAGAAGATTATTCGCAGATAATAGGCTTTTATTTATTTAAAATATGTGATTCTATATACGAGTTAGATGTAGAGCCCTATAGAGCGGAAATACTGCAAGAATCTGATGTCACTGGGTTTTCTAAAAAAAAGAAAACCAGAAAAAACTGAATAATTCTAATAGCGATTAAAATTTTAATAAAAACTATATTTCTTTAATAAAAAACGCAGGAAAGCCTTTGGGCTTTTTTTCGTAAAATTAAATTTATGATAAAAAATTACATTTTATGTTGTATAATAATATTGTTGATGAAAAAACATACTTTTTTATGAAAAAACAAAAAATCAAACGTTTCTAATTGATACGATTAAAATGAACAAGAAATCTATGAAAAGAGTGTAATGAAATACTTGATTTAAATTTAGAAAAGAGTGAAAAAATGAGTGATTTTAAAAGAACAGCAAATAAAAAAATAGGGAAAATATATTCTATTAGAATCATCCGTAATCAAAACCAGGCTATCGAAGGAGAGTACATAAAACAATTCTTGATATTTTGTGGTGTCTATGTGAGAGAATTCATATTGGAATATGAAAAAGAATCATCAGATATTCAAGAAGTTGACTGTAATATTTTTTTAGCTGAAACAGCTGCAACTGAAGATCAGATGGCTACAAATAAATTCTGTGCAAAACAAGAGATAGAAATAAATGTGAGATATAATGATTGTAACGGTTCAGGAATAGAAAAAAGAAGAAATTATGGACAACAAATAAAGCAACAGCTATTAAAAATTTTTCCTGATATGCAAAATGATATGATGAAAGTTTATGACGCATTCGTGAATAATGATATGGCATATATTAACTATATTTGTCATTTGTATTTATACCAGTTTGATTTGAGCGATAACAGACTTAAAAAGAATAAAAAAGAACAAATAATAGACAAATACATGCAGTGCTTAAAGGAAATATTCAAACCTGGAGAAAAATTTGAAGGAAGCGTTTATAAAAAGTTCGCTTATTTAAATTGTGGACGCAAGATAAATAAAATCTGCCGAGCAAATCGACAACTTCCATATGTAAACGTGAAAACAATAATGGAAGAGGCAAAATTATTAAGTAAGGAAGATATAAGGTTTTCTATGGGTAATGTCTTGGCTGGATTATCTGGAATTACAGATTATGAGCAAAGGCCAGAGGCTGAAAAATGTTTGTATCAGGCACTAACACAGGAAAAAATACAGAAACATAGTACATTTATACTATACAGACTTGGGCATTACTATGAAGCAGACAGACATGATTGGCCTATAGGATGGGAGTTATATAGAAAAATTGGCACTATCTCCCCAAATGATTACCGTTATATATTTAAATACGGATATAAGAAAATTCATGAAGAAAGATATGAAGAAGTGAAAGATATATTTACAAAAATATATAATGAAATGAAAAAACGGGCAGAAACCAATTGGATATCGCCTCTAGAAATGGAGTATTATTATAAATGTGCAAAAATATTGAGCGTATTGAGCGAAATGAGAAAACAACTATCAATCACTGTACCAGTTGAATTACCAGAATTCATCTTATACAAATTGAATGACAACAATTTCTTAAACACGTTTTTGTCTAATGAAGAAAGAGAAGAAGTAAAAAATTTCTTTAGATTGAAAATGGATGGGGTTACAAATAAAAATTTTGAAGCTGAAAGAAATAAATATAATTACAAAAAACTTTTGTCAAAAGATGACAAACATAAAAATTAATAATAAATATATTTAAGTGATGAAAAAAATTCAAGTAACATCAAAACTCATTGAAAAACAATAAAAAACGGTATAGTTTAATATTGTGATATTCAAGATGTGTTGAGAAAAACTATTACTAATAGTAAAAAAGATAAGTAATATTTGTAAATTCGACTTTCATGTTAAATATAAAAGAATCCATTTTTTCGACGTTGGAATAGAAAA
Organism: uncultured Bacilli bacterium; assembly: GCA_934162265.1. GTDB lineage: Bacteria > Bacillota_I > Bacilli_A > RF39 > UBA660 > RUG11198. The sequence continues at coordinate 67,835 of CAKPHZ010000001.1, read as the reverse complement.
ACGAAGAGAATTTTAACAAACTTATTATTTAAATTAGCGAATAGTCCGCCAACTTACGTAGAATCATCTGAAAGAGATAACTATTTAAAATCAAGGTCTTCTACGTTAGAAGATAAGACTACTTCAAAATTGTAGAATTAGATACAAATAAATAAAGAATCAGTTCTGAAAAGAATAAAATCAAAGCAAAGGAGAAATTATGAAAATACAAAACGTAAAAGGTTGTAATGATTACCTACCACAAGAACAAAGAATTAGAAATTATATCAATGATAAATTAAAAGAAACATTTAAAGAATTTGGATATCAACCAATTGAAACTCCTATTTTATGCTATTATGATATGTTAATTGATAAATATGATGAAAATAATGATTTAGTAAAAGAAATTTATAAATTAACCGACCAAGGAAAAAGAGAATTAGGACTTCGTTATGATTTAACTGTTCCTTTTGCTAAATTTATTGCTTTAAATAAAAATCAAATCAGACTACCTTTTAAAAGATATGAAATAGCTAAAGTATTTCGTGATGGTCCAGTAAAATTAGGAAGAGATAGAGAATTTACCCAATGTGATGTAGATGTTGTAGGATTATCTGGGCAAATGATAGAAGCAGAGTGCTTAAACTTATATGTCAATGCCTTCCAAAAACTAGGAATAGAAATTGAAATAGAGTATAACAGCAGAAATTTAATGAGAGGATTAATATTAGATTGTTCAGTTGAAGAAAATAAAATTAGCTCAGTAATTACCATTATTGATAAAATGGATAAATTAAGTAAAGAAGAATTTAGAGAAACCTTACAAAAAGTAGGATTAAATGATGAACAAACAGAAAAATTACTTCAATTATTTAAGCTATCATTATTAGAATTAAATGAAAAATATCAAGATACAAATATTAAAGAATTAAAAACAGGATTAGAAGAACTTAACTCTCTAAATTGCTATATCAATAGCCTAAATATAGATAAGTATTGTAAGTTTACACCAACACTAGCTCGTGGACAAGATTATTATACAGGAAACGTTTTTGAAGTATATGAAAAAACAAGAAAACTAAGTAGCAGTATTGGTGGAGGTGGAAGATATGACAATATGATTACCAATTATATAGGGGATGGAAATATCTATCCAGCAGTAGGGATCAGTTTTGGCTTATCTTCAATATATGAATTACAAAAGAATAATGAAAAAGTTTCCAATGAACCAGATATTCAAATTTATTTAATTCCTATGGAAACAGAAGCATATACATTAAAAATAGCCAATGAATTAAGAAAGAAAAATATTTGCGTTATAATAGAAATGAACAAAAGAAAAATCAAAAAATGCTTTGAATGGGCAGATAAACAAAATATTCCATATGTAATAGTAGTTGGTGAAAATGAAGTTAAAACAAATAATTTTATGTTAAAAAATATGAAAACATCAACTAATAAAGAATATTCATTTGATAATATAGAACAATTAGTAAATGATATTAAAAATGTGTAATATTTATTACATGTTTTTTCATTTAAAAATATCAAATAGGGGGAACCAATGAAAATCGTTAATTTAAGAATGCACCAATTAAGAAAATTAAAAGAATTAGTATTAGAAAGAGGAACATTAAATACAGAAGCCTTAATGTTAGTCTTAAACAAACATCAGGTTAAAACCGAAAATGGAGAAAGAATGCTATTTAAATATTTAGATGCACAAGATGATGAAAAAATTATGGGCAGAAAAATGTATGCACTAAATTTATTAAATAGTTCAAGATATTATAAACAAATAAAAGAATTAATCATTCCCGATACAATTATAGTAGTAGATAATAAAATAGCAGGATTTGCCCTACCATTAATAGAAAATCATACCAATTTAGGAATTTTTCTATCCAAAGAAGAAAATAAATTCAGCAAAAAATTAGAATATTTAAAACAAGTAGGAAAAATTCTTCATCAAGTTCAAGAAGTAAAAGAAGAAAGCTTTAAAATGAATTTTGGAGACTTCAATGAATTTAATTTTATTATCGATAAAACTGATATTGTTCGGGCTATTGATTTAGATAGTGTCTATGTAGGACAAGATGAACCCTCTCATACAGCATACTATCTTTTAAAAAATAAATATTTAGAATCTATTCCCGATAAATATAAATTAACACAATCTGGAATAATGATTCCAAGTAATGATACAGATTTATATTGTTATAATATGATATTATTAAATACTCTAGCAGAAGAAGAAATGTATAAAAAAGAATTAGATATATTTTATAAATATTTATTCCATTTAAAAGATATTGGTATAGATAAAGAATTACTAAAAATATTTAATACCATCTATCTTTCTAAACCAAACAACAATCCTCTACCTCTTTTAAAAACAATTCATCCAGAATTAAAAGAAGAAATGTCATATAAAACATTTAAAAAAGAATATAAAATTAAAGATTAATGTATAAAAATCTCCTAACTACCTCAAGATGAAGAGTAGAAAGGAGATTTTTTATGGCACGTCATAAAGTAGATATCTGTGGCGTGAATACTGCGAATATGAAGGTTTTAACTAATGAAGAGAACAAAGAATTATTTCAAAAATTAAAAGAAGGAGATCCCTTTGCCAGAGAGGATTTAATCAGTGGAAATCTAAAATTAGTTTTATCAATTTTAAGAAAATTTAATGGCAAAACGGATAATTTAGATGATCTATTTCAAGTAGGCTGTTTAGGATTAGTAAAGGCAATCGATAATTTTGATATCAGTTATGATGTAAAACTATCTACCTATGCAGTTCCCATGATATTAGGAGAAATTAAAAGATATTTAAGAGATAATTCTTCCTTAAGAGTAAGTCGAAGTATTAAAGATTTAGCTTATAAAACCTTAAAATTAAAAGAAGAATTAGTAACGACAAATGGAATAGAACCAACAGATAAAGAGATTGCAACAATATTAGGAGTAACAGAATTTGAAATTTCTAATGCCTTAGAATCATTAAGAGAACCAATGAGTATGTACGAACCAATTTATAACGACGGAGGAGATACCATCTATCTTTTTGATCAAATTAGTAACAAAAAAGAAGAATATGACATAGATTATAAATTAGCAGTCGCAAAAGCAATGAGTAATTTAAAACCAAGAGATAAACAAATTATAGAAGAAAGGTTTATGATAGGAAAAACACAAATGGAAATAGCAAGTGAACTAGGAATTAGCCAAGCCCAAATCTCTAGAATTGAAAAAAATGCGATTAAAGTACTGAAAAAGAACATTAAGGAATAAAATGAAGTAGGGTGGTATAATGAACTTATCTGACTTACAAACTAAAGAAGTAGTAGATGTTGCAAGTGGAAAAAGAATAGGCTCAATTATTGATGTAATTATTTCTTCATCAGGAAATATTTCCAAAATTGTTCTAGAAGAAACAAGAGGAAGTAGAAGATTTTTAAGTACAAATAAAGATGAAGTTTATCTAGATTGGCAGCAACTAGTAAAAATAGGAGATGACATTATCTTAATTGATAGTAAAAAAAGTTAAAAAGATACTCTTTCCATGTTACTATTCACAGCTGAATAATAACTTGCACGCAAAATAAACTAAGATTTCTTAGTTTATTTTCATATCTCTTAAAGTATATGGATTGTCTTCTATAAGTTTAATCAATGCTTCGTGAGGATTTATATCATTACTTTTACAAGTCTCAATATACGATTTTATTCTAGCAAGATATTCTGCATTTTTAATATTTGAAAACTGTCCAGATACCTTCATTTTCGTTTTGCTACTTCTTAAACTTCTCTCACTGAGATTATTAGAAAATGGAATATCAAATCTAAGAACCCATAATAAGTAATTTTCCTTAAATCTAATTAGTCTTTTTATTAGTCTACTTTCATCTTTACTGTAATACTCATTATAATCATTAGAATTTACTTTTTGAGCTTCTTCGATTATTTTATCATATTCTCTTATTACATTGTCTGATACTTCATAATCGAATTGTAATATATTTTTGTTAATATATTCTTTTCTCAAATTATTAGTATTTACTAGTAATGATATAAGTTTATTAATCCATTCTCTTGGAAAACAATCATTTAGTTCTTTCAAATCTCTAATTAGATGAACACAACACTCTACATTTGTGAAATCATAATCCTCATTATAATTAACTAAATTATGATCATGCATCACAACTGTATCTTTTGATAAAAACTTTAATATACCATCTTCATCAATTCCAGCTTTATTCTTTTGTTCGTGTGCCTTGTAATATTTTATTTTCTCATTTCCATAAAATCTTAAGCATGATTGTTTTCCATTTATACTTATAGCGGTATCATCCCAATGCAAAATACTTTGACTTAGTATTTTCTTATGAATTTCATTATCAAAATTTTCTAGTTTGTCGTAACATCTTTTTTGTAACTTTGATATGAAGCCTTCACTCATTACCATTTCTCCACCAGTAAAACCACTTATTAATCTCTTGTTCTTCTAAATGAAACATATCCTTCATTTACTAGTGATATTGCTAATGCTTGAGCATTACTTCCATATTGATTTTCCTCTTTTAATCTATCTGGTATTGGTACTTTTATCACTTTATCACAGCAACTACATTTATATTCACAAAATTCATTTCTTCTCTTGACTAATCTTATTTCGATATCAAATTCATCTTTACATCTTTTTCCAATTAATTCTAATTTTCCTCCACATTCTTTGCATTTTGGTTTCTTTATTTCGTATGTATATGTATCTGTTATTTCATCATCTGCAAACTTTTCTAATTTATGTTTTTTATGTCCTGGTTGTCCACCTTTCTTCAGCTCACTCTTTTTTCTAGAGTTAGGAACTCTTTTTGCTTCTCCAATTTTTGTCCTGCTTGTTGGTATTCCACTATTACTACTATCATGATTTAATATTCTCTTTAAATGTTCGTTTTCTTCTTTTAATTTATTTACTTCTTTCATTAGTTCTTCAGTTACTTTTTTTACAGCAGTATTTACTATTTTTTCTAGATTTTTTTTATAATACTCTAATTGTTTTTCTGCATTATATTGCTTTTGTTTTCTTTCTTCTAACAAATCTCTTAACACGGCATTATCTTTTTCTAATTTTGTCACTCTTTTTTGTAATTTTGATAAACTTATTTCTGCCATTTTCATCACGTATCCTTCTTTTTTTTATTGTATCAAATATTTTGCATTATAAAAAGACTATGAGCTATTTTTACTTAATTTCTCATAATCTGTGTATATTTTTTATTATTCAGCTGTGAATAGTAACTGACAGAGATCCAAATTCTTAATTTAACCTAGTAACTTAATAAGAAATATGTTATACTAATAATCACTTTAGGAGGTATAACATGAAAATTACAGATAGTTTAAAAAGTGATGCAATTTATATACAAAAAAAAGATGTTTTATATTTAAGAGATATGTTTTCATTAGAATTTGTTACTGATGAATTACTAAATGAAAAGAAAATAAAGGATTTTATTTTAGTTGAAGGAGAAGATAATGTAAAACTTATATCATCAAGAGATGAAATATTAGAATTTAAAGATTTTCTTTCTTTTTCTAAAAAAGAGATAGAACAAAGAATGTATGATGCTGAGCAATTACTTTATATTGTTTCTAAAAGTAAAACAAATAGTATGGAAATAGCAAAGTATCGTTATGCTCATGATAGTGCTGTTTTAGAGTTTTTAGAGAAAGAAAGAGGAAGTTTATCATTTGAAGTACCTTTAAGTATTGATATGCTTAATAATTATTTATTTTATGATAGCGATGGTACTTATTATGCTTCTTCTACTACTTTAAAAAATACTTATCAAATAGGAAGAATTGATGGAGAAAAAATAGATACAAGAAATAATCAATTAGAAAAATTTGTTAAGGTAGAGATGATGACGGCAAGTGATTTAACTAAAGATTATATAACAGATAAAATAACAACAACTAAAACTAAAAGTGCTGATTGTAAAAAATTATATTATACTTTAAACCGAAAGAAGTGATAAAAATGAAGGTTGGTATTTGTACTCTAGGATGTAAAGTTAATACCTATGAAAGTGAATATATTGAACAAGAATTAAAAAAAGTGGCTATCAAATAGCTTCTTTTACTGATTTATGTGATGTTTATATTATAAATACCTGTACTGTAACAAACCAAGCAGATGTCAAGAGTAGAAAGATGATTAATCGTTTTAGAAAAACTAATCCTGATTCTTGTATAGTAGCAATGGGATGTTTTGTAGTAACTAGTACAGATTTAAAGATTCAGTAGGTGATAGTATGGAAATAATATATTTAATAAGTTTCTTTATTCTGGGCTTAGTAATGGGCTCTTTCTTTTGTGTTGTAGGACTAAGATTAATTAAAGGAGAAAACTTTGTAGTTATTGTGATGCTTGCAAACATGAATTAGCTATTGAAGACTTAATTCCTCTTCTATCCTATATCACTCTAAAAGGAAAATGTAAATACTGTAAAAGTAAAATTAATCGTTACTATTCACAGCTGAATAATAACTTGCACGCAAAATAAACTAAGATTTCTTAGTTTATTTTCATATCTCTTAAAGTATATGGATTGTCTTCTATAAGTTTAATCAATGCTTCGTGAGGATTTATATCATTACTTTTACAAGTCTCAATATACGATTTTATTCTAGCAAGATATTCTGCATTTTTAATATTTGAAAACTGTCCAGATACCTTCATTTTCGTTTTGCTACTTCTTAAACTTCTCTCACTGAGATTATTAGAAAATGGAATATCAAATCTAAGAACCCATAATAAGTAATTTTCCTTAAATCTAATTAGTCTTTTTATTAGTCTACTTTCATCTTTACTGTAATACTCATTATAATCATTAGAATTTACTTTTTGAGCTTCTTCGATTATTTTATCATATTCTCTTATTACATTGTCTGATACTTCATAATCGAATTGTAATATATTTTTGTTAATATATTCTTTTCTCAAATTATTAGTATTTACTAGTAATGATATAAGTTTATTAATCCATTCTCTTGGAAAACAATCATTTAGTTCTTTCAAATCTCTAATTAGATGAACACAACACTCTACATTTGTGAAATCATAATCCTCATTATAATTAACTAAATTATGATCATGCATCACAACTGTATCTTTTGATAAAAACTTTAATATACCATCTTCATCAATTCCAGCTTTATTCTTTTGTTCGTGTGCCTTGTAATATTTTATTTTCTCATTTCCATAAAATCTTAAGCATGATTGTTTTCCATTTATACTTATAGCGGTATCATCCCAATGCAAAATACTTTGACTTAGTATTTTCTTATGAATTTCATTATCAAAATTTTCTAGTTTGTCGTAACATCTTTTTTGTAACTTTGATATGAAGCCTTCACTCATTACCATTTCTCCACCAGTAAAACCACTTATTAATCTCTTGTTCTTCTAAATGAAACATATCCTTCATTTACTAGTGATATTGCTAATGCTTGAGCATTACTTCCATATTGATTTTCCTCTTTTAATCTATCTGGTATTGGTACTTTTATCACTTTATCACAGCAACTACATTTATATTCACAAAATTCATTTCTTCTCTTGACTAATCTTATTTCGATATCAAATTCATCTTTACATCTTTTTCCAATTAATTCTAATTTTCCTCCACATTCTTTGCATTTTGGTTTCTTTATTTCGTATGTATATGTATCTGTTATTTCATCATCTGCAAACTTTTCTAATTTATGTTTTTTATGTCCTGGTTGTCCACCTTTCTTCAGCTCACTCTTTTTTCTAGAGTTAGGAACTCTTTTTGCTTCTCCAATTTTTGTCCTGCTTGTTGGTATTCCACTATTACTACTATCATGATTTAATATTCTCTTTAAATGTTCGTTTTCTTCTTTTAATTTATTTACTTCTTTCATTAGTTCTTCAGTTACTTTTTTTACAGCAGTATTTACTATTTTTTCTAGATTTTTTTTATAATACTCTAATTGTTTTTCTGCATTATATTGCTTTTGTTTTCTTTCTTCTAACAAATCTCTTAACACGGCATTATCTTTTTCTAATTTTGTCACTCTTTTTTGTAATTTTGATAAACTTATTTCTGCCATTTTCATCACGTATCCTTCTTTTTTTTATTGTATCAAATATTTTGCATTATAAAAAGACTATGAGCTATTTTTACTTAATTTCTCATAATCTGTGTATATTTTTTATTATTCAGCTGTGAATAGTAACCTTTCCATTGAAAAGAATATCTTTTTATTATATACTTTACTTAAAGTAGGTGGTAAGATGAAAAAATTAAATAACAAAGGTTTTACTTTAATAGAAGTATTAGCCGTAATTGCTATCATTGCAATATTAGGATTAATCGCTGTACCAGGAGTATTAAATTCCATCAATAATAGCAAAAAAAGTAGCTATAACATTATGATATCTAATATTAAAACAGCAAGTCAATCATTATATGAAGAAGTAAATTACATGAAAGGAAAAGTATATACCTATGACAATTCTGGAACAAAAACAGCAACACCAGTAGAAATAACAAATTCTAGCATTACAGTAAATCTTCAAACCTTAGTCAGTAATGGTTATCTAAAAGGAACCACTAGTGAAAAAGAAGGAGAAAAAAAATTAATTTTAACCAACCCAGTAGATGGCAAAAATATAGGAAGTTGTCAAATAGAAATCAAAAAAGAAACAAACATAACAACAGGAAAAGTAAATTATAAAATAGAATCAAAATCAACTACTAATTCTTCGTGTCCAAAAACAAATGAATATAACTAATCATTACATAAAATAAGAAAAAATCACCTATAATAACAATAGGTGAATAAGATGAAAAATAAAGATAATTATACTAATATTGTTATAAAAGAAGCAAAAAAAGAATTATTCTATAAAACTATTACTTCAATTTTTATCAGAGGATTATTATTAATCATTCCTATATTTTGGAGTAATACCATCAATTATTTAAGTGAAGCAAATTATCAAAAAACTTATTCCTTAATTATTGTTATCATTATTATCAGTAGTTTTTATTATATTTGGCAATACCTAAATCAAGTAAGTTGGTTTAGGTTTTATGATAAATTATATTTAGGTTATACCTCTTTAATTACCAAAAATAATCATGGAAATATAGGAAAAATTACCCTCGGTGAATATACTAACGTCATGAATAGTGACATTGATATTCTTTGTAATTTTTTAGGAAATGGAGTTGCAAGAGTTATCCAAGTTTTAGAACTTATTTTTATTTACTTTTATTTTCTTACCCAAAATATTTATATCTTTTTAATTACCCTTTTAATCTCTAGTCTAATGATTATCCTAATGATAATTTCTAGTAGTCAAATAAAAAATGAAAATATCAAAAGAAAAACATCACTAGATAAAAAAACTGTAATTGCTCATCAAATTTATGATAAGTTAAAAGATAAAACAATAGATGAAGCAACTTTCAAAAAATTTCATCAAAGTAACATTGAATATTTAAGATCCAATAAAAGATTTAATTTATTAGCCCAAGCATTAATTTATTTAATTTTAGGAATTATTGAATTAACCAAATATGGAATTATCATTTATAGTGTATATTTAATTAGTATAGGAAAAATGGAAGTAGGAACAATTATCCTAGTCTACACCTATTACGATAAAATTATTACAAACTTCGAAGTCTTAGGAACAATTAGTGCTGAATATCAAAGTTTCTTAGTTTCTTTAAAAAGAATTAATAAATTAGGAGAAAACTCTTACCTAGAAAAAGAAGAATAAAAGGAAAATACTAATTCAGTACTTTTCATTTCAAAAAGAAATAACCACCAAGTAATTTTTTTGCTAAAAAAGTCTTTAAATCTATAAAATTTATGATATAATAGACAAAGTTAGAAAAAAAGAGGTGTAAAAATGAAGATTAGAAATATTGCAATCATAGCCCATGTTGACCATGGAAAAACAACTTTAGTTGATCAATTATTAAGAAAATCAGGAACATTCCGTGAAAATGAAGAAGTAGAAACCAGAGTAATGGATTCAAATGATATTGAAAAAGAAAGAGGTATTACCATTTTAGCTAAAACAACAGCAATTCATTATAATGGCTATAAAATTAATATCCTAGATACTCCAGGACATGCTGACTTTGGAGGAGAAGTAGAAAGAATCATGAACATGGTAGACGGTGTTTTACTAGTAGTAGATGCTTATGAAGGAACTATGCCACAAACTAGATTCGTTCTAAAAAAAGCCCTAGAAGCAGGAGTAAAACCAATCGTAATCATCAATAAAGTAGATAAACCAACAGCCAGAGTAGAAAAAGTAGTAGATGAAGTATTAGATTTATTTATTGAATTAGGAGCAGATGATGATCAACTAGAATTTAAAACAGCTTATGTATCTGCTTTAAATGGAACGGCAAGTCTAGATCCAGATGTATCTACACAACAAGAAAGTTATGATGATATATTCAATTTGATTATTGATGAAATTCCAGAACCAAAAGTAAATCCAGAAGGAAATTTACAATTCCAACCAGCTTTATTAGATTATAATGATTTCGTTGGAAGAATTGGAATAGGAAAAGTTTCTAGTGGAAATATCAAAGTTAATGAAATGGTATCATGCGTAAGATTAGATGGAAGTATTAAACAATTTAGAATTCAAAAATTATTTGGATTCGATGGATTAAAAAGAATCGAAATTGATAAAGCCAGTGCTGGAGATATTGTTGCCATAGCAGGATTACCAGATATTTCCGTAGGAGAAACTGTTTGTAATGTCGGAAAAGAAGAAGCATTACCAATTTTAAGAATAGATGAACCAACCCTAAAAATGACATTCATGACTAACAATAGCCCATTTGCAGGAAAAGAAGGAAAATTTGTAACTGCAAGCAAAATAGCAGATCGCTTATTTAGAGAAACACAAAAAGATGTAAGTTTAAAAGTAGAGCAATCAGGAAATGAATCTTGGACAGTATCTGGTCGTGGAGAATTACATTTATCTATTTTAATTGAAAATATGCGCCGTGAAGGATTTGAATTACAAGTATCAAAACCAGAAGTTATTATTAAAGAAATCGATGGTATCAAATGTGAACCATATGAAGATTTACAAGTAGAAGTACCAGAAGCAAGTGTTGGAAATGTCATTGAAGCACTAGGAAACAGAGGAGCAAAAATGGAAAATATGACGAACGAAAATGAATTAGTTAGATTAAATTATACCATTCCTTCTCGTGGATTAATTGGCTTTATGACAGACTTTATGACCATGACTAAGGGATACGGTATTATTAATCACACCTTCAAAGAATACGCTCCAATCGAAAATGTAAACATTGGAGAAAGAAAACTAGGAGTTTTAGTTTCTATGGAAAATGGAAAATCTACTGCCTATAGCATTGGAAATTTAGAAGATAGAGGAATTATGTTTATTGAACCAGGATGTGATGTATATGAAGGAATGATAGTTGGAGAATGTAATCGTGAAAATGATTTAGCCGTAAATGTTGTAAAAGGAAAACAATTAACCAATACTCGTGCTGCTGGATCAGATCATACTGTTGTTTTAAAACGTCCTCGTCCAATTACTTTAGAATATGCCCTAGAATATATCAATATGGATGAATTAGTAGAGGTAACCCCAGAAAATATCCGTCTTCGTAAAGAAATTTTAAATACAGAATTAAGAAAGAAACATGATAGTAAGAAGTAGAATAGCATTGTCTATTCTCTTTTTTTGAAGAAAAATACTTATTAATATTTTACTGATGTAAAATAATTATTTTGTAAAATGATGGATTTATGATTAAAAAGTATTCAAAATATGTTACAATATTATTGAGTACCTAGATGGTGGTGATAATATGGACAATGTATTTGGAATTGTTATAACAACATTTCTTATCGCAGTTGGCCTTGTATTTTTAACTTTTGCCCTAACAAGAAGAAAAACCAGCAAAAAATACAAGGAATATATTAATGAATTAGATGTCGAAAAAAATCAACTCATTAACGTAAAAATTTTGTCGGAAATTACAAAAGTTCGAGGCCTAGTAAAAACAGACAATTTAAAACATAAATTAGAAGACTGGGACAAAACATTTAATTATATTAAAGAAGATATGCTCCCTAAGATTACTGATCAAATTAGTGATGTAGACTTTTTAATTGATAAAAAAGATTATAAAAATGCAATTAAAAAAATGGCAGGAATTGAATTAGAAATTGGTTCTTTAAGAAGAAAAAGCCAAAAACTAATTGATGAAATTCAAATCATTACCAATTCTGAAGAAAGAAATAGAGCTTTAATTACAAAATTAAAAGTAACCTATAGAGAGCTTCAAGCCAAATTTAATCGCTGCGAGAAGGATTATGGAGAGTTAAAAGATATCATTGCAAAAGAATTTACCAAAATAGATGAAAAATTTATTGATTTTGAAAATGCAATGGAAAATAATGATTATGTTAAAGTAGAAGAAATTGTAATTCTAATTGAAGAAGATTTACAAAAACTAAAAAGTATTTTGGACAATTTCCCTTCTATCTTATTAATGGCTAATATCTTAATCCCTGGAAAAATAGAAGAAGCAAAAGTAGCTTACTCTAGAATGCAAAGAGATGGCTATCCACTAGATTATTTAAATGTAGAATATAATTTATCGGAAATTGAGAAAAAGACCAAAGGAATCATGGAAAACTTAAAACAATTAGAAGCTAAAGATGCTGATATTGAACTAAAAACAATTCTAGAATATTTTAACTCTTTATTTAGAGATTTTGATAAAGAAAGAGAATGCAAAGATAATTTTAAAGAAGGATGCAAAAAGTTCCGTTACAAATTAGAAAAAGTAAATAAAGTAGTTTATGATATTTATATTCAAATAGATGATATCAAGGTAACCTATGACCTAACCGAAGAGGAAATGAATAGATTCAGTATTTTAAACCGTAATCTAGAAGTCATTAATGAAGATTTTAAATTACTATTAGAGCATGGTAAAAGTAAAACTTTTGCTTATTCTAAATTAATGGATGAATTAGATGGACTTGGAGTAAAACTATCTAGATTACAAGATGATTTAGATTATCAATTAAAGTCAATCACAAGCATGCAGGATGATGAGTATAGAGCTAAGGAACAATTAAATACCATTCAAGAATTGTTGCATAAAGCAAAAATGAAGTTAAAAGATTATAAGTTGCCAGTCATTCCAAGTAGTTATTATGTTGAATTAAAAGAAGCTCAAGACGCAATTAGAGAAATCGTAAAAGAATTAGATAAAAAACCCATTGTGATTAAAATTTTAAACATAAGAGTAGATACAGCAAGAGACTTAGTTTTTAAAATCTATAACAAAACAAATGATATGATTAAAATTTCTAGCTTAAGTGAAAAAATGATTCTTTATGGGAATAGATACCGAAGTATTTATCCGGAAGTTGATCAAGGATTAGAGCAAGCAACAGCGTTATTTTACAAAGGTCAATATGAAAAATCTTTAGAAAAATCAATTCAAACCATTCAATTAATAGAAGAAAATCCTATGAGTAAATTTAGTAAATAACTTTACTTTTTTTCTCTTTTATGGTAATCTCTTAATAGAAGATAAATAGAATAAAGAGGAGGATCATAATGAGTTTTATAGATTTTTTATTACAATATTACATCTGGATTTTAGGTGTGTTGATACTTTTAATTTTAATTGTAATTGGGGTTTTAGTAGATTCAAAAAGTAAAGGAAAAGAAAAGAGTAAGGAGAGTAAAAAGACTGTTGCCCCTGTTCAGTTTTCAGAAACTATCCAAAATACTGAACATACTAAAGATAATAATGTAACTTTAAATACCATGTTAAATTCAAATAACATGACAAATAATAATATGGGAGAGAATAGTTTAAATAGTATATCTCCATTACCACAAAATAATGGAATGGATAACAGTTCTCTTAATCCAATGGAGCAACCAGTACAAAATATTAATCCAGTGCCACAAGTAAGTTCAGTGGAGCAACCAGTACAAAATATTAATCCAGTCCCACAAGTAAGTCCAATGGAGCAACCAGTACAAAATATTAATCCAATTCCAGAAGTAAATCCAATGGAGCAATCAGTACAAAATATCAATCCAGTCTCACAAATAAATCCAATGGAACAATCAATACAAAATATCAATCCAGTCCCACAAATAAATCCAATGGAACAATCAGTACAAAATATTAATCCAATTCCAGAAATAAATCCAATGGAACAACCAGTACAAAATATTAATCCAGTCCCACAAATAAATCCAATGGAACAACCAGTACAAAATATTAATCCAATTCCAGAAGTAAATCCAATGGAGCAATCAGTACAAAATATCAATCCAGTGCCACAAATAAATCCAATGGAGCAACCAGTACAAAATATTAGTCCAATTCCAGAAATAAATCCAATGGAACAACCAGTACAAAATATTAATCCAGTCCCACAAGTAAGTCCAATGGAACAACCAGTACAAAACATTAATCCAGTCCCACAAATAAATCCAATGGAGCAGCCAATTCAAAATATTAATCCAGTCCCACAAGTAAATCCAATGGAACAACCAGTACAAAACATTAATCCAATTCCAGAAGTAAATCCAATGGAGCAACCAGTACAAAACATTAATCCAGTACCACAAATAAACCCAATGGAACAACCAGTACAAAATATCAATCCAATTCCAGAAGTAACCCCAATGGAGCAAGCAGCTCAAAATACTACTAATCAAGGAAATCAAATTTTTACTACAAATGGTTCACAACCATTTGACATTAATAGTATGTTTGCCAATAATAAATAAATTTTAGAAAGGAATCATTATGAACGAGAACGAATTAAACACAGATAGTAAACCTAAAAATACTTATCGAGCTACAACAAATTTAAATATCGATATGGAAAATCCTCAGATACATATGAATAGTGCTATTGGCATGAATATAAAAGACGTCAATCAAAAAAATAATTTTTCTCCAAATCTTGATGATTCTTTTAATGGTTCTGATGATTTTTATAAAGATTATTCTAATCAAAAACCCATTAAACAAAATTATTATGCAAGTTCCAATAACCCATATCAAAATCCCCAAAATCCAACCAATTATAACGACATATCAAATTCGAATTTTAAAGAAGATAATTTATACGAGAATCAAAATATAACCCCTAGTAACTTATATAGTAGTCAAAGTTATCAAGAGGATAGTTTTATTCCAACAAACAATCCTCAAAATTTAAATACATCTTATGTTCCTACATCATCTTCTTATTCAAGTGGAGTAGAATATGAACCAACTATGGAAGAGAGAAAAGAAAAGAAAACATTTAAAATTCCCGTTGAAGTAAAAATAACAGGATTTATTGTTTTCCTCTTACTAATATTTGTATTAATTATGCCATATATTTATGATTTCTTTAAAAATTTGCAATTATCCCTTAGTAGATAATTTAACAATTTCATCATAATTATCATCACGAGCCATAATATTTTTATGAAGTTGATGACACTTTTCACACTTATAAATAATTTTATAAGTGTTTTTAAATTTCTCTACACCAATTGGCGCTAAAAGACCATGACAAGGATTAAGACGATCCCCTGGATTAATATCAACATGCTTAGAATATAGACAAAAAGGACAATGATCTCTAGCAGAATAGTTTAGTTTTTCTACCTTATTAGAACAATTTTCACAAATAAAATCTTCATCAATCATATTAAATTTTTTCATCTTTTTCACCAAAAAAATTATAACATGATTAGTATATTTTGTAAAATTTAACGATATAATAAAGTGGTGAGAATACCATGAAAAAAATTTATAAATTTTTGACGAAATTATTTATTTGCTGCATTATTTTCTTAGTTTTAGCTATTTTATCTAAAACAAATCAGCAATATAAAGAAAAAATAAAAAAATATCTTTATCAAGATCATATAGATTTTTCCCTAATGAAAGATTTTTATAATCATTATCTAGGAGGAATATTTCCACTGACCAATATTACAAGCTATCAAACCAATTATGTATTCAATGAAAAATTTATTTATCAAAAAATTAAACCATATCAAGATGGAGCCGTGTTAAAAGTAACTAAAAACTATTTAGTTCCTAACTTACAAGAAGGAATCGTAGTATACTCTGGACAAAAAGAAAAATATGGCTATACAATTATTATAGAAGGAAATGACAAAATTGATTATTGGTATGGAAATATTTGTAATACAATGGTAAAAATGTATGACCAAGTTCCCAGAGGTTCATATTTAGGAGAATCATGTGATGAAAAAATCTATTTTGTTGTAACAAAAAAAAATGAAGTATTAAATTATCAAGATTATTTAGGAGAGACTACCCAATAAATCTAATTTAGTGTATACTAAAATAAGAAAAGGTGAAGTTTAATGGAGTTAGCAGATGTAAAAGGATTAGGACCAAAAAAAATTCTTCTCTTTCATAAATTAGGAATTGATACAATTGAAGATTTAATTACCTATTATCCTTATAAATACAATATAATAAGAAGAAGTGAAATGAAAAATGCTAAAGATAAAGATAAAATAATAATTGATGGAGTAGTAGAAAATTCTCCAACCATAACAGTTTCTTCTAATCGAATGAAACGATTATTATTTAGAATTTCAACATCAACTAATATTTATCAAGTATGTGTATTCAATCAAGAATATCTTTGTCACGAATTATATCCAGGAACCAAAGTAATTGTAATAGGAAAGTTTGACTTAAAAAGAAACACCATTACAGCAGAAGAAATAAGAATAGGATTATTACCTGCAAAAACAATAGTAGAACCAGTCTATCTCCAAACAGAAGGATTAAATAAAAAAACGATCTCTACTACAATTCAAGAAGTTCTAAAACAAAATATCTCTCTTCAAGATTATATTCCAAAAGTAATTCAAGAAAAATATCAATTTTTACCCAAAAATATAGCAATAAAAGAAATGCACAATCCAACAAGCACATTAAATTATAGAAAAGCAAAGCAAAGATTAAAATATGAAGAAATTTTTTTATACTTATTAAAAATTCAGTATTTAAAAAAGAGAAGACAAACAGAAGAACAGGCAATGATGAGAAATATTTCTTATCAAGAAGTAGAAAACTTTATCAGTACTTTACCATTTGAATTAACTAAAGATCAAATGGAAACCGTAAAATCTATCTTTAAAGATTTAACCACCAAAAAAAGAATGAATCGTTTTGTTCAAGGAGACGTAGGAAGTGGAAAAACAATTGTAGCTTTTCTTGCCGCATACATGAATTTTTTATCCAATCACCAGACAGCTCTAATGGTACCAACAGAAATTCTAGCAGTTCAACATTATCAAAATGCCAAAGAAGTTTTTAAAGAAATAAAAATAAATATAGGGTTATTAACTTCAAGTGTTTCTAAAAAAGAAAGAGAAAATACTTATCAAAAATTAGAAAATGGCGAACTAGATTTTATTATAGGAACTCAATCTTTGATTCAAGATAATCTCCATTTTTCAAATTTAGGTCTAATTATTGCAGATGAACAGCATCGTTTTGGGGTAAAGCAAAGAGAATTATTAAGAAACAAAGGGATTAGTCCAGATGTATTATCAATGAGTGCAACCCCAATCCCAAGAACTTATGCTTTAACTTTATATGGCGATATGGATATTTCAAGCATTAAAACAAAACCTAAAGGAAGAAAAGAAATTATAACAATATTTCGTCAGGAAAAACAAATAAAAGAAGTTTTATATAAGATGAAAGAAGAATTATTAAAAAAACATCAAATCTATGTTATAGCACCATCAATTGAGGAAGAAGAAGGTTTAAATAATGTTCAAATTATCCATCAAAAAATGAAATCAGCATTTGGAAAAATAGCCACTATAGGAATGGTACATGGAAAAATGAAAGCTCCCGAAAAAGAAAAAGTAATGAGCGATTTTGAACAAGGAAAAATTTCTATTTTGATTTCCACAACAGTAATCGAAGTAGGGGTGAATGTACCAAATGCCTCTATGATGGTCATTTTTCAAGCCAATCTCTTTGGATTATCCACCCTTCATCAACTAAGAGGTAGAGTAGGAAGAGGAGATATTCAAAGTTATTGCATCTTAATTTCTAATGAACCCAGCGAAAGATTGTCCTTTCTAGAGAAAACAAATGATGGATTTTTAGTCAGTGAATATGATTTTAAAACAAGAGGGCAAGGAGATTTATTTGGGATAAGGCAAAGTGGTGATGCATTATTTAAACTAGCTAATATAAAACAAGATTATCAAATGATTGTAAAAGTTCAACAAGATTTATTTGATTTTTTAAACCAAAAAAAAGATGAATATTTAGAGTTAAAGAAATATTTAGAAGAAATGGATTTATTAGATTAAAATACTTATTTATAATTTTTCTATAAATAGATAAATTATCTAAAATTAAGAGAAGTATTTTGAAAAAATCAAGTAAACAATGGGCTAAAAATATAGTAATTAAAGCATTTCGTGTTATAATGAATTTGGAGGTTAAGAAATGAAAAAGAAATATGGATTATTTAAAGTGTTGTCTATATTGCTACTACTTGTAGTTGTTGCAAGTTATTGCATTAAAGGCAGACAAGGTTCTATTAGCTATTTAGCATTAGGAGATGTCTTCCTTAATTATGTACAGTCATTTTATTATTTCTTTGATACAATTATCTTTATTTTAGTAGTAGGTGGTTTCTATGGCTTTTTGAATAAAGTACCTGCTTACAAAAAAATGGTAGAAGCAATTTCTACTAAAATTAGTAACAAAGAAAAAGAAAAAACATTTATAATTGTAATGACAATTGTATTTGCTTTACTTGCATCATTAACAGGATTAAATACAATTTTACTATTATTTGTTCCATTTGTAGTTTCAATTATTTTACTACTTGGATACGATAAATTAGTAGCATTATCTACAACAATTGGTGGTGTTTTGGTCGGATATATCGGAGGTATTCTTTTAACATTTAAAGATGCTAGCAATCAATATGCATCAAGTTATACGACTTTTGATAAATTAGTTGGATTGAAAAGTAATTGGAGTAATTTATTTCCAAAGATTTTGCTATTAGTAATAGCTGTTACTTTGTTAATTTATACAATTCTTAATCATATTAAGAAAAACAATGGTGAAAAGTATAATTTAACAAAACATGATAACTTATTTATTGAAACAAAAGAAAAAGACAAGAAAGAAAAGAAAGACAATTCAACAAAGAAAATACTTATATGGCCTTTAGGTATTGTACTTGGATTATTATTAGTAATATTAGTATTAGGATATTTACCATGGTCTGATTTATTTGGAATTAAATGTTTTAATAATTTCCATACTTGGTTAACAGGACTAAAGATTGGAAAATATGTAGTATTTACTAGTCTTGTTTCAAGTAGCATTACAGCATTTGGTACATGGGGAAATTTAGGAAACTTCATGATGGCAATTTTCTTCATTACATTATTTATTTTCATCTTAATGCTTATTTATAAAATTAAATTTGAAGAAGCTATGGATGGTTTCTTATATGGAATGAAAAAAATGCTTCCAGGAGCAATGCTTGCAGGATTTGCCTATTGTGTATTAGTTTGTAGCTACAACAATGGATTTGTAGAAACAATTATTACAAATGCTAGTAAGAGCTTTGGTGACAATGCAATCATTAACTCTCTAATTACCATTTTAGGAAGTTTATTAAATGTTGACACTTACTATGTAACAGCAGGTGTATTTACATCAATGGTATCAGCATTACCAGATAAAGCAAATTTATCCGTATATGCAATTATGTTCCAAAGTTTATATGGATTAGTTCAATTAGTAGGACCAACAAGTATTCTTCTAATCGCAGGATTATCTTACTTAGAAGTACCATATAAAACTTGGTTAAAATATATTTGGAGATTTATTGTTGAATTATTAATTTTAATATTAATTGTTTTAATGGTAGTGTCTTTAATATAAAATTTTGAAAAAGAAGTGAAAAAAACTTCTTTTTTTATGCATAATAAAAAAGAACAATTATTTAATTGCTCTTAATAAATCCCATAAAAACAAGGAAAAAAAATATTTGAATATAAGAAAACCCTTATAAAATAAGGGTTAATAATCTAATGGTGCGCCCATAGGGATTCGAACCCCAAACCTTCTGGTCCGTAGCCAGACGCTCTATCCAATTGGGCTATGGGCGCTTGATGTATACATTATATAATAAAAATCAAAAAAAAACAATAGTTTTTCAAGAAAAAAATGAGATTTAATCCGCAATAAATCCCATCTTTTTAAACGTAGAAATAACTTTCTCCTCAGATAAATCTCCTTCAATACGATTTAATACACTTACCTCACTACCTTTTTTAAAGAATAAAGTAATAGGAGTAGAACCATCTAAATTAAATTTATCAAGAAATTCTTTTTGTGTATTCTCATCTTCATCATCAAAGTCAATGTAATAAACATCAATTCCATATTCTTTTACAATAGTTTCAATCTTTGGTTTATAACTGGCACAATGTGAACAAGTGCTTTTACTAGCAACCAAAATAAAACTATCTTTATTTTCAACTTTTTTAGTTAAAGTTTTATAATCAAGTTGAATAAAACTTCCTGGTTTTGGTGTATTAGCATAATTGACTAATAATATTGCAATAATCAATACAAATATAGCAAGGGCTATATAAACTATCTTGTTTTTCATACTTCACCTCGAATAATATCATATCATTTTTCATTTTTAATTACAATAAATTCTTAAAAATTAGTACTTTTAATTTTTGCTATTTTACGATATAATATAAAAATAAGGAAGTGGTAGAAATGGAAATAAAAGAACTAAAACAGTCATATCAAGAAATAGAACAAGAATTAGAACAAATTAGGAGGTCACTTTGACTACGAAAAAAAGGAAGACGAATTAAAAAAATTAATACAAGAACAATCAAAAGATGATTTTTGGCTAGATAAAAATGAAGCCAATCAAAAAATTACTCAAACAAATGAATTAAAAACAGTAGTAGAACCAATACAAAATTTATCCAAAAGAATAGAAAATAACTTAACTACATTAGAAGAATTAACAGAAGAAGACAGTGAATTAAGTATTTTAATCGAAGAAGAACAAAAAGAAGATAAAAAAGCATTAGAAGAATTAAAGTTACAAACTTATTTATCTGGAGAATACGATAAAAATAATTGCATTATGGAAATTCACTCAGGAGCAGGAGGAACAGAGGCATGTGATTGGGCAAATATGCTCCTTAGAATGTATCAAAGATATTTTGAAAAGAAACATTATAAAGTAGAACAATTAGACTATCAATCTGGAGAAGAAGTAGGGATCAAAAGTGTATGTTTAAAAGTCATAGGAAAAAATGCTTATGGATATTTAAAACATGAAAAAGGCATTCACCGACTAGTTAGAATTAGTCCATTTGACGCAAACAAAAGAAGGCATACATCATTTGCAGCTGTAGAAGTAGTTCCAGAAATTGATAAAAATGTAGAAGTAGATATTCAAGATAAAGATTTAAAAATTGATATTTATCGCAGTAGTGGTCCAGGGGGACAAGGGGTAAACACAACAGATAGTGCAGTACGTGTAACACATTTACCAACAGGAATTGTCGTAACATGCCAAAATGAAAGAAGCCAAATCCAAAATAAGGAGCATTGCTTAGAAATTCTTCGAAGTAAATTATATCAATTAGAATTAGAAAAAAAGAATGCTGAGATTAGTGAGATGAAAAAAGGCCAAAAAGCAATAGCTTTTGGTTCAGGAAAAAGAAGTTATGTAATGTGTCCATATACATTAGTGAAAGATAATGAAAGTGGCTATGAAACAAGTAATGTAGAAAAAGTTTTAGATGGGGAGTTAGAAGAATTAATAAAATCTGGTTTAAAGGTGTGATAAGATGTTTTTTAAAAAATTAAGAAGAAAAAGGATTGAAAAAATATTAGAAAATGTAGAAAAAAAGAATTTAGTAAAACGTTATTTTTTATTAGCATTAGGTTGTTTCATTGTAGCACTTGCTTTCAATGTCTTTTTTAAACAATATGGAATAGTTTGTTTCGGTGTATCAGGTCTATCAATTGTAGCAGAACATTTCGGAATACCAAGTGTTTTATTTATTTTGATATTTAATATTCTTTTATTAATATTAAGTTATTTTACATTAGGTTGGAAGAAAACCAGAAACGCAATAGTAGGTTCTTTAATATTTCCTATTTTTGTTGCCTTAACTGAACCACTAGTTCCTTATATTCGTTTTGCTGATGTCGAACTATTAGTAATTGCAATTTTTGGAGGCGTTTTATCAGGATTAGGTTATGGGCTAATCTTTAAAACCAATTTTAATACTGGAGGAACAGATATTCTTTGTGAAATTGTTGCCAAATATACAAAAGTAAGCTTAGGAAAAGCAATGTGGGTTTCTGATGGCATAGTTGTATTATCAGGATTATTAGTTTCTTCATGGGAAGTTGTATTATATGGATTTTTAGTTCTATATATTATTAGCTTTATGACAGATAGAGTAGTTTTAGGAATTTCTCAAAGTAAAGCGTTCTATATTGTAACTAAAAATGAAGAAGAAGTCAGAAGCTTTTTACTATCCATAACAGATGGAGGAGTTACTCTAGTAAATGCTAGAGGAGGATACACGAATGCCAAAGAAACACTATTACTAGGTGTAGTACCAACAAGACAATACTTTATTGTCAAAGAAGGATTAAAAGAATTAGATCCAAATATTTTCTTTCTAGCATGTGATGCCTATGAAGTAAGTTCAAGGAGTAAGGAATAATGGAAAAAAGAGATACAAGAATCGATGAAATTATTAATAATCTTACAACTAGAAATCGCAGTGAAAGAATAGCTATTTTTATCTGGGGCGTTTTTGCTTATGCTACAGCTTTTAGCGTATTCTTTTCCCCACAAAATATTGTAACAGGAGGAACAGCTGGTCTTTCTTTATTAGTTGATAATTTTCTAAAAATAGATACCAGTATTTTTGTATTTATAGTATCTTTTACACTACTAGTTATTGGTTATTTTTTACTTGGAAAAGAAAATACCATTAAAACAATCTTTGGCGTTATCTTATTACCAATATTTTTAGAATTTACGAGCATCTTTCAAATCATGTTTCACCTAGAAATCTCTTCGTTATTCTTAACGATTTTCTTCGGTGGAATAATTATGGGATTAGGAAATGGAATGATTATTAGAAGTGGATTTTCAGTAGGTGGTTTTCAAACCATTTATCAAATATTCTATAAATATTTTGGAATGTCTATTGGAAAATCAACTCTTTTAGTAAATGGAATATTAGTCTTCTTCAGTGGAATAATTTTTGGATTCTCTAGTGCTTTGTATGCGATAATTGGATTATACATTTCTTCTGTTGTAACAGATAAAGTAATGTTAGAGTCTTCTGTTACCAAAACATTTTATATTATCACAGAAAAAGAAAAAG
Organism: uncultured Bacilli bacterium; assembly: GCA_934162265.1. GTDB lineage: Bacteria > Bacillota_I > Bacilli_A > RF39 > UBA660 > RUG11198. Next base: position 44,276 of record CAKPHZ010000001.1, on the reverse strand, counting down.
AAATCAGTCAGTATATTGTTGAAAATTTTGGTTATGGAGTAACTGCTTTTAATGCAGTAGGAGGATATAGTAATCAAGAAAAGAAAATATTAATGTGCGCTGTTCCTACTAGAAATTATTATGAATTAAAAGATGTTGTACAAAAAATAGATAAAGAAGTATTTTTTCTAATTACAGATACTTACGAAATTTACGGTGGAGTGTAAAAAGCAAAAAAAGTACAGAAAAGACAAACCTAAAAACAATAACTATGATATAATAAAAAATAGAAAAAGGTGGTAAAATGGAATTAATCAGGGTAGATAACGTCCAAAAAACATATAAAAATGGTGTTGTAGCACTGTATGATTTTAATCTAAGTATTCAAAAAGGTGAATTTGTCTTCGTTATTGGAGCAAGTGGTTCAGGAAAATCAACTTTAATTAAAATGTTATATCGTGAAGAAAGACCAGATAAAGGTTCTATTTTTATTGGAGGAATTAATGTTGCTAAACTAAAAAATAGAAAAGTATATATCTTAAGAAGAAAACTTGGGGTTGTATTCCAAGACTTTAAATTACTTCCTAAGCTTACTGTATTTGAAAATGTTGCTTTTGCAATGGAAGTATTTGGCTATGAAAAAGGAGAAATTCAAAAAAGAGTATTAGAAGTTCTTGATTTAGTTGGATTAAAAAATAAAGTAAGACAATATCCTGATCAACTATCAGGAGGAGAACAACAAAGAGTAGTTATTGCAAGAGCAATTGTCAATAAACCAAAATTATTAATTTGTGATGAACCAACAGGAAACCTTGATCCAGATACTTCTATGGAAATTATGAGGGTATTAGAAAATATCAATAATTTAGGAACAACAATTATTATGGCAACACATGATAGAGAAATCGTCGATAAAATGAAAAAAAGAGTAATCTTAATCGAATCAGGAAGATTAAAGAAAGACTATGAGAAAGGAACATATTATAATGAGAGGTATTAGAACAATTCAAAGATATATCAGAGATGCTTTCAAAAGTGTAATTAGAAATTTTTCATTATCCTTAGCCTCTATCTCTTGTATTGCGATTACATTAATAGTAGTTGCTTTTTCCTTAGTAATTTCTTATAACGTAGAAAACTTCACCGAATCCATTCGAAAAGATGTTACCATGGTAATCTTTTTAAATAAAGATGCAGGAAAATCAGATTATGCCAGAATAGAAAAAGCAATCAGAGGAACAGGTAACGTAGAAAAATTAACTTTTAAAACGAAACAACAATCAGCAGAAGAAACTGCCAAAGGAAATGAAGTTTTTGAAACAATTATTAATAGTTGGACAGATGATACTAATCCACTATTAGATAGTTTTGAATTAAAAGTAAAAGATGTAGAAAAAATCAAAGAAACTGCTAAAACAATAAAAGCAGTAGATAAAGTAAATACAGTCAGCTATGGAGAAGATATGGTAGATCAATTAATTACCATTTTTGATGTTGTCAAAAAAGTATCTATTGGAGCAGTAGTAGCTTTAATTGTCGTAACAGCATTTCTAATTGCAAACACCATTAAATTAGCAATCTATGCTAGAAAAAGAGAAATCGAAATCATGAGATTAGTAGGAGCCTCAAATATTTCCATAAAAATCCCATTTGTAATTGAAGGACTATTCTTAGGACTATTAGGTTCTATCATTCCTATCATTATTACTATTTATGGATATACATCTCTATATAACTTCTTCCACGGAAAACTATTCTCTTCATCTCTAGCAAAATTAATCTCACCAACACCATTTGTCTACTTAGCATCATTACTATTAATGATAATTGGAATATTAGTAGGAATGTTTGGTTCATGGAGAGCGGTAAAAAAATACTTAAAAATATAACAAAAATAAGAAACTTTCTAGATTTTATCTATAGTTTCTTATTTTTCACTTTCTCTAAATATAATTGATAATACTCCAAGATTTTTAAATAAGTAGAAGAGGAAACTTGCTCTTTAATCTCTAACAGTAATTCTTTCTCTCTACCAGCAAAAAAATCTGAATATCTTGTTTTAATATAAGAATAAATAACATCAATTTCATCATCACGAAGAGAAATATTTTGCTTATTAGCAAAATTAACAATATCATTTTTAGTTAATTTCTTAATATAATTAAGAATAAAAAATTGATTCATCAGCACCACCACTTTATTATATGTAAATACTTTACAAAAAGAAGAAAAAATAGAAGTATTTTTTTTAAAATAATTATTTTTAATGACAAAAATCTATTTCAAATGATACACATTTCTGCTATAATGATACTGATATGTGAGGAGGAAAAACTATGGCAAAGAAAAAAATAAAATTAAAAGGATCTAATTTTTTCGATAAAAATAAGCCAATTAATAAGGTTAAAAAAACGAAATTCACTTCTCATAAAGAACAAAGTTTTACACATAAAAAACCAATTAATAAAGTAGCAAAAGTAAAACAAGTTACCAAAAGAAATAATTTAAGACCATATAGCAATAATCAAAAATCAAGTTCTTCATCAGGAAGATACTTACCAGATATAATCGAAAAACGCTATTTATTTCTTCTTGTTTTAACCACTATTGTCTTCAGTGCAATCACAGTAAGATTATTTCAATTACAAGTATTAGAAGCTGATAGCTATGAAGAAAAATTAGTTGCGGCAACCGAAAAAGTAGTAGAGGGAGAATCTACACCAAGAGGAAGAATATATGATAGAAATTATAAATTATTAGTAGATAATGAAGCAGTAAAAACAATTTATTACAAAAAAGAAAGTGGCGTAAGCAGTAAAGAAGAGATCAAATTAGCTAGAATCTTAGCCGAAAAGATTGATCTTGATTATAGTAAATTAAGTGAAAAAATGTTAAAAACTTTTTGGTATAAGAACCATGAAAAAGAAGCAGCAGCAAAAATTACCAAGGAAGAAAGAGAAAAATATAACGAAAGAAAATTAGATGATGATGATTTAGAAGATTTAATTTATGAAAGAATTACTGCTGAAGATTTAGCAGAATATAACGAAATCGATAAAAAAACAGCATATATTTATTATTTAATGAATAAAGGTTATTCTTATGCAGAAAAAATCATTAAAAATAGTGGGGTAACTGATGATGAATATGCTTTTGTCAGTGAAAATATCGATACGCTAAAGGGAGTAAATACTAAGTTGGACTGGGAAAGAACTTATCCTTATGGAGACGTATTTAAATCTGTTTTAGGAAATGTTTCTAGTTCTACCCAAGGAATTCCTTCTGAATTAGTAGAAGAGTATTTAAAAGAAGGATATAGCATGAACGATCGAGTTGGAATCAGTTATTTAGAGTTTCAATACGAAAAATACTTAAAAGGAACAAAAGCAAAATATAAAGTAACAAATGGAAATAATTATGAACTAATCGATGCAGGAAAAAGAGGAAATGATATTGTCTTAACCATCGATATTGATCTTCAAAAATATTTAGAAGAACAATTAGCTAATGAAGTCTTATCGACCAAATCAGAAGCACATACAGCATATTATGACCATAGCTTTGCTGTTGTTGCCAATCCTAAAACAGGAGAAATATTAGCAATGGCAGGAAAACAAGTCAAAAAGGAAAATGGACAATATAAAGTAACTGATTATACTCCAGGGGTAATTACTACTTCAGTAACTCCAGGATCAATCGTAAAAGGTGCTTCTATGCTAGTAGGATACAAATATGGAGCTATTAATATTGGTCAGTATCAGATGGATGAATGTATCAAAATCAGAAGTACTCCAGAAAAATGTTCATGGAGAACATTAGGATATATCAACGATATCAATGCTCTAGCATATTCTTCTAATGTTTATCAATATAAAATAGCTATTGCTGTAGGAAATGGAAATTATCGCTACGATCAACCATTAGCCCTAGATAAATCTGCCTTTGATAAATATAGGCAAATGTATTCTTCCTTTGGTTTAGGCGTAAAAACAGGAATAGACTTACCATCAGAGGGACATGGATATTCTGGAAAATCTACTTTACCAGGACATTTATTAGACTTTTCAATAGGACAATATGATACCTATACCCCAATTCAAATTTCTCAATATATCAATACCATTGCTAATGGTGGCTCTAGATTACAACCTTATCTATTAAAAGAAGTTTATGAATCATCAAAAGAAAATAAAGATGGTTTTGGGACAAAAATTTATGAAGCTAGTGCAAAAGAATTAGGAAAAGTAGATGTTGAAGAAAAATACTTAAATCGTGTCAAAGAAGGATTTAGAGCTGTAGTTAGTTATGGATTAGGAACACAATATATGGGTTCATATCAATCCATTGGTGCAGGGAAAACAGGAACTAGTCAAAGTTTTATAGATACTAATAAAGATGGAGTGGTTGATACAGAAACCATCACCACAAGCTTCGTTGGCTATGCTCCATATGATGATCCGAGAATGAGTATTGTTGTAATTAGTCCTGACGTAGCAGACGCTAGTGCAGAGACAACAAGCGGTATTAACAAGAGATTATCCTCAGAAATTGTTAATAAATACTTTGAAATTTATAAATGATGTGGTATAATACATCTAGTGCTTTAAAAGGAGGTGCATTATGGCTAAGAAAGATAGTAGAACTTTAGTAACATTAACTTGTCAAGAATGTAAGAAAGTTACTTATAGAACTCCAAAGAACAGTGATAATACAAAAGAAAAATTAAGCTTAAACAAGTATTGTAGTAATTGCCGTAAAGTATGTGAGTTTAAAGAAACAAAAACAAAATAGTTAAAGGGGAAGTAAAATGATTAACGTAAATGATTTTAAGAATGGGGTAACCATTAGTTATGATGGAAATATCTATCAAGTATTAGAGTCTGATCATGTAAAACCTGGTAAAGGAGCAGCAATTGTTAAAGCCAAATTAAAAAATTTGAGAACTGGTGCAATTGCTATGCAGACATTTAATGCTGGAATAACAGTTCCAAAAGCTCACATCAATAAGCAACAAATGCAATATTTGTATGCAACAGGTAGTAGCTATAGTTTCATGAATATGGAAACATATGAACAAATTGAACTAGATGAAAGTCAAATTAAGGATCAAGTAAAATTCTTAAAAGAAGGTTTAAATGTTTATATTACTTTCTATGAAAACGAAATGTTAGGATTAGAGCTACCAGAAAAAATTGACTACAAAATTACATCTACTGAACCAGCAATCAAAGGAAATACAGCAACTAATGCAACAAAAGATGCGATTATTGAAACTGGATTATTAGTACGTGTACCTTTGTTTATTGATGAAGGAGAAGAAATAATTGTATCTACCAAAGATGGTAAATACGTATCAAGAAAATAAGGAAATCCTTTTTTTCTTTACAGGAGAGAAAGATGAATATTGATTTAACAAAACTAATTACCAATATAGAAGAAGAAATCACTATAAATGATTCATTTGAATTAGATAAAGAATTATTTTCAAAAACAACAATTCGCTCGCTAAAAAACACAAAATTTGAGGGAACAATTACAAAATTATGTGATGGAAATTATGAAATAGAAGGGAAAATATCAGGAATTATGGTTTTACCAGATGATATTACCCTAGAAGATGTTGATTATCCATTTGAAAGTAATGTTTCAGAAAAGTTTTGTGGAGTAGGAAAAAATGATGAAAATAATTTAGAAATTGTTCGAAATAGACTTGATATTCAAGACTTTTTATGGCAAAATATATTAGTGGAAATTCCTTTAAAAGTGAAATCTGAAAAGACAGAAAATTTAACATTAAAGGGAGATGGATGGCGTCTTGTTACAGAAGAAGAACTAAAAGAAGGTAATAATTCTCCATTTAGTGAGTTAAGTAAAATATTTGATTCAAGGAAGGAGTGAGAACATGGCAGTTCCATTTAGAAAAGTAAGTAAAACTAGAAGAGATATGAGAAGAACTCATTATAAAGTAGTAGCTAATGGATTAGTAAAATGCTCAAATTGTGGCGAAATGATTCGTCCTCACAGAGTATGTCCAAAATGCGGATTTTATAAGGGAGAACAAGTAGTTTCAAAGTAAGTCCTATCTTTAAGGGCTTTTTTATTATCAAAAAATAACCAGTCTTATCAATTGATAAGACTGGTTTTGGTAGTAGTGACCATTTAGAAAAATTCTAAACAGCCAATGAATATTCTAAAATAAAAAGCAAATAATTTTTCTAAAAATTTGCATTCGAGTAGTTTGGTAAATTAAATGATAAGGAGTTTACTGGTGGTTTAAATGTGTGCTTTTTGAGATCAATAGCCCGAAGTGAATTTTTGAAGTTATTTAGAGTTACATCTTTTCATTTTATCTAATTTATAGTAGAATAAAAATAGATAGTAAGATGGTAGTAAGGAATTTGATTGAACATGGTGATATAAATTGATGTAACTATTCGAAATCCCATCTTTAGAAAAGAAGGTAAAAGGATGAGAAGTTTAAAAAAAATATCGAAAAGAAAGATTTTAATATTCACTTTTAGCATAATAATTTATACTATAATAATGACAAGTGCTACATATGCTTATTTATATACAGAAGGAAAAAATACAAATACATTTGCTGGAAACATGTCAACTTCTAATGTAAGTTTAATAGTAAATAAAGTTACTCCATCATCTAGTAATGGGACGTCCAAGTTAGTTCCTCTGTTGGATGATGCATTGAAAAATGCTTTAAAAGGAACAGGTGGGGTTGGAAGTTGTGTAGATTCTAATCAGAATGTTTCCTGTGAAGTTTATAAAATAACACTTAAAAATACCGGAAAAGCAACCTTAAAGTTAACTGGTTCCATCACTCTTGTTGCAAGTGGAGCAAATAACATTTATCAAAATTTAAAATGGGAATTACTTGATAATGCAACAACTAGAAAAAGTGAATATAAAACAAATGGTATGGAAAAATCTAATTTAGAAAAAAACTTTTCAATTTCCCCAAATGAAACAAAAGAATATTATATCGCTTTATGGATTAGTGAAAATGGAAAAGATCAAATAAAAACAGATACAGGAGTATATGGAGGATTAGTAGAATTTTATTCAAGCAACGGAACAGGAACAACAGCTACATTTGGTGATTTTGATAGTGATTATTGTACAAATAATAATATCACCAAACTAAGTGATTGTTTATTAATAACAGACAAATATGCTAGTAGTGTAGAACAAGCAAAAGAAGAAATCAAAACAAGAGTAGCTAATTTTAACGAAACATCTCCAATGATTACATATACACAAACAAATGCTTTTAATTTAACAGGAAGTAGTTTAGTAAGTACTACAGATAAAATATATTTTGGTACAAATTATACATTCAATGCAAATACAGGACAATATAGTATTTCTAATACAACTAGAACAAACATGACAGATAATTTATCTACAAGTGATAAAAAGTATTACACCTGTGTTAGAACAGATACTGGAAGTTGTAGTACAATGTATGTAATCTACTCAGCGACTACTTCTACATCAGGAACGACAACAACATATAAAGCAACGAAAGTAGATCAATATAGTTCAACAAAAGAGATAGTAAATTTATCTAGTAGTGCCTTATATGTTGCAGATGATGACTATGGAGAAAGTTATTATTATAGAGGTAGAGTGTTAAATAATTATGTATCATTTGCAGGATATATATGGAGAATTGTTAGAATTAACGGAGATGGGAGCATAAGAATGATATATTCTGGAACTTCTACATCAGATACAGGTGGTAATGTAACCATCGGAAATTCAACCTTTAATTCTGACCCGTATGATTCAGCGATGGTAGGTTATAAATATGGGTTATCCAAAACATTACAACACACAACAGCAACAAATTTAAATTACAATAATATAAATGCCAATAATACTTATTATTTTTCGGATAGTTATACGACAAATGATTCAACAAAAAAATTATCATTATCGGGGAATATAACAAGTGGAACACTAGAAAGTGTTTGGGGAAGTAATAGTAGCAATTATAAATACACATGTTTTAGTACCTCTAAAACAGGAACTTGTACAACATTAGTAGAAATAGCTTCTTACGTAAATATAAGCCAAGTAAAAGTAAAAGCATATCATTCTTATCTTTCAAAAAGCTATGAATCCACCTATACAGATGAATATGATAGCGCTATTAAACAAAAAATAGATAGTTGGTATAAAACCAATATTCAGGATAAGGGATATTCAAAATATTTAACTGATAATATATTTTGCAATGATAGAAGCATTGCTTCAGGAGATGGCTTTACTTTAAATAGCACTACCTATTATGGTTCTTATCAAAGAAATGTAACAAATAAAACACCTTCTTATAAATGTCCAAGAAAAGTGGATCAATTTACTGTATCTAGTACTTCAACATTAGGTAACGGAGAATTAACCTATCCAGTAGGATTATTAACAGCAGATGAAGTAGCATACGCCGGAGGAAAGCAAGGGTATGACAATAAAGAATATTATTTATATACAGGAGCTTACTATTGGCTTAGCTCGCCTTCGCGCTTCCTCACCTGGTCTGCCGTTGCGTTCGGCTCTTACGTCAATCCTTCTGGACTGCTTTTTCCTTGGGGGTGGCCTTCGTCTTCGATCGGCGTGCGCCCAGTTATCAATCTGAATGCTGATTCTCTGATAAGCGAAGGAAATGGAACGGCAGCAAACCCTTATATTATTTCAAAATAATCATCGAAAAGAAAGAAAACCCACAAAATGACTCATCATTTTGTGGGCAATTTTTGGTTGATATTCCTACTACATATACCAAATAATTGAAAAATTATTTTTTCTTTTTTTGAAATTGTAAATGAAAAATATATCCATTAACATCTGCATATTTAAATACTCCCTTATAGTTTTTTAATATACTTTGTTTTTCTTTAAGAGATTTATTTTTACAACGATGATATATTTTTCTTTTTGTTTTTTTATTTATTTTTGTAATTAATTTTTTTTCTTTTAATAAAAAGCGATATCCTAAAAAATTAAATCCTTGATGTATGTCTGCTAATTGTGTTTTATTATTTAAATGTAATTTTATTTCTTTTAATTTAGCATCAATTTCTTTTAAGCAAAACTTTAAATATTCTTTATTAGGGTGAAATAAAATAAAATCATCCATGTAGCGCACATAATACTTAATATGTAATTTTTCTTTGATATAATGATCAATATCATTTAAATAAAAGGTTGCTAATATTTGGCTACTCATATTTCCTATTGGTAATCCTTTTCCTGATTCATATCGTGGTAATCGTTTTAATTCTTTTATCTTTCTTTCTTTTTCTTTCAAAGAAGAGTGAGAAGCTAAAATATTTTTTTTAATTTTTTCAATTTCTAAATTGATTTTTTGATTAATATACGGCTGATTAGTACTATTAATAATTTCTGTTAATAGGGTCATTGTATCTTTATTTTCATAAATTTTTTCTAATTTATGAATTAAACATTGATGATCAATAGAATAAAAAAATTTATGAACATCACATTTCAAAAAAAAAACGTATCATATTTTTCTTTTAATGAATGAATATATTTTTTTATATAACGAATGCCTAAATCTGTCCCTTTACCTCTTCTAGTAGCAACACTCATAGGAATCATTTTTGGTTCTAACGTTGGGAATAACAAGTATTGACTAATAAAATGATTAACAATTTTATCATTAATATTTTCACTCATAATAATTCTAAATTTTGGATCAACAATTAAGAAAATATTATAGCAAGAGTGATGATATTTTTTTGATTTTAAAATAAAAAAAATAGTAAATAAATTTGAGGTTAAAAATAATTCATAATTTAAAAATTTTTCTTTATGTCTACTATTTAATTTTATTTGATGATAAATAATTTGTAAATTTTTAATCGTTAGAATTGTTTGGTAATTGAATTGATTATTCACTTTTTAAAATTCCGTAAGTAATTTTTCTAATTTCAATTAAAAATTTACCAATCACTTCATATTGCCTTGTACTAATATATTTTTTATTAAAACTAATTTCCATATAAAAATTTAACATAGATAACTGAATTAAAAAATCCTTTAAGTATTTTTGACGAATACGTTCAGTATGATTAATTTGATACGAAAAAATCAATTCAATTAACGAATAAGTATTTTTTTCTATATTTCCTTTTAAAATATATTCCTTTTTAGGATAATTTTGTAAAAATTTTTGAATGTATTGAATAGTTTTCTCTGTTTTTTGTAATAACTGAAAATTAGAGTTCATCAATAAATTCCTTTATTTTAACATAATAGTTAGGATTAATCTCAATCAAAGACTTTATTCTATCCAACAGCTCTTGCGTATCACTAGATTGTTTTGCATATTGAGAAGAAATTTTTAATATCTCCTCATACGAGAAAATATCATTATCATCAAAAGAAAACTCTCGTTTTTCTTTATCTAGCACTAAATAATTGAGCTTCTCATTTCTTAAATTAAATAAAATTTTATCTTTCATTTTAATAGGAAAGCCAACTTTATCGTCATGGATTTGATAAGAAAAAAGATAATTAAGAATTTCAGCATCTTGAAAGAAAGTAACATAAAAGGTTCCAGATTGAATAAGAATGATTTTTTTAGGATATTTTTGTTTCAATTTTTGATATTCATCTTTTAAAGTCATTTTTTCCTTTCTTTTCCTATTAATTTTATTCAATGAATAGAACAAAATTTAATAAGAAAAAGTTCTATCTATCATTTAATAGATAAAACTTCAATATAGCAATAGTAACAAAAACTACCGTTTTATTACGTCTATATTATATACTTAAGGATTATTTCCTTACTGACTAATCTTGTTTCCAATCTATATATAGATTATAGCCTAAAACTAGGCTATTACTTCTTCTCATAATCAACCATGATCAATTATTCTCGGTGGTATTAGTAATTTACTAATTATAGTAGGAATCTGGGCGCACGCCGATCGAATTCGAAGTCCACCCCCAATGATTAAGCATTCCAGAAGGATTGACGTTATAGCCGTTCGCATCGGCATTCCAGGTGTTGAAGTTCGAAGGCGAGCTAAAAGGACCGAAAGTTATGAATAGATTAGTCGACTAGCTATTTTATCTTTTTCTTCTTTAAAACACTAATCTATAATCATTTCCGTAGCAATTTATTCTCTAAACGACTATAAATTTACTAATAGTTATAAATAAAAAAAGAAAGAAAGTTAGTTAACTTATTGAGAAGCAAAGAGAAATAGAGGTATAATAATATAAAAGAATTTTTAGAATTTATCTAAGAATTTATCATATAAATTTGCTTATCATGGATGAACAAATAGTATCGGTCTAAGAATAGTAAAAAAATATTATTAAATATCATAGAAAACAAAAAGTGTGGTGATAAGATGTATGCAAAGGTAATTGTAGAAATTACAGCAAAAGCAGTAGATAAAATGTTTACCTATCAAATTCCTAGTAATATGATATCAAAAATAAAGATAGGATCCAGAGTAAAAGTCCCTTTTGGATATCAAAAACTAGAGGGGTTTGTCATAGAAATTACTAATCAATTAGAAGAAGACTATGAATTAAAGGAAATAGAAGAATTAGTAGATGAAACACCTATTTTAAATGAAGAAATGTTATGGCTAGGAAAAATTATTGCCAATAAAATATTATGTTCAAGAATTTCCATTTATCAAGCTATGCTTCCCAAAGCATTAAAAGCAAGCAATAAGACAGAAATTAAGAAAAAAATGAACCATTATCTTATCTTAGATTGGAGCAAAGAAGATTTATCCAATTACTTAAAAAAATGTCGCTATGAAGGACAAAAAAAAGTTCTAGAAAACTTTTTAGTAAAAAAAGAATTATTAATCACAAGACAAGATAGCAGTATCAAAACAATTCTAAAAAAAGGAATATGTCATTTAGAAACAAGAGAAAGTTATCGCTATCAATATGAAACGGATAAAACCGATAAAAAAGTTATTTTAAATGAGGAACAACAAAAAGCCGTATCAAAAGTATTATCTTCATTAAATCAAGAAAAAATATTTTTATTATATGGAGTAACAGGAGCAGGAAAAACAGAAGTTTATATGAATATAATAAAAGGTGTAATTGAACAAGGAAAAACCGCGATTATGCTCGTACCAGAAATTAGTTTAACTCCTCAAATTGTAGAAAGATTTATTTTAAGATTTGGACAAGATGTCGCTATTCTTCATTCTGGATTAAGCGAGGGAGAAAAATATGATGAATATCGAAAAATAAAAAATGGAGAAGTACATATTGTTGTTGGAGCAAGAAGTGCAATATTTGCCCCCCTTAAAAATATCGGAATAATCATTATAGATGAAGAACATTCTTCTACTTATAAACAAGATAATCATCCAAGATATCACGCCAGAGATGTTGCAATTTTAAGAGGACAGTATCATCATGCTCCTATAGTATTAGGAAGTGCCACTCCTTCCTTAGAAAGTATGGCTCGAGCACAGAAGAAAGTCTATGAACTCTTAACCTTAACCAAAAGGGCTGGAAATGGACAACTCCCAAAAGTATATATTACCAATATGAAAGAAGAAGTAAAAAAAGGACATTTTATTTTTTCTGAATTATTATTTCAAAAAATGAAAGAAAAACTAGCAAAGAAAGAACAAATTATTTTACTTTTAAATAGAAGAGGATATAGCTCAGTATCAAGTTGTGGAAATTGCGGTGAAGTAATAAAATGTCCAAATTGTGATATTAGCCTAACCTATCATAAAACAAGTAATATGTTAAGATGCCACTATTGTGGCTATGCCTCATCAAAAGTAGAAGAATGTCCAAAATGTCACAGCCATAATATGAAAGATTTTGGAATAGGTACTCAAAAACTAGAAGAAGAGTTACATCACGATTTTAAAGAGGCTAGAATCATTCGAATGGATATGGATACAACTTCCAAAAAAGGTGCTCATCAAAAAATTATCAAAGACTTTGGAGAAGAAAAATATGATATTTTAGTAGGAACCCAAATGATTGCTAAAGGATTAGATTTTCCTAAAGTATCTTTAGTAGGAGTAATGAACGCAGATGCCAGTTTAAATATACCAGACTTTAGAAGTAGTGAAAGAACTTTTCAATTACTCTGCCAAGTATCAGGAAGAGCAGGAAGAGGAGAGATATCAGGAGAAGTTGTCATTCAAACTTATAACAACAATCATTATAGCATTACCTTAGCCAAAGAGCAAAATTATTTAGCTTTTTATCAAGAAGAAATGAAAATAAGAAAACAACTAAATTATAGTCCTTACTATTATATTATTTTAATTAGAATTTCTACAAAAGATTATGAATTAAGTTTCCAAGAAGCAAAAAAAGTAGGGGATTATCTACGAAAAAATCTAAGTCCCACCACTTACATATTAGGCCCTGCTATGGCAAATATCTTTAGAATAGATAATGTTTATTACCAACAATGTATTATAAAATATAAAAAGGATGATAGATTAAAAAGTACTTTATTAAACTTAGATACACACTATAAAGGCAATAGCAAAGTATCACTAGAAATTGACATAGATCCAAGCAGATTATAAGAGAAAAATACTGAATCAGTATTTTCATGAAAGGAAAAAGAATTATGAATGCAAAAAAATTTGAATTAGAGCTTCAAAAAGCAATACATTTAAAATCTGTTACCCCAAAATGGGTTTCAGATTTATATAAAAATGATAAAGTAAGTTTTTTACAACACGTTCCAGTTACTGAATTATTAAGAAGAAATTATACTACTTTAATAGGAGAATGTAGTGATACAGATTTAATTCCTATGGTAAATGTACTGTATCAAGATAAAGAAATAAGACAAACAATTAAAGATAATTATTTATTATTAATTCAAAAATGCAAAACTCTAGGAGAATTTAAAGAATTATTAAGAATGAATTATTTAAACAATAAACGATACTTTAATGATAATTTAGAAATAATATTAGGAAATATTCCAAATGAATATATTTTTACTTTATTAACAGGAAACGGATTAGATAAGAAGCTAATAAAAAAAAGGACAAATTTTTTCAAAGAAAAAAATCAGGATATAATAAATCAATTTTTGATAGAAAACAAAAAAGAATACATAGAGTTCTTATTTTTTCCAAATAAACAGAAATCAAATACAATAATAAAAAATTTTGGAAATGAAACAACCGAAAAAATAGAATACACCAAGACAGAAAAAGTAGATGTAAATCCAAAAGAAAATAAGGAAACAGAACTAGAAAATTTAACTGATTTAGTACTAGATTTAATTGAAGAAATATTAAATCATGAAAATTTAGAATATAAAGATATAAAACATATAGGAGGAGGAGCTTACTCAGAAGTAATAAAAATAGGGAGTAAAATAATAAAAATTGGCAAAAAAAGAAGAAGTTATAACATTCCTTATGATAAAACTATTTTACAACCAATTATTCGAATTGATTTATCCAAAATATCAAATCTTGAAACAACTATCGAAGTAATGGAAAATGTAGATACAAGTATTTTTATTTCAAAGGAGGATTTATATGAATTTTATGTTTCACTTAGAGAAAGGGGTATTGTTTTTGCTGATATTAAATCACAAAATTTAGGTGTTCTTTTAAAAGAAAATAAAATTCATTGGAATAAAAATATATCATTAGATAATGAAAATCGAGGAATTCAAAATACTTTAGAAGAAGAAACATTAAAACCAGGAGATATTGTTATTTTAGATACAGATTATTTATATAAAGAGGAAGATTATCAAAAATTAGTAGAACATGAAAAATTTTGCTGGGGAAGTCCAGAAGCACTTGAGTTTGAAGATCAATATCAAAGATCAAAGCACAATAAAGGAAAAAAAGGAATATAAAGTCGAATAGCAACACAAAGGATCATCACTTATTTCTGATGGTCCTTTTGAACGACAAATAAAAAACCTCATATTAAAATATAAGGTTCAAGAGATTGATATTATTCACAAAAAATAACTAAACAAAATAATAAAATTCAAAATGGCGTCCCCGATGTGATTCGAACACACGACCTATCGCTTAGGAGGCGATTGCACTATCCAGCTGTGCTACGAGGACATTTTAAACTTTACTATTCCATTTTATCATTTTTTGGTTTAAATAGCAATCTTTTCTTTTTCCTTTTTTCATTAGCCCTCTTTTGACTTAACAATAATTTTTCTTCTTCTATAATTTTATTTACCTCAGATAGCAATAATTTATTAGCTTCCTTTTCGTTTAACAATTCAGCAACAGCACTTTCAAAAAAGAAAAAATTTGGTTCATTAATTAATATATCATAGCTAGCCTTGTTCCCATTTATCCACTCATTTAAAGCAGAAATATACTTATGATTAATAATATGATAGGTATTTAAAAAATTTCTTTTTTCTAAATTAATTTTTTCCATCAATTGATGATTTCTTCGACTTAAAATAACAATTAAATTCATAATTTTATCAGGTGTAAATTTTTCTTCTGCATCAAAATAATAATCATATATTTTTCTAATATTTTCTTTTTCTATTTCAATTTCTTGTAATCTTAATTCGATTTCTTGTTCATTTTTTTGAATGATTTGTTTCATCTTTCATTCCTCCCCTTAACAATAATATTGTATATTATATTTTATTTAAGGTCAAATTTTTTTTGACAGAGTTTAATGATTATGATAAAATACAGAGGAAAAAGGGGGAGATTTTTTATGAATACAGCAAAAGCCGTACAGAAGTTTTCTAATTATTTGGAACAGAGCAGAAAAGAAACATATGATGGATTCTTAGCTGGAGCTCTACTTGCACTAGATGAACAAAAACCACAAAAATATATTAAAGCCTTAAAACAATTAGATAAAGAATATATAATTGCTAGTAGCTTTTTAAATTTACTAAAAAATTTAGAACAACCTAGCGAAAATATTTTTTTGGATTTTAAAATTTTATCAGATTTGTTAGAGAAATCTGGTTTAAACGCAAAAGAATGTACATCAATTATTCTTATGCTTGTCCAAAGAAATATCAAGGTAAATGTTTTAGAAGAAGATACCATTTATGTTAACATAAATGATGTCAAAAATCACCAATTTAAAACAATGTCAAAAAAAGAAGTCTACGAGCTTATTTTGAAGAATGAAATGAGACCTTTAAGTGAGCAAGCAAAAACAAATCCAGAATTAACGGAAAAAATAGAAGAAATTTTCTCATTCTCTGAAAAACACGCAACAAATATTACTAAATTCCGTCAAAGTAATGCAATAATTCTTTCATCATATTTTGAAAAACAAAATACTTTTGATGAACAAGATATTCAAAATATTCTTCTTTCTTTAAAAGATATGGAAGTATCCACAAAAATATTAAAATATATAGAAATAACTTTAAATAAAAATTATCAAAAAAGAAATAAAGAACAAAATAAAAGTAAGATATCATTTGAAAAATTAGAACCAAAAAAGAAATACTTAAATGATAAAGAATATAAAAAAATCAGAAAAGAACTAGGAAAATACTATAATCTTTACCACAATGAATTATTAAAAGAATTAACCAACGAAGAGATGATATATTGTCTTTCCTTACTATATCAATTAGGAGTAGAAGAGACAGATATTGATAACTTTATCTTGAGATATCAATCTACAAGATCAGCTCAAAGGCAAAAAAATGCAATAACAGATTTCCTTAGTCAATGGGAAAAGATAAATTATCATCAAGATAATGAAAAAGTTCAAGTAATTAAAAATAACTTACTAGAATATATGAGTGATATTTTTGTTGTAGACGATGAAGAATATTCATGGGTAAAAGAAGAAATAGAAGAAGAGATGAATAAATTCTATCATTTATTAAAAGGTAATTACGATTATGAAAAAAGCATTGCCAAAAAACGAATAAAAAAATAGCCTTAATTTGTAAGGCCTTTTTTTATGTTAGATAAAATTGTATTTTTGGTATCATTATTAGAGTAATTCCACATGAGTTCAAATAAAACTCCCAATCCAATCAAAGGATCTTCATTCTTAGATTCAATAGAAGAATCAATAGATTTTTCTATTTCTTCAATAGAATCATCTTTAAAATTATTAATGATATACTTCCTTACATCGATATTATTCATAGTATCACCATTAATAATATGAGTAAGTATTTTTTTTTTATACTAAATATTAGATAAAATTTTATCAGTATTTTTAAAATTCAATTTTGCAATCTCATCTAGTTTCTCTTTTCCATATTTTTCTACAACTTTTTTTGCCACCTCGTCAACCATAGGACCAGCACCTTTAGGTAGATTCATTCCAATTTCTTTAGATAAAGAATTCATTTCCTTTAAGAAAATATATCGACTAATTAAAGAAGAACAAGCAACAGATAAACATTGATCCTCAGCTTTCGTTAAAAAGAAAATATCATTTACTTTTTTCGTGGAAGCATGAATATGTTTATAGTAACTAGCCGCTGGTTCAAACTGATCAACAACAATATATTGATAAGGATAATTTTTGCTCTTTAGTTCATATAATACTTTATTATGTAAAATAGCTTTCATTTGATTCATATTAATATTTTCCTTTTTTCGAAGATTATATTCTTTATTTTTTAAAATAAAAGTTTGGTAAGGAATTCTTTGAATTATCTTTGGTACAATTTGAATAATTTGTTCATCACTCAACTTCTTAGAATCTTTTACTTTTAAATCAAGTAAAAAATCAATATTTTCTTTACTAACATAAGAAGCAGTGACAACGATAGGACCAAAATAATCTCCCGTTCCAACCTCATCTGAACCAATCGAATTAATACGAATAGGAAGAATTTTTTCCACCTTTTTTTTCTCTTTTTCCCTGCTGTCTGTAGTAACCGCAGAACCGTTATGAATTTTTTCTGTTTCAATCCAGAATGCTGAAGCTAAATCTGCATCTTTTCCCTGAAAAACAGCTTTACCTGATTCATATAAAGTAACAACAGTATCTCCATCTTTTGCTTGAAATACAGCATAAGGAGGAGTTTTTTCTCTTTTTAAATCAGTAAAAAAATCAATCATTTGTCTCTTGGTTTCTTCACATACCTTTAGAGTAATTGTAGTTTGTTGCATATCTTCACCTCTTCTTTTCTTATTTTAACATAAATTTATTTATTTTTAAAATATTTTGTTATATAATATTACTAGTAGAGGAGAGGTATTATGGTAATTGGATTAGTAGATGTATTTATTCTCGTCTTTTTAGCATTAGGTGGTTTGATTGGATTTAAAAGTGGGGCAATTAAAGAATTAACCCGTTTTATTGGCTTTTTTCTAGTTGTTTTAGTAGCATTTTACTTAAAAGACAAATTAATGGTAACTTTATACGAGAATTTACCGTTCTATAACTTTTTTGGGATTATTCGTGGGCTTGATTCCTTAAATATTTTACTTTATCAATTAATCTCCTTTTTGGTTATATTTTTCTTCATATATTTCATACTAAGAGTGTTAATTGTAATAACAGGATTAGTAGAGTGGTTAGTGAAAATGACAGTATTTTTAAGTTTACCTTCCAAACTAATAGGCTTGTTTATTGGAGTTATTGAATATTATGTTTATATCTTTTTCATTCTCTACATTCTTAATATGCCACTTTTCAATTTAACTTTCATCAGTAATTCAAAATTTGGAGGAATAATATTAAAAAATACTCCTATTTTATCAGAAATGGCTGATG
Organism: uncultured Bacilli bacterium; assembly: GCA_934162265.1. Classification (GTDB taxonomy): domain Bacteria; phylum Bacillota_I; class Bacilli_A; order RF39; family UBA660; genus RUG11198. Next base: position 25,568 of record CAKPHZ010000001.1, on the reverse strand, counting down.
ATACAGTAGAAGTTTATAGTGACGTATGGGAGATTATTCAAAACAAAAAAGGAAGAAGTAACGACGAAATTAATACACTTGTTTTAACTAGTTTATTAGACCACAAATTAATTACCCCAGAAAGTGCCAAAAAATTAGTAGAATCCAATAAAATATCTATTGAAGATAAGTCTTTGATAGATAAATATCAACAAAATAAAAATTTATATCAAGAGTTAAAGGAGAGATATGATGATAAATAATTTTGATGAACTTATTCAAGAAAAAGTATTAGTTGATTTTTATGCCAATTGGTGTGGACCATGCAAAATGTTAAGTCCTATTTTAGAAAAATTAGAAGAAGTTAAAGTACTGAAAGTGAATGTCGATGAAAATCCAGAACTTGCTAGAAAATATGGAGTAATGAGCATCCCTTGTTTAATTCTTTTTGATAAAGGAAAAGAATTAAAAAGAAATGTAGGATTTATTCCTGAAAATAAATTAAAAGAATTTATTAAATAAGAATGTTAACTTAAATGTAAAGTTCATTCTTTTTTTTGAAATCATATAAATTCATGATATAATAAAAATAGTATGAGGTGATGCTGATGTATCATAAAAGTGTTTTATTAAACGAAGTGATTGAAAACTTGAATATTCAACCAGATGGTATTTATGTGGATGCTACCCTAGGTTATGCAGGACATAGCAGTGAGATTTTAAAAAAATTAACGAATGGACATTTATATGGCTTCGATCAAGATGATTTTGCGATTGAGAAAAGTAATGAAAAATTAAAGACAATTTCAAATCATTACACCATCATTAGAAGTAACTTTTCTAAGTTGAAAGAAAAATTAGCCAATTATCAAGTGGATAAAGTAAATGGCATTCTTTTTGATTTAGGGGTATCATCTGTACAAATTGATGATGCGAAAAGAGGTTTTAGTTTTCATCAGGATGCAAAATTGGATATGAGAATGGATACTACTTCACCATTTTCTGCTCATGATGTAGTAAATACATACTCTTACCCTGAATTAGTAAGAATATTAAGAGATTATGGAGAAGAAAAATATGCAACAAGTATTGCTAAAAATATCATTAAAGAAAGAGAAAAACAACCCATAGAAACAACTTTTCAACTAGTAGATATCATTAAAATGAGTATGCCAATGAAAGCAATGCGTGATGGACACCCAGCAAGAAAAACCTTCCAAGCAATAAGAATTGAAGTAAATCATGAATTAGATGTTTTAAAAACAGGATTAAAACAAGCTTTAGATTTATTAGATATAGGAGGAAGATGCTGTGTCATTAGCTTTCATTCATTAGAAGACAGAATAGTAAAAAATATGTTTCAAGAATATAGTAGCATTCCTAAAGAATTTAAAAATTTACCATTTATTCCAGAAGAGTATTTACCAAAATATAAAATTATTTCTAAAGGAATTATAGCAAGTAGGGAAGAATTAAATGAAAATACAAGAGCCCATAGTGCACGACTTAGAGTAATTGAAAGGATTAAATAAAATGAAAAAGAAGAAGAAAAAAACATTCTTAAGTAGTTTAGAAAGATTTATCTATAAATTATTCGCAGTAATTATCATACTTTTAATTGTAGGAATAGTTTGCAGCGAAACTTCATTAGCCCAAATGAATTTAGATATCCAAAAACAAGAAGCTGAAGTAGAAAAACAAAGAAAAAGAATTGAAAGTTTAAATATGAAAATAGATGAAATGACATCTTTAGATAATATTAAAGAAATTAGTGAAAGATATGGACTAACTTATCACAGTGAAAACATTAAAACAATAAAATAAATCTAAATAAGTATTTTAAAAGAAGAAAGAAGGGAATATATGGCGAGGAAAAAGAAATTAAATATAAATAAAATAAAACCAAATTATATCATGTTTCCTCTAACTATCTTCCTTTTTTGTATCTTTGCAGGAAGAATCATTTATCTTTGTACAACAGACTATCAAGTAGGAAACGAAACCATTACAGCATTTATTAAAAATAGAAATACCAAAGAAGAAACACTACTACCAAAAAGAGGAAGTATCCTAGATAAATCAGGAAATGTTTTAGCAGAAGATGTTGCAAGTTATACTGTAATTGCTTATTTAGATAAAAGTAGAAGTAAGGGAAGTGAAAAACCACTTCATGTAGTAGATCCAGATATTACTGCCGAAAAATTAGCCCCTTATTTAAATATGGATGTCGAAGTATTAAAAATTTTATTAAAAAAAGATGCTTATCAAGTAGAACTTGGACCTGGAGGAAGAAATTTAAGTCAAATACAAATGGAAGAAATAAAAAATCTAAACCTTCCTGGAATAGACTTTGTAGCAAGTACAAAAAGATACTATCCAAACGGAGACTTTGCTTCATATGCTGTAGGTTATACTATTAATGAGAAAGATTCTGATGGAAATGTATGGAAGGTAGGACAACTGGGAATAGAAGAATACTTTAATGAAAACTTAACTGGTCGAAGTGGGTATAAAACGTATGAAAAAGATCGGAATGGGTATAAAATAGCTAATGGACGAGAATATATAGAAGAGGCAGAAAATGGAGATAACATTTATTTAACCATTGATAGCAACATTCAATTATTTACGGAAAATGCTGTAAAAAAAATGATGACTGATAGTAAAGCAGAATGGGGATTTATGATTGTTGCTGATGCCAAGACAGGATCAATTTTATCTTATAGTACTTCTCCTTCTTTTGATCCTAATAAAAAGAATATGACTAGTTATGTAGATTTAATGACAGGACTTTCTTATGAACCAGGAAGTACAATGAAAATATTTAGTTATTTATGTGCTATGGATAAAGGAAATTATGAGGGAAATAGTACTTATCAATCTGGAGAAATTGAGTATGTAGCAAATGATGGAAGTAAAACAGTTGTCCATGATTGGAATAAAGTAGGATGGGGAACTATTACTTATGATTATGGATTTGCAATGAGTTCTAATGTGGGAGCAGCTGGATTACTTCGAAGTAATATGATAGATAAAAAAACATTAAAAAGTTGCTACAGTAATTATGGATTTGGAAAAAAGACAGGTTTTACTTTGAATCGAGAAGTGAGTGGTAAAGTCAGATTTAATTATGATGTTGATGCCGCATCGGCAACTTTTGGGCAAGCAATTACCATTACGCCAATTCAAATGGTTCAAGCTCTAACGGCAATCAGTAATGATGGAAAATTATTAAGACCTTATATCGTTTCTAAGATAGTTGACTCTAATACTAAGAAAGTAAAACAAGAAGAAATGGCAGAAGTTATTGATGAAGTAAGTGATGCAAAAAGTATAGAAAAAATTAAAGAGTTAATGAAAAGTGTGGTTTGTAATGATTCTAAACAATGTACAGGAAGTCCTTATTATATGGAAGGATATCCTATGATGGGAAAAACTGGTACAGCACAAATCTATGATGAAAAAACAGGAACTTATATGAAAGGCGCATCAGATTATATTTATTCCTTTGCCGGAATTTATCCTGCTGATAATCCAGAAATTATTATTTATACAGGATTAAAGAAACCAAAAGATACAACAAATTATGTAGCACCTGCGGTAAAAGATGTTGTTGTAAATACTAGTAAATATTTAAATATTGTATCGGATAATAATAAAACAACTACTTATCAAGTAAAAAATTATAGAAATAAAAATACAAGTAATATTAAAAGTGAATTAGAAAGTTATACAAAATTATATGTTTTAGGTACAGGAGAAAAAATTATCTCTCAATATCCAAGTGCTAATCGAAAACTTTATAAAGGAAGCGTTGTAGCATTATTAACAGATAAATATAATAAAGCAATGCCCAATTTAGTAGGATTATCTTATAAGGATGCCATGAATATTTTAAAACTAATGGGGGTAAAATATGAATTAGAAGGAAAAGGTTATGTTGTCTCTCAAAGTATTCCAGAAGGAATTATCGTAGGAGATGATGCAACCGTCCATTTAACACTAAGTGGAGGATTACCAGAGTAAAAAAATAATAAGTATTTTAAAGATTATTCATATATTTATACTAATTTATGATATAATTAAAAAGAAAATAGAAAAGAGGTAAGATAAATGGAATTTAATTTTAAAGGAAAAAAAGCATTAGTAACAGGAGGCGGTAGTGGACTTGGTAGAGAATGTGCCTTACTTTTTGCCAAAAATGGTGCATCAGTATTAGTTGCAGATAAAATTCCAGAAAGATGTGAAGAAGTTTGCGATGAAATCAGAAAACTAGGTCAAGAAGCAATCGCTTATCCATTAGATGTGACTAATCCAACGAGTGTACATGAAATGTATGAAAAAATAATTGAAGAATGGGGAAGAGTAGATTTTGTAGTAAATAGTGCTGGAGTTTGCTTAACGGAAGAAATTACAAAACAAAGCCTACATGATATAGATTTATCAATAGATGTTAATATTAAAGGAACATTATATTCTTGTCGTGAAGCACTAGCATTAATGAGACCACAAAAATTTGGAAAGATAGTTAATATGTCTTCAATCGCAGCAAAAGCTTGCTTAGGAGGATTCAGTGTTTATAGTGCTACTAAAGCAGCTGTTCTAGCAGCAACAGCATCTTTAGGTAGAGAAGCCGCATTAGATAATGTAACAGTCAATTGTATTTGTCCAGGAATTATTAGAACCAGTATGTGGGAAGAAATACTTGATCAAATTGCAGGAAGTGATTTACAAAAAAGAGAAGAAGTATGGAAAGAATGGAATAAAGGAACTCCTAATGGTAAACCTCAAGATCCTATTGATATTGCCAATATGGTAGCATTCTTATGTAGTGAAGAAGCAAGATATATTACATCTCAAAATATTGGTGTAGATGGTGGATATACATTTTAAGATAATAAGATATGATATTTAACTTTAAATATCAATCTTTTTTTTTGCTTAAAATACTAATCAATAATCAGAATATAACAAATCTAAAAAATGAAGTTAAAAACTTAACTATTTAGTAGACAAAAATTAATTTTGGTGGTAAGATAAAAACCAAATTTTGAAAGAGGAGGAGTTATGGAAGAATTAAATTTAATGGATCTATTAAAGTATTACTTAAAAAAATCATATATTATTATCTTAATGACTATTTTAGTTGCTTTAATTGGTTACTATTATGTAGAGGAAATTCAAGTACCAATGTACCATGGTACAACAACAATTATTTTGGTACAAAAAAATAACAGGGCAACAACCGCATACGAAACACAAAATGAGTTAACCATTAGTGAAAAGTTGGTATCAACTTATAGTGAGTTAATTAAATCTAGAAGGATTTTATCCCAAGTTATTCAAAACTTAAAGTTAGATTTAACAGAAAGTGAGTTAGCGAAAAACATTACAGTAACATCGGCTAGTGATACTTCAATTATTAAAATCACGGTAAGTGATGCTAGTAAAAAGAAAGCAGCATCTATTGCTAATCAAATTGCTGGTGTATTTAAAGCAGAAATTGTTAAAATTTATGACTTAGAGAATGTAACAATTATAGATGAAGCAGTAGTAGAAGATATTCCTTATAATGTTAATTTAGTCAAACAAATGATTATCTTTACTTGCTTAGGATTAGTTTTATCTTGTGGTATTGTTTTTGTAATGTACTATTTTGATGGAACAGTAAAGAGTAAAAAAGAAGTAGAGGACAAGCTAAATTTACCAGTATTAGGAGAAGTTCCTATTGCTAAAAAATTAGTGAATCAAAAAAATAAGGAAGAGAAAGAAGTACACATTCAGAATAATCTTACAGTAGCAGATGAAGAATTTGAAAAAATTGATAAGAAAGTAGAATCTCCTAAATCTACTACTAAAAAAACAACAAAAACTACTAAAACAACAAAAACAGCAGCAAAAGCAACAGCAAAAACTACTAAAACAACAAAGACAACAAGAAAAAGAACGAAGAAAGAGGAGGAATAGTCATGAATGAAATATTAATTAATCGCTATCCAAAATCTTCGGTAACGGAAGCTATTAAAACCGTTCGTACAAACTTAAAATTTTCATCTATTAATAAAAAAATTCAAACAATTTTAATTACAAGTTCAGTAGCAAATGAAGGAAAAAGTTTTATTTCAGCTAATTTAGCTGCTTCATTTGCCACAAGTACAGATAAAGTATTATTAATTGACTGTGATTTAAGAAGAGGAAGACAATCCCAATTATTTACAAATAGCAGTGAACCTACATTAGGATTATCTAATTTATTAATTGATGATAATTGGAAAAAGAATTTAAAACAATATATCAAACCAACAGAAGTTTATAATTTAGATATTTTAACAACAGGATCTATGCCACCAAATCCAAGTGCTTTATTAGAAAGTAAAAAAATAGAAACCGTTGTTGAACATTTAAAAGAGAAATACGATATTATCATCTTTGACACAACTCCAGTAATTGGATTGACTGATGCCTTAGTGATGACTAGACTTGCCGATACTGTATTAATTGTAGCAAGAGCAAAAAAGACTTCTATGGAAACTCTAGAAGCCACAAAAGAAGCATTAGAGAATGTTAATGCAAATATTTCTGGTATTATTCTAAATAGAGTAGATGCAACAAATAGCAAATATTATAAAAACTATTACGAAACATACTAATGAAAGATATCCATTCTCACATATTATATGGCATAGATGATGGAGCAAAATCATTAGAAGAAAGTATAGAAATATTAAAAAAAGCAAGTGCAAGAGGGGTTACAGACATTATCTTAACTCCTCATTATATTCTAGGTTCTATTTATACAGCAAATATTACAGAAAAAAAACAAAGATTAAAAAAACTTAATCAAAAATTAAAAGAATTAAATATTAATATCAATCTATACTTAGGAAATGAAGTCTATATTGATTCTTCTCTATCTTCAAAATTAAGAAGTATATCTACCCTAAATAATAGTAGATATCTCTTAATAGAATTGCCACTAAATAATAAATGTTTAATATTAGAAGAAGTCTTATATCAATTAAAACAGAAAAATATAATCCCAATTATTGCCCATCCAGAAAGATATACTTCTTATGATAAAGATTATTCATTCTTTGAAAATTTAATTAAAAAAGGATGCTTATTACAAGGAAATATAGGAAGTATATATGGAGATTATGGCAAAAAAAGTCAAAAAATGATAAAAGAATTATTAAAAAGAGGAATGATTCATTTTATTGGAAGTGATATTCATCATGGTAGTAGTAATATCTATAATAGAGAAATAGAAAAAGATTTATTTAAAATTGTTAAAAGTAAAAAGGTAGTAGAAGATTTATTAGTAAATAATACTGATAAAGTCATTAATAATATATTAGGAGTGAATGTAGTGAATGAGAGTGAAGTGTTAGAATTAGAAAATAGTATTACAATTTCAAAGAAATTATATTTTGGGGTTAAAAGAATGGTTGATATATTTTTCGCATTAATAGGAATTATATTTTTATTACCTATTACTATCATTGTTAAATTAATGTATTTAATAACTAAAGATACCAATAGTATCTTTTATACACAAAAACGAGTAGGAAGAAATGGAAAGTTAATTTATATTTATAAATTTAGAAGTATGGTACCAAATGCGGATGAAGAATTAAAAAAATTACTAAAAAAGAAAAAGTATAGAAAAGAATGGGAAGCTAATCAAAAATTAGAAAATGATCCTAGAATTACAAAAATAGGAAAAGTATTAAGAAAAACATCATTAGATGAAATGCCCCAGTTTATTAATGTATTAAAAGGAGATATGTCTTTTATTGGCCCAAGACCTCTTGTTGTTGGAGAATTAGATTCTCATAATGGAAATCATGAAATATATGAGAGTGTTAGACCAGGAATTACTGGATGGTGGGCTGCTAACGGTAGAAGTGATATTGATTACGAAGAAAGATTAAATTTAGAATATTTCTACGCACAAAATTGTTCTCTATTATTAGATATAAAATGTTTCTTTAAAACAATTGCAGTTGTAGTGATGAAGAAGGGGGCTAAGTAATGTTTAGTTCAAATAATAAAAATAGTTTGATGAGGTGGTTTTATGAATAAAAATAAAGAAGCAATAAATTATTTATATGCCTCAGATGATAATTTCGCAAAAGTTTTAGGAGTATCTTTGTATTCTCTTTTTGAAACAAATAATGATAATATTTGCAATGTTTTTATTATTTCTCAACAAATATCTGCCCAAAATAAAAAAAGATTAATTGCAATTGAAAAAAAATTTAATGTGAAAGATAAAATTAAATTTATTGAAATGCCAAGTTTTGATGAATTGATTGGTGAAAAAGTTGATATTAAGAGATATTCTGCATCTATGTTTTCGAGAATTTTAATAGATACGTTGTTACCTAAAGATATTAAAAAAGTTATATATTTAGATTGTGATACAATGGTTGTAAAGTCATTGTTGGATATGTGGAAGTATCCCTTAAATGGAAAAATCTTTGGAGCAATTAATGACTATAGAAGTATAGCATATCAAAAAAATTTGGGAATAAAAGATGAAAATTGTTACATCAATTCTGGTGTGTTATTGATTGATCTAGAAAAATATAGAAAAGAAAAGATGGAAAAACTTTTAGTAGATGCAATAAAAAAGTATAATGGAATATTGGAATTTCCAGATAATGATGCAATTTGTAAAATTGCTCAAGATGAAATAAAGTTATTACCATTAAAATTTAACGTTACATCGGTATTCTTTATGACAAATTATCAAGAGTTAAATAGACTTAGAAAGCCGCATATTAAGGTTAGTTTTTCAGAGTATAAAGATGCAATAGAAAATCCATCAATAGTCCATTTTACCACTTGTTTTCTTATGAAGGGAAGACCTTGGATACAGGAATGTAATCATCCATTAGTAAATCACTATATTGAAATATATAAAAATACAAAGTGGGCATCTGAACCTTTATCAGAAGAAGTCATAACTAGTAAGAAAAAAATTAGAAATATTATTATAAAGCTTTTTCCTAGAAGAATTATGATATTAGGCTGTGGAATAGTACATTCGTATTTAAAACCGTTATTTCAAAAAAGTAAATTAAAACCAACTAGGAATTAAAGGAGGGCTAAATAATGAAGTTATTAATGGTACATTCTGATAGAGATGAAATGTATGGAGCCGTGCATTCTATGTTAGAAATGCTAACAAATTTAAATAAAGACTATGGAATAGAACCAGTTTTACTAGTAAGTAAACTGGGAAATGTTACAGATTATTGTAAAAAAAATGGTTGGAAATATGTTGTGACAGGACATGGTAATTTTATGATGGGAGCTGGAACCAAAAAGAAACAATTCATAAGAAATACACTATTGCCATTATTTTATTTAAAATATAAAATAAAAAACTTGATAGCCTTAAAAAAAATAGAATCAAGTTTAGATATTAACGATTTTGATATAATTCATACTAACGTTAATGTTTGTGATATAGGGGCTATATTATCAAAAAAATATAATATTCCCCACGTTTGGCATTTGAGAGAATTTGGTGATTTAGATTATAATAGAATTGCTTTTAGAAAAAATTATATAAAATTTATGAATGAGCACTGTGATTATTTTATTGCTATTTCTGATGCAGTAAAAAATCATTGGGTAAATAAAGGTCTTGACGAAAACAAAATTGTAAGAGTGTATAATGGAGTAGAACAAATTGAATATAATGATATAAAAACAAATTCTCAATTGCTTAAATGCTGTTTTAGTGGCTCAATAAGCAAATCTAAAGGCCAGTATATAATGTTAGAAGCGCTTAATAATTTAGAAGAAAAATATAAAAAATTTATAAAAGTTGATATTATTGGAGATGGTCCTAGTGACTATGTTAGAACTTTAAAAAAATACATTAATAAAAATAATATGAATTCTATGGTTAATTTTTTGGGGTACCAACCAAACATTAGACAAATGTTAAATAGATATGATATTGGATTTATGTGTTCATTTTCTGAAGGATTTGGTCGTGTTACAGTTGAATATATGATGGCTGGGTTATGCACTATTGCCTCTAATACAGGTGCAAATAAGGAATTGATAGTAGAAGATGAAACTGGTTTATTTTTTGAATATCCATCTATTGAAAGTTTAAGAAATAAAATAGAATGGTGTATAAAGAATAGGAAAAAAATAAATCAAATCGGTAACGAGGCTAAGAGAGTATCTTCTGAAAAATATACTTCAAAAAATAATGCAAAAAATGTCTTTGACATATATATGAAAATTCAAGGAGAAAAAAAATGAAGGATGATGTATTAGTAGTAACGCCTTTATATAAAATCATGGGAAGAAATGATTTGATACAAGATTCTGATTGTGTTCATACTTTGGTAAAATATTGGACTAATGATTATAATGTTAATGTTCTTTTTAATTATATTAATGGTTTTTCAAAAATAAAAAATATTATAACTCCTAATAAGATGAAAAAAATTTTAAATGGATATAATTATGATTGTGATAATGTTAATGTCGTCATATCTGAAAGACAAAACTTAATTCCCAATCAAATAAATGGAAATTCATTTGATTATTATGTAAGTAAGAGAATTTTGAAAAAAAATAACATGTTAAAAAATTATAAATTTATTGTTTTTCATTTACCTTCGACCTCACAATTTTTAGTTAATATATTTTCTAATAATAAATATGCCATTTTACATCAAACTGATTTGCAGTACTTAAAAAAACATCCGACTAAATTCAAAAAGTTTTTAGAAAAAAATTTTCAAAAAGTTTTTTGTAGAAGTAAGGCTATTCATGATGAAGTTAAAAAATTTAATTTAAAAAATTTAGATGATAGAATTATTAATTCAGGGGTTAATACTATAAAACTAAAAAATAAAAAAGTCATAGATACTAAAATGCTAAAATTTTTGTATGTTGGAAAATTAATTAAAAGAAAAAATTTAGACTTATTAATAAAGTCCCTATCTACTTTTGATCGAAATACTTGGAAGTTAGATATTATTGGTGTTGGAAAAATGAATGATGAGTATAAGAAACTAGTATCTGATTTAAAAATTGAAAAAAATGTTTGCTTTTTAGGAAAAAAATCTCGCAAAGAAGTTTTAAAAACAATGGAAGAAAGTGATGTCTTTTGTATGCCAAGTGTAAAAGAAACATTAGGATTGGTTTATTTAGAAGCAATGTCGAAAGGTTGTATTACTATTGGCACTCTGAAAGAAGGAATAGATGGAATTATTGTCGATAGCGATAATGGATTTTTGGTTAGTCCTAATATAAATTCTTTAGTAGAATGCATAAAAAAAATTAAAAAATTAGATAAAACAAAAATAGATAAACTTTCTAGAAATGCAATAAAAACTGCACTTGAATATAATGAATACGATATGTCAAAGCAATATTTATCTTACATAGAGGGGGAAAACATATATGATAAAAGATGTGAAAGATAAAATAATAATGTTTTTCTTATTTTTTAATTTTATTTGCACCATATATATTCCATGCTTGGGTCATTATATAGAAAAAATATCTATTTACTATTTTATAGGAAGTTTATTTACTTTTATTTCTGTAAGTTTGTTAAATAAAAAAATAGTTTTTAGCAAGTTTGTTAAGTATATTTGTGGCTATTACTTATTGTTATTAATTCCTACAATATTGAACAATGGTTCGTTATATTCACTAGTGTTTGAAAATGGAATTTCTGTTATGAGTTTTTTATTATGGGGATATTTTGATAAAAATAAGGTTTTAAAATATTTGAGAGCACCAGCCTTTGCTTTTGAAGTTCTTACATATATTAATTTTTTTATTGTAATATTTTTCCCAGATGGCTTATATCATGTTTCAACAGTAAGAAATTACTATTTATTTGATCATGTTAATGTAGCCATTAGATATTTATTACCAGGAACATGTTTGATATTAGTTGCTGATTATATAAAGAATAAAAAAATTGGATTGCGATCATATTTTTATATTTTTTGCGTATTAATTACACTGCTAATTACCAAACCAATAACCGGATTGTTAGGATATTTAATATTTATTCTTTCATATATTGTTATGACTAAAAAACTATTTCAAAAAATAATTACACCATTCAAAGCTTTTTGTTATTCTGGTATAATGTCATTTCTCATAATAGGTGCAAACATTCAAATTTATTTTAGAAATTTTATTGAAAATATATTGCATAAAGATATTACATTTTCTGGAAGGATAGACATTTGGAATAAAGCATTAATATATTTTAAACTTCACCCAATTATAGGAATTGGTAGAGTTGATTCAATTAAAAGAACATTAATGTTAGGGGCATCATCAACACATAATCAATTTTTAAATTTTTTGTTTGAAGGAGGAGTTTTATTATTACTTTATATATTTGCTTTAATTTTTGTTGTTAGTAAAAGAATTTTAAAATGTACGGATACTAAAATCAAAAATATATTTATTTCAACAATGATTTCTTATGCTTTTATGTGGATAACTGAGCCATTTAGTTATTCTGGAACATTTGCACTTTTTTTCATTTGGATGTTGATGTATTTCTCTAGTCAATTGTTTAATGCAAAAAAGGATGCTGATAATTGTGAATAGTGCAAAAAAGAATTTTATATATAATCTTATATATCAAATTTTAATTTTACTAATACCATTGATTACAGCACCTTATCTTGCTAGGGTAGTTGGCGCTAAAGGGGTAGGAACTTATTCATATACATATTCAATAGTATATTACTTTATGCTATTAACATTGTTAGGGGTTAATAATTATGGTAATCGCTCAATAGCAAAAGTTAGAGATAATAAAAAAGAATTATCAAAAACTTTTTGGAGTATATATTTATTTCAATTGTTAATGGGAATTATAATGTTAATTGCTTATATTGGATATATATGTTTGTTTGATATAAAATACAAAAATATAGCAATAATACAAACTTTGTTTGTTTTATCAGCAATATTAGATGTTAACTGGTTCTTCTTTGGAATGGAAGAATTTAAAAAAACAATTACTAGAAATACTTTTGTGAAACTAGGGAATATTTTATTAATATTTTTACTAGTAAAAGGAAAAAATGATTTATGGAAGTATACACTAATAATGTCTGGTATGACATGCTTAAGTCAATTAATTTTATGGGGATTTTTAAAGAAAAAAATATCTTTTGTGCCTATAAATAAAAAAGATATTATTAAACATATAAAACCCAATTTAATTTTATTTATACCAGTAGTTGCTGTTAGTTTATATAAAATGATGGATAAAGTTATGCTTGGTGCTATGACAAGCGTTACAGAAGTTGGTTATTATGAGAATGCTGAAAAAATTATAAGTATGCCAATGACTTTAATTACAGCACTTGGTACAGTAATGCTACCAAGGATATCAAACATTATTGCAAAAGGGGAATTAAGTAAGGTTGAACAGTATATAAAAAAATCTATAAAATTTGTAATGTTTATGTCTTTTGCAATGTGTTTTGGATTAATAGGCATATCTTATCATTTTGCTCCATTCTATTTTGGAAAAGAATTTCAAAAAACAGGGATCTTAATGATAATGTTAGCAACAACTTTACCTTTCTTATCTTTTGCTAATGTTCTTAGAACTCAGTATTTAATTCCAAAGGAAAAAGATAAAGTTTATATTATATCTGTTTCTTTAGGAGCATTAATTAATTTAATCTTAAATTTTATATTTATTTCAAGATTAAAAAGTATAGGTGCATGTATAGGAACAATAGCTGCTGAAGTATCTGTAATGTTATATCAAACATTTGCAGTAAGAAAAGAATTACCAGTAGGAAAATATATAAAAGAGGTATTTCCATTCTTTATAAAAGGAATAATAATGTTATTATGTATATATCCATTAAATAATATTAGTTTATCTCCTATATTAAGATTGCTTTTGCAAGTCTTAATAGGTGGAAGTATTTATTGTATTTTAAATATTAAATATATATTATCAGTTATAGATTTAAATAAAGTATTGAAAAAACTAGGAGTAAAGAAGAATAAATATGTATTAGAAGATATTGATAATGATGGTTCTTTAGATGTTGTTTCTATTCCTACAATTAATACAGACAACATAATATCATCTAATTCTATAAATGAAAAAGAATTTATATTACCTAAAGAAGATATTATTCCAAAAGAAGAAATATATACAGATAGAGAATCTTTATCTAATGCAATTAGAAATAATAATAGTTATATTAGAAATATAAATTTTAACTATAATTATAACTTTAATATAGTAGATTTAATATTAGAAGAAATAAAAATATATAATTATAAATTTAATAATGAAGATTATTTAAGAAATGGAAAGTATCCCACTATATTAAGTAATAATCATAGTTTTATGAAATATGTTATTGATAAAGATTTTAATAATATATTCTATATTGATTCTATTAATATGGATAGAAATGAAGTAAATGGTATAATTAACTATACCTTTAAAAAAGTATACTTTTTAAAAGAAAAAGATAGTAATATAAAGTTTAATCTTGATAAATTTAATCATAGTGATATAGTAAATAACAATTACTTTATTGAATGTTTAAAGTATATAAAATAAAAATAAATAATTTGAAAGAAGGAATTTAAAATGAAAATAGCAGTAGCAGGAACAGGATATGTTGGATTATCCTTAGCAACTTTATTAAGTCAAAATAATGAGGTAGTAGCACTTGATGTTATTCCAGAGAAAGTAGAAAAAATTAATAATAGAATTAGTCCTATTCAAGATGAATATATTGAGAAGTATTTTAAAGAAAAAGAATTAAATTTAAAAGCAACTTTAGATTACAAAGAAGCATTTACTAATGCTAAATTTATTATTATTAGTACACCTACTAATTATGATTCTGAAAAAGATTATTTTGATACATCTTCTGTTGAAGATATTATCGAAAAAGTTATTTCAATGAATATTGATACAACTATGGTTGTTAAATCTACCATTCCTGTTGGATTTATTAAATCAATGAAAGAAAAATATGGTATTGATAATATTATGTTTAGTCCAGAATTTTTAAGAGAAGGTAAAGCTTTATATGATAATTTATATCCTTCTAGAATTATTGTAGGAGAGATAAGTGATAGAGCTAAAGTTTTTGCTAATCTTTTAAAGGATAATTGTTTAAAAGATGATGTAATAATTAAATATATGGGTTCTACTGAAGCAGAAGCTGTGAAGTTGTTTGCTAATACTTATTTAGCACTTCGTGTTGCTTACTTTAATGAATTAGATACATATGCAGAATTAAAAGGATTAAATACTAAAGATATTATTGATGGTGTATGTTTAGACCCTAGAATAGGAAATCACTATAATAATCCTAGTTTTGGATTTGGTGGATATTGTCTTCCTAAGGATAGTAAACAATTAAAAGCTAATTATAAAGATGTTCCAGAAAATATTATTAGTGCTATAGTTGAATCTAATAAAACGAGAAAAGATCATATCGCTAATATGATTCTTAAGAAAAATCCAAAAATTGTTGGTATTTATAGATTAACAATGAAATCTGGTTCAGATAATTTTAGAGCAAGTGCTATTCAAGGAGTAATGAAAAGAATTAAAGCTAAAGGAATTGAAGTTGTTGTTTATGAACCAACTTTAAAAGAAGATAATTTCTTTAATAGTAGGGTGATTAAAGATATAGATGAATTTAAAGAAATATCTGATGTTATTATTGTAAATAGATTAGACAATAATATTCAAGATGTTATGGATAAAGTTTATACTAGAGATTTATTTGCTAGAGATTAAAATAAATTTTGAACAAAATAGTATTTTTACAACTAGAAAATTCATTTTATATTTATAATAAAAAATTATTTTAAGTTACAAAAGTGATATAGATGAATACGAAATAATAGAAAAATGTAATATAAATATGGAGGATTATTTACAATATATGGATGAATGCAAGGTAGGTTAAATTTTCTAAATTAGAAATAATGTCTTAAAAATTATAGTATCAATTAAATATTTGAAGGATAAAAAACTATTAACAAATACTTGTTAATAGTTTAATGTTTATTATTACTTCTAGATGATACTACTAGGGCACAATAGATGAATAATAAGATGAAGAAGATGAAAACTAGTAGCCCAAATATTAGTAAATATTTCATTCAATTATCCTTTCCTTTTTCTTCTTTTTTTATATACTTTATTACCTAATGTATAGAAAAGAGTTCCTATACAAGAACCTCCTGTATCTATTAGGCAATCACTAAATTGTCCTGTTCTACCAGGAACAAATGTTTGATGATATTCATCACTTAAAGAATAAATAAAACATAACACTATCGTGATTATAATTGCAAGATAATATTGATGAGTTAAGTGATTAAAAGTATTTAATAAAGAATATAGTATTAATATTGCTAATATAAAATAAACACTAGCATGAGCACATTTTCTTAAAGGTTTATTTAACGTATCTACTAATTTTTCTTTTTCTCTATTAGTAGGATGCTCATCTGTAATACCAGTCTGATTAGTAGTATCAATAGTAGTAGTAATCACTTTATCAATTACTTTTTTACTTTTACCATTAGATTCACCAGTATTCATATTCGATAAATAAAAAATAGTACCCATCCATATCATTACCATTAACCACGAAATAATAACTTTCTTTTTATTCATACTTAACCACCTAATCTTATTATACATAAATATAAATAAAAATAAAGTTGTATTAAGAAAAAAATCAATAAAAATTAATAAGGAGTAAGATTAAGAATGAAAGTAGTAAAAAATATTATTGCAATAATAATGCTATTATTATCTATTTATTGTTATAAGATAGTGAATGATATAAATATTATTCCTAATAAATATTTATATGTTTTTTTAGGAATATTAATTCTTTTAAATATATTAGGATTTATATTTATTCATCTGAAGAAAAAAGTATTTAAAGTTTTAAGCATCATAATATATATCTTCATATTGATTATATCTATAATAGGAATTTGGTATGGTAGCAAGACGATTAATTATTTAAATCATAGTTTTAATAATAATAAGATAGAAACTTTAAAATATAATGTTATTGTACTTAAGAAAAGTCAATATAAGAAGATTGATGACTTAGTAAATAAAAAAATAGGATATCTATCTATTGAGACAGATTATTATAATTATTTAGAGGTTATTGAAAATAAACTTAAAGCTGATTATCAAGAATATGATATTAGTAAGTTATATTATAATCTTATGGATAAGGAATTAGATGCTATTGTTATAGAAGATAGTTATATAGATATGTTAGAAGAACAATATCAAGATTTTAATTCTTCTATTAGAATTATTGATTCTTATCCTATCGAAAAGAAGAATAAAACGAATAGTAAAAAGATAGAAAAATTATCTTCTTTTAATATCTATATATCTGGTAGTGATAGTAGAAGTAATAGTGTTGTTGCTAATTCTAGAAGTGATGTTAATATGATTGCTAGTATTAATCCTAATACAAATAAAATTTTATTAACTAGTATTCCAAGAGACTATTATGTTCAGTTACATGGTACAAGTGGACTTAAAGATAAACTAACTCATGCTGGTATATATGGTGTTGATATGAGTAGAGAAACATTAGAAGATTTATTTAATATTAAAATTGATTATTCTATTAAAGTTAGTATGTCATCTATTGTTGAATTAGTAGATTTAGTAGGTGGTATAGATATAGATAGTGATATTACTTTTCAGTCATTTCATATTAAAGGATGGACTGTTAATCAAGGAATTAATCATATGAATGGAAAACAAGCCTTAGCATATGCTAGAGAAAGATATGCATACAGTAATGGAGATATTCATAGAGTACAGAATCAACAACAAGTATTAGCAGCAGTCTTAGAAAAGATAATGAAAGATAGAAGTATTCTTTTAAAATATGATAGTCTACTAAATTCATTTAGTGATTTATATAGAACAGACATGCCTAAAGAATTGATTACTCTATTAGTAAAAAATCAATTAAATAAGATGAATAGTTTTGAAATAGAACGTCAATATGTAGATGGTACTGGAAGTATGAGTGAAACTTATTCTATGCCTAGTGTTAAATTATATGTGATGAATCCTAATATGCCTTCTGTTACATTGGCTCATGATAAAATAAATGAAGTAATAAATGAACAATAAAAATATCAAAAATTAGGGATTATCTCTAATTTTTTTAGTATTTAATAAAATAAAATAGATTGATAAAATCTTTATCTTTTGATACAATTTATCTATATTTAGTAAAAAGGAGTATTCATATGATCAATCAAACTAAAAACATAGTAGAACTTCGTCAGTATTTTCAAAACATATCTTTAGAAGAATTACAACAATTAATTCACAATCAAGAATTTGCAAAGATAAGTATGACAGAATTAAATATCATTTTTCTAAATTTATCGGATGATAAAAAGAAAATATTATTATCTGATTGTAGTTTATTAGAAAAAATTCTCTCCCTTCCCCCTAATCGTTTAAAAAAAGAAATATTAGATTTAGTCAGTGAAGAGATAAGAAATTTTATTTTTAATAGCGAAACTTTAAACCATTCTAAAATTGCTCAAGAAAAAGTAAAAAAATATTTAGAAAAACTTCCTCTTCATCAGTTCTATTCTCTTTTAAGTAATTCTAATTTAAATACTATTTTTAATGATAAAATTTTAGAAGATAAACATATCCCTTTAGACTCTTATTTAGAAGGATTAGTAGAAAACGCAAAACAAGATAAAAACTTTTCTTCTCTTGCTCTTTTAAAAATAGAAAATGAATGGGAATTATTAATCTATACAAAATTTCATCTTTTAGTAAAAGTAAATTCTATTAATAAAGATAAAATTACTATTTTAGGAAAAACATTTACAAAAGAATACTTTCAAAAAGTATCTAGAAAACAAATGAATTCTTTAATTGAAATTGCTTTATCAAAAGATCATGATATTTCTCATGAAGAATTATTAATTACTCTTTCTAAGATGTATATAGCACTAGGGTATGATAATACAAAAAAAATATTAGAAGATTATTTTACTTATGCTACACCAGCCTCAATCAAACGAGCAAGTATCGCTTTAATTAAGGATAAAAGAAGAGAATTCCGTTTAGAAAATCAAGAAAAATTTTATTACTTTGGAATAGAAAAAGATATTCTTAGTGCTTTAGATAAGAATGATATCCTCTTTTTTGAAAATTTTTGTGGCTATGATTTAAGAAAAAATGCTTTTCCTTTTATGAGTGCTTTAAAAGAAGTTAGAAAAATTCCTTATCCAGAAGAAAGAAAGGAACAACTTAAAAATTTAATTCTAAAAGTGATTAAAGAAAGAGAAGACTATTATGAACAAAAAGAAATTACAAGAAATATTAAACATTACAAAGAAGTAAAAAGAAAAGATTCAATAAAATTAAAGGAATTGTATACTATATTTTCAAATATAGAAATGGACTATCAATTTAATCATCAAGGAAAAGCAATTCCCAATCAACAGTTTTCTAGCTTCTTATTAGGAAATTATAAAAAAGATAACGACTGTTTACTTAGAATGGTATTCAATCATGAAGCATTAGGAATTGAAGAATGTTTTCCTATGATTATCAAAAATTATGCTAGTATAGAAGAAAAGATTATTAATGATAATTCTCTATCTATTCATTCTATTTTAGATATTATTGATATTTCTAAATTATTTTTATATCAAGAAAAACCAGATGAAACAGATATTACCCTTTCTACTTTTTCAAAAATATTAAAATCAAGAAAATATTGTACAGAACCACCAGAAGAAATATTAAGAAGAACATTAGAATTACATAAAAAGAGAAAAAGAAAAATAGCAGGAGCTCTTCCTAAGATTTATGGTTCATTTGAATCTGCCTCTTATCAATCAGCAGACTATGAGGATGAATATTTATTAGTAAGTGGTATTGATACAGGATCTTGCTTTAAAGTAGGAGGAAAGGGAGAAGAGTTTTTAAATTATTGCTTATTAAATCCATGTGGGACAGTATTTTATATTGATTATCTAGAAGTAAGATATGTAATTCCTGCAACAGTAAATGGAAATATGCTAAATCTTAATAGTATTGATCCTGTCATTAAAGATCCAAACTTATTTTTTATGATATTAAAAATACTGAAAAAGATGAGTAACCAAATTATAGAAGATAAAAGATGTGATATTGATTTAGTTACCATGACAGATATTCATTATCCAGAATATATGAGTCAAACAACTGATGAAAAAATTGATTTCAAACATTATATTCCTTTAAGAAGTACTTGCTATAATGATTATATGAAAAAAGAAGTAACGAATTATATTATAGCAAAAAAAGAAAATGCTCTTCCTAAGTATTATGATAATCCAGTAAGAATTCCTCAAAAAAGAAATAAACCATATATTTTTGATCCTACAACAGAACTTGATCAAGAAAGATTACATATGCTTATCAATAGTATTTATTACAGTAGCATAGAGGAAAAAGCAATCAGTGAAAAAGAAAAGAGAGAAGAAAAAGAATTTTATATTCCTTTAGAGGTAAAAGATTTCTTAGTTATCACTGGAAATAAAGATTGGTTTGTAGGAATTAATAAAAATTATCAAATCATATCTGCATGTCTTTCTTATGATGAAAGGGCAAGAGATGAATATCAAAAAAATTATAATTATTTACAAGTCCTAAATGAAAGTAAGAAAAAATCTCTTACAAAAAATACTAAAAGTTAATATTTTTAATCTAACAAAATATTAACTTTTTATTATGTATTGTTCTATTTTACAGAATAGTTAAAAAATGATATAATACCAAGTAAGAAAGAGGGATATTATGAAAGTAAAATATCAACTATTACATCAAGATGGAAAGGCTAGGTATGGGACATTAGAAACCAATTATGGAAAATTTGAAACCCCAATGTTTATGCCAGTAGGTACTCAAGCAACAGTAAAAACCCTAGATCCAAGAGAATTAAAAGAAGCCTCATCTGCCGTTATCTTAAGCAATACTTATCATTTATGGCTACGCCCAGGAGAAGATATTGTAAATAAAGCAGGAGGATTACATCAATTTATGAATTATGATGGACCTATCTTAACAGACTCAGGCGGATTCCAAGTCTTTTCTCTAGCTAAACCAAAAGATATTTCTGAAGAAGGGGTTGTCTTTAAAAGCCATTTAAATGGAGAAAGATTATTTTTAACTCCAGAAAAATCAATTGGTATCCAAAATAAATTAGATAGTGATATTGCAATGAGCTTTGATGAATGCATACCATATCCAGCAACTTACGAATACGCTAAAAAAAGTACAGAAAGAACATTAAGATGGGCCAAAAGAGGATTAGCCGTTCATCAAAATGAAAGACAAAGCCTATTTGGAATAGTTCAAGGAGGAGAGTATCAAGATTTAAGAGAATGGAGTGCTAAAGAGACTTCTAAATTAAATTTTGATGGCTATTCTATTGGAGGAACATCTGTCGGAGAAGACAAAAAAACAATGTATAAAATGATTGATGACGGTATTCGCTATCTACCAGAAGATAAACCAAGATATTTAATGGGTGTAGGCGATCCTATTGATATTGTAGAAGGAGTTGATCGAGGAATTGATATGTTTGATTGTGTTCTACCAACTAGATTAGCAAGACATGGTCATGCCTTCACAAGAGAAGGCAAAATTAATATCAAAAATGCAAAGTACAAAGAAGACTTTACAAAGATAGAACAAAACTGTGATTGCTATGCTTGCAAACATTATACCAAAGCTTACATCAGACACCTTATCGTAGCAAACGAAACACTAGGACAACGCTTACTATCCATTCATAACATCCGTTTCTTAATACGAGAAATGGAAGAAATAAGAGAAGCAATTAAAAATGATACTTATCAAGAATATAAAAAAGAATTTATCTCCAATTATCAAAAAAATAAAAAAAGTGTCCAATCTAAATAAGTATTTTAAAACCATCCAAAAAAATTGATATCTAAAATTTTTTATAGTATAATTAGGATAGAAAATAGGAGGAATAAAAATGAAAAAAATAAAGGACTTAATTTTAAGACATAAACTATTATCTGCAATTTGTTTACTTGCATTAATTGTAATCATTATGATGATGTATGTCTTCTTCAATTTATTCGTTGGAGGAAGTAACAAATATGGTGATCGCTTAAAAGGAATAGAAAGCCACAAAGTAGAGAAAAAAGAACAAGAAGAAGTCGTATCTTTCTTGAAAGAAAAAAATGAAGTCAATGACGCTAGTATTAGAATTCAAGGCAAAATTATTTATATTCACATTGAATACACAAGAGAAACTTCCCTTGATACTGCGAAAGCAATTGCTACAGAATCTCTAGCCAAAATCAGTGATGATGAAAAGAAATTTTACGACATTGGTTACTATCTAACTCAAGTTTCAGACGAAAACCAAGAAGATAAAGGTTTCATTGTAACCGGAAACAAAAGTAACGAATTAGATAGCATCAGCTGGATTAAAAGTTAGGTGAGAAAAAATGAACAAAAAAAGAAATACAATCATAACCATTGTGATTATTGTCTGTATTCTTTTAACAGGGGCAGTATTTTATATTTTAAACTTCAGTAAAGATGAAAGTAGCCTTACCGTTTTAGAAAAAAAATGGATATCAGACAATATAAATAAAGTAATTGATATTGATGTATACAACGATATCCCAGTCTTTGGCTATAACGGAGAAGGAATGATTTTTGATTTCTTAGATTATACAACCAAAGAAAATCAAATTAATTTTAATAAAGTATCTTATTATACAAATAGCAAAATTGATTATAGTTCAATCTCTTTTCAAGTCTTAAAAAATAACGAAAAGATAGGAAAACAAGATATTGTTTTGTATGAAGATTATTATGCCATATATACCAAAGATAAAAATCAATCAATTGATTTAAACCAAAATCTACATTTTGCTTATTTAAGTGAAGATGAAGAAGTATTAAAAAATTATTTTCCTAAAAATATTGAATTAACAAGCTATGACAAAGTAGAAGACTTAATTAAAGATTATCAAGAAAATAAATTTGATAACATAGTTTTACCTTCTAATAAATATATGGATATTGTTCTAAAAAATAAATTACAAGTAGGCTATCATTTAACAGACTTAAAACTAAATTATATCTTAAGAGTAAAAGAAGAAACTATCTATCAAATTCTAAAAAAATCTTATTTAAATTATATCCAAAATCAATATGAAAGTGATTATAGTAAAAATTACTTAAAATTATATTTTGATAGTACGAATACAAGTGATTTATTAAGAAAAAATTATAATGCTAAAACTTATCGCTATGGCTATGTTATAAATATGCCATATGAAAATACTGTTCAAAAAGATTTTGTTGGAACAATTTCTAATTATTTAACTGATTTTAATAAGGTAGCTGGAACTGATATTGAAGTGAAAGCTTATCAAAATATTGATGAATTAAAAAGTGCTTTAATAAGAGGAGAAGTAGACTTTGCTTTAGGAAATTTTGACTATTCTAAAATGAATATGAAATATGACTTAACTACCTCTATTGCAGACTTAAAGTATGTTATTTTAAGTAAGAAAGATTACTTAATGAATTCAATTAAAGGACTTCAATCTCAAAAAGTATCTACAGTAAATGGAAGTAAATTATATCAATTATGTAAAGAAAATAATGTAAAAACAATATCATATGATAATACAGATGAATTATTAAGAAATATCGATGATAACAGCATCATTCTATTAGATAAACAAACCTACCTTTACTATAAAGATAATAAATTAAAAGAATATAAAATTAATTATGAATCAAGTCTATCAGATGGCTATCATTTTATTATGAATTCTTCTAATGAAACATTTAATCAATTATTTAATTATTATGTTAGTAATATTAGTTATGAACAAATAAAATACTTATATAGAACGGATATTACAATAGATAAAGATTATACAACCATAAAAGCTTTTGTTTTTATTACTATATTTGTATTAGTTCTAATGATTTCTACACTTATCCTAAGTAAAAAAAGTATTACCAATAAATCTATTAGTAAAGATGAAGTATTAAAATATATTGATCCTATGACCTCTTTAAAAAATAGAAGTTATTTAAATTTCAATATTTATGATTGGGATGATAATGTAATTTTCCCACAAAGTGTAATTGTCTTTGACTTAAATCAATTAAAAGAAGTAAATGATACTCTAGGAAGAGAAGCTGGAGATGAAATCATCAAAAAAGTAGCTAGTATTCTCATTAACAATCAATTAGAAAATACAGATATTATTCGTAGTGGGGGAGATGAATTCTTAATTTATTTAGTTGGCTACGATGAGAAGTATGTTACAGATTATGCAAAAAAACTAACTAGAATGATGAGAAATATACCTAACTCTCTAGGATGTGAATATGGATATAGTATGATTTTAGATGAAGTTAAAACTGTTGATGATGCAATCAACGAAGCCATCGCAATGATGATGAAAAACAAAGCAAAGAGAAAATAAAAGGAGAGAAAAAATGGAAAATTTTAAGTACTATGCCAAAAAAGCATTCAATTTATTTAATTGTATGGAAATGCGAGTTTTACCAGGAAATGTTGCCTTCTTCTTTGTCTTAGCCCTGTTTCCTATTATTACTCTCTTAGTTGCCATAGCTTCTTATTTTTCCATTTCATTAGATTCCGTTATCACTTTTATTCATGATTTACTTCCTCAAGAAGCAGGAAATATTATCATAGAAGCTATATCGGGAAAGGGTTTTGATAGTAGTGTAGGAGCATTTAGTGTAATTGCTTTATTTGTAGCATCAAACGGTACTTACGCAATTATAAATGCTGCAAATACACTATATCAAGTAGAAAAAAGTGATACGCTAAAAAATAGAGTTAAATCAGTATTATTATTATTCCTTCTCCTTTTATTAATTGTATTTTTACTATTAGTACCAATCTTTGGAGAAAAAATACTATCTATTTTTGCTACTAATGATATGATGAATCATGCAAAAATGATTTACAAAATACTAAAGTGGCCAACAACATTTTTCATGATATATGCAAATTTAAAACTATTATATACAATAGCACCAGACAAAAAAATTCCTAGTTGTAGTACAACTTATGGTTCAATCTTTACTACTGTAATTTGGACTATTGCAACCGCAATATTTAGTTATTACTTAAAATACTTTGCTAACTATAATATGCTTTATGGTAATTTATCTAGTATCATTATTTTAATGATGTGGATATATATTATTAGTTATGTATTTGTAATGGGAATAGCAATTAACGCTACAAATTTAAATGAAAAATGATTACTTATCTTAAGTAGTCATCTATCCTGCCCATATAGCTCAGCTGAATAGAGTGTTTCCCTCCGAAGGAAAAGGTCATGAGTTTGAATCTCATTATGGGCACCAGATTGATTGATACTCGAACTTTTCGAGTTTAAGTAATAAACGCTAACTAGAAATAGTTAGTTTTTTTAATATAAATTTTATTATATAA